>CAMCMB010000004.1 GCA_945875845.1 Pirellula staleyi DSM 6068
TTCGGGAGTATCGAATAGCGGAATCCCGCCAAAAAGAGGATCGCAAGCAAATCACGCGAGCCCGTCGCATCGTGGCTGCCAAGCTAAAGCGAGAGCAAACCGCAAGCCAGTAACCATCGGCCGACTCACTGGTTGTCGTGGACGCTTACAGTTTTGTTGCACTGTGCAATCTAGTTATCAGGCTCTGCCAAACGTGACACAGCCGACAAAAGTAGCAGGCACGCTCCGCCGTGCCGTTCGCAATCAAGCTTTTGCCAGGATTCTTGGTGAACGGCACATGGAATGTGCCTACTACTTTCTACCCCTTGATGTCAAAGCACCAAATATCACCTTGATCGCGAATATAAAGCCGACCATTCGAAATGACGGGATGCGTCCAAGCCTTTGCGTTGCCGTGATCCGTTGTACCCGGTGGTGTGCACTTGCCTAACAATTTGTAGCCATCAGGCGATGCTTCGATCATCGCCAGCTCGTTTTTGGTGCTGTGCAAATACAATCGGCCGTCCGCGAAACAGATGGCGGAGGAACCGATTCCGCGATCCTGCCACTTGATGCTTCCTGTCAAATAATCGATGCAAGCCATCGTCTCACCGATGGAACCAAAGAGATTGCCCTCGATCAAAACGCTTCCACCCATTCCTGCAGGGAGCGACTTTGCAAAGTAGAGCTCTTTCGGCTCGCCTTTGGTTCCCGTCACTTTGACTAACCCACCACCGACGCGACTTGCTGCCGAGTAGACATAGTTTCCGCTCACGATCGGGGTTGCAATATTGGCTTGAGCGTCCGATGTTTTCGTATACCTCCAAAGCAACTCGCCTGTGTCGGCCTTAAGCCCTACGATACCCTTGCCCAAGTAAAGGATGTACTGTTTCACTCCATCAACGTTGGCAATCACCGGTGATGCATAGCTAGCAGCATCGGCCTCGGACAACGGCGATTTCCAAACAAGAGCGCCGGTGGATTTTTGGAGAGCGACGACCGTTGCCGACGCACCGCCTGGAGAGCAAATCAAGACGTCGCCATCAATCAACGGCGATTCCGTGTAAGCCCACATGCCCGGCACACCGCCGAAGTCGCTCTTTAGGTTTTTGCCCCAGGTCTTTTGGCCCGACTTGATATCGAGGCACACCAGATCTCCATCGGAACCGAGAGCAAAAACAAAACCACCCGACACGGTGGGCGTAGCTCTTGTGCCTGGATACTGCGGTCCTTGATTGGTGCCTACTTTTCCGATGGGTGTTGACCAGAGTTTGTTTCCGTTAGACGTCGAGAGCGCTTGGACTTCTTCTTTTTCGTTTCCTTGATTAGAAATCACAAAGAGTTGTTCGCCGACAATAGACGGAGTCGAGTAACCGCTGCCGATGTTTTTTGCTTGCCAAAGAAGCTTTGGACCGGCATCGGGCCATTTCGCCAAAAGACCTTTCTCGGCGGATTTACCATCTCGCTGAGAACCTCGCCACTGAGACCAGTCCTCCGCCATCGCAGCGGAAACAATCATGGATAGCGAAACGAAAGCTAAAGCAACTTGTTTTCCGAATGTCCAATTCACGTTCAAATCTCCCCGTGGTGTTGATTTCTCATTGGATGAGTCAATGCTCAAAGTATACCAGTTTCTGGGGGTGCCGTATGATGACTGAGCCCTTAGTTGTACGACGCTCGGCGTCGTAAATCACGACGTCTCAGGAATCACAACGGCAGAGCGTCGCGCAACTATTTCAAGGATTCTTCTAGAACAATTCGCACAACGCAAGTTCAATCGTTTTGTCCCCGATGGTAGTACGGATAGTTTCCTTGCACGAATAAATCCTTAGCGAATCAGGTGCATCATTCAGATAGCATTCTAGATGTTTTTCTTCGAGATTTAAGATCCAGTACTCTTCGACTCCGGCTGAAAGATAGATTTCCACTTTGGCCCGATCCTTTTGCAAGGATGAATCGGAAACTTCGACAACCAATCGACAGTCGCTACCAGATGGATGTCGATCACGAAAGTCAGTGATACACCCGCGAACCACTGCCAAATCGGGCTCCGGTTCACTGCGATGAGTCGTGATGGGAAGTTGACACTGACATATCCAACCCGCAGGTACATGATTCTGGAGCCAATTGGTCAAAAAGCGGACTGCAAATCCATGAGCTGGGCCGTGATTCATTTTTTCTACGATCCATCCTTCTAGAAGCTCGACGCGATCGTCTGGCGTTAGCACACCCAACTCACCCAACTGATGATACTGGGCGACCGTAAACTTGCGGAGCGACAGTGGAGGAGCAAGTTCCGAATTCAGATTGATTACCGATGACATTAGAACCGACCAAAATGGGGTTGTGCCTTAGACCTTAGACAGAATCCAAGACCCGATCGTACCTTTTTCCATCTTACCTCGCCATCGAATAACGGCCACGACAATGAGAGTTTTGCACATGCGAGTCAAAAAGGCACACTTCCGTGTCTCGCTTTCTGGCGTTATGTAGGAGTTTAAAACGACACTAGGGCGAATTCGAATAATGGAGCCATTTTATTCTAGTTGGCACCCCGATTGCGTATCAGTCGTCCGTTGCGAGAAATTGTCGGCGGAATCCTTCGCAAAGGCAATTTGAAACACAGACATGAAACACAGAAAAGGAAAATTGGATGAATCGTAAAATTGTTTCTGCGGCAATGGTGATTCCCGCTGCTTTGGTTGTCTCGCTTACTTTCGGGGCGATGCAGCTCAGTGGGAACCAACAAAAAATCAAGGATGCTTCCAGTTTAGACCCATTCATGCAATTAAAACTCGTGCATTCCAAAGACATTTTGGAGGGGCTTGCGACAGAAGATTTTGAGATGATCGCGAAGGGGGCGCAGTCGCTCACGGCGTTGAGCCTGGAGAGTAGCTGGAATGTATACACCACTGAAAAATACCTCCAGCAAAGCTCCGATTTTCGACAATCGCTGAAAATTATCAAGGAAGGTGCTTACGAGAAAAATATCGATCGAGCGGCTTTGGGTTATCTCAACATGACCGTTCAGTGTCTAGAGTGCCATCGCTACCTGAAATCGGCAAAAACGACCGACAAAGATCTTATCAAGTAGAGAGACGACGGAGTCGTCGCATACCCTTGCCATTTTCGTCGGCATGTGAGATTCTTCTGGATTAAAACGTGTTGACGAAACGCTTTTCATGATTGAGCAAGGAATCCAATGGATTCAAGACGGACCGACAGTACTGAATCCGCATCCGAAAAAAGGCCATCGTTCAATGCATCAACGCCACCTGTGGCGAGTGCAGTTGCAACGACCGCCTGCGCAGTGCTTGGCGTGACGGGTGCCATCTTGCATCAAATGCCGTTTTCGTCCGCTCAGCTTTGGTCGATTACGGCTTGCATGGGTGCCTACGTTGCAGGCGGCTACGGGCCGACATTGAATGCGTTTGTTTCTCTCTTAAACAAGAAACTGAACGTTGACTTGTTGATGGTGATCGCAGCCATCGGTGCAGCGATCATCGGCGACTGGATCGAAGGGGTCGTGTTGCTGTTCTTGTTCTCATTGAGTGGGACACTTGAAGCTTTCGCAATTTTTCGAACCAATCAATCGATCGAATCGCTGGTGCAGCTTCGTCCTCGTGAAGCGTGGCTGGTGCTAGGTGGGAACAGAGAAGACAAGCGAATCCCGGTTGAGTCGCTTCAGATCGATGACGTGATCCGGATCCGGTCCGGGGAGCGTTTTTCGGTGGATGGTGTTGTCACGGAAGGAGAAACGTGGGTGGATGAAGCCACGTTGACAGGCGAAAGTGAACTCATTCCTAAGCAGGTTGGCGATACGGTGTTTTCTGGAACTATCAATGGGCCGGGGAGCGTACTTGTTCGAATGACCAAAGCCGTCAACGACACCACCTTGGAACGAATTGTTCACATGGTACAAGAGGCTCAAGCCCAGAAAACTCCAGGCCAGCGATTCGTCGAATCGTGGCAGCAACCTTATGTAATCGGAGTTCTGACGGCCGCAAGTTTGGTTTTCTTTGGAGCCCGTATCATCCATACTTCGAGCTGGTACGACGCATTCTATCACTCGATGGTATTGCTCGTGGCGGCCTCACCTTGCGCGGTCGTTGTCGGCGCGCCGGCTGTTTTGCTTTCTGCTATTGCCCGAGCCGGCCGACAGGGTGTGCTTTTTAAGGGTGGCGTGCATCTCGAATCTTTGGGAACGGTCGATACCATCGCTTTTGACAAAACTGGGACTGTAACGTTAGGTAAACCAAGTGTTACGGAAATTTGGACTCCGGCTGGAATCGATCAAGCGAAATTGCTTGGTTTGGCGGCAACGGTAGAACACAAAAGCGAACATCCCCTCGGAATCCCTGTGATGGCAGAAGCTCGATCGCGTCAAATAGCCATTTCCAAGGAGCCCATCGACGACTTTCATAGTCACACAGGCTTAGGCATTCACGCTCGTGTAGGTGGAACATGGGTCGGAGTGGGCCGCGAAGGGCTTTTTGCATCGCATGAGATCGGTATACCACAATCGATAGTTGAGCAATCGCAACGCATCCGCGAACGAGGCGAAACATCGCTCATGGTGATCACCGATGACCCCTTGCTGTTCGGTGTTATTGCAGTCGCAGATCAACTTCGGCCTGAATCGACTGCGACCATGGTGACACTGAAGAAACTTGGTATTAAAACTCTTGTTATGCTCACCGGAGATCATGAACGGGTCGCAAAATCCATAGCCCAAACATTATGTATTGACGAGGTGCGAGCAGGCCTTTTGCCGGATCAAAAGGTGATCGAGATTACTCGGCTTGAGGATCGGGGTTCAAATGTCGCGATGGTAGGCGATGGAGTCAACGATGCACCCGCACTTGCCGCTGCTGGAGTTGGAATTGCGATGGGTGGTGCTGGTACGGATGTCGCATTGGAGGTTGCGGACGTAGTTCTCATGCGAGACGGTTTGAGAGCATTGCCTTTTGCAGTTTGGATCAGTCGCCTCGCACGCAAACGTGTCAGGCAGAATATGATCTTCGCTTTTGCCATGATCGCCATTCTCGTCATTTCAACGTTTTTTAGTCTTCCATTGTGGCTCGGCGTGCTCGGTCACGAGGGGAGCACTGTGCTTGTCGTATTTAATGGCCTTAGGATTCTTTGGATGAAAACGCCGGATTTTGCCAAGATTGGACGTGAATGAGCCCAACCCCCATGATGGGCTAGCCACAAAAAAACACAAAGGGCACAAAATAGAACCAGTTTAAAGGTACAAAGCTCGGAAACCAAATCGATTTACTTTCTCCCTTTTGTGAACTCTGTGCTATTTGGTGGCTAGAAATGACCGAACCCCATTCTCAATTCATTCGTCCACGATCCGACTTGCCTGATTCAGACGTCAATAAAATCTGTGATGTAATTCGTGAGGCAGGCTTTGGGTTGCATAAGTATCTTGGACCTGGATTCAGGGAGAAAGTTTATGAACGCGGCATGGTTCATCGACTTAGGAAAGCGGGTCTTTTGGTCAGAGTGCAGCCATCCGTGATGATTTATGACGAGGATGGAACAGAACTCATCGAGGAGACGATGGATGTTATTGTTGAGGACGTTTTGATACTCGAACTAAAAGCGGTACGCGAAACGTCCGACGCAGATATCGCGCAGTTATTGGGATACCTCAAGGCAACTAAGTTTCGTCACGGGCTTCTCGTCAACTTTGGAGCCCCCAAGTTTTATATCAAGAAATACGTCCTTTAAATCAATTTTTGTGATCTATGTGCCTTTTTGTGGCTAGCCCTAAATGACCGCCAACCTCCACGCCGCCCCGCAGAGGATTTCGAAGCCACGAAAAGCCACAAAAAACACAAGAAGTGAGGGTACTACTACATGACATGTTGTGTTTCTTGTGCGTAGCACGGGCGTAAACCAATTTTTGTGATCTATGTGCTTTTTGGTGGCTAGCCCTAAATGACCTAAGCCTTTTGAAGCTCGGGCGTACTCTTGCGATCCAGGCAAGCGCCGATTTGACGGACGGCTTGCCTCAATCTCGATTCGTTTTCGACCAGCGACATGCGCAGGTAGCCTTCGCCTACTGGACCAAAGCCAGCACCAGGACTGACAGCCACGTTGCCGTGCTCCAGCAAATGCATCGCGAAGTCGACCGAGTTCATTTGCGATGCCCATGGCTCCGGGATCTTGGCCCAAACGAACATGCCCGCTTTCGGAACCGTCGCCGTCCAACCCAATCGGCGAAGTCCGTCGATTAGGACATCGCGGCGGCCTTGATAGATCATCGATTGTTTTTCCACGGTGGCTTCGGTGTCGCGCAACGCAACAATCGCGGCAATCTGGATCGCTTGGAACATGCCGTAATCGTAGTAGCCCTTGATCGTCGCAAGCCCTTTGATCATGTCGGCATTGCCCGAACAGAATCCGACACGCCAGCCTGCCATGTTGTAGCCCTTGCTCATCGTGGTGAACTCTACGCCCACGTCTTTGGCGCCAGGAGCGGATAGAAACGAAGGGGGGACATAACCATCGTATGCGACATCCGCGTACGCGAAGTCGCTGATTACCATCAGTCCATAGCGTTTAGCAAGCTTAACCACGTCGACAAAGAACTCCGGCTCCACGGTCACCGAGGAAGGGTTGTGTGGATAGTTAATGATGAGAAGCTTGGGCCGAGGATAAAAATGCTCGCAAGTGTAAGCGATGTTCGACAGATACTTTTCCGTATCCGACACATCCAATGCCACCACATTCCCAGAAGCGAGCACGACCGCAAACATGTGGGCGGGGAAGTATGGGGCTGGAATGATGGCCGTATCGCCCGCTCCCATGAGAGCCAAGCACATATGCGAAAATCCCTCTTTGGATCCCAAACAAACGATGGTTTCGGTTTCCGGATCCAACCGAACGCCATACTTGCGAAGGTATTTACTGGTTAACTCTCGGCGAAGATTGAGGATTCCGTTGGCTTTGGAATAACCATGGTTGCCCAGATCGCTGGCCGCTTCGGAGAGCTTTGCTATGACTTGGGGATCCGGCGGGTCGGATGGATTTCCCATCCCCATATCGATCACGTCCTGACCCGCTCGCCTTTTTTGGTAGAGCAAGGCATTGATACGCCCAAAAAGGTAAGGGGGGAGGCGGTGGACTCGAGGAGCCCACTCCACTTTGAAGTTGCTATTAGTCATAAGGATTGCACAGATTCAACGCAAACGTGTTTTTTACTGGACCGAGATCGACTCGCTTAACAGATAGGATACGGGAGTAATGGGTTCGAATAAAGGACACTTCTGGCTGGTTGCACGCATCGACGACCCAAAGTCGTACTCAATGAAATGGTACCCCGCAAATCAACCCCGCGCTGCCAAAATCTAACCCCGGTCATGGAGGGCGCTTACAAATATTGAGAGTGACATACTGGTCAACTAGGAATAATTGCGATCAAATCCGAGGTGGTAGCGTGCCAAGACCATTGGTGTCACAATCTGTTCTGTTGAGTAAATTAACACCTGGATTTTTTCGCGATTGGGCAGTAGCGTTGTTGCAGAATGTTTTCATAAGCTATTGCCAAGAGAGCCCAGAACATACCCGCGCGGTTCGTCTCCTGGGCGAATTGCTTCGCCGATCAGGTCTACCGGTCGAGTTGGATCAATTTTATTTGGAACAGAATCCTGGTGGCCCAGACGAAGGTGGTTGGCCGAAGTGGTGCGCAGATCGGGCGGAAAAGTCCGCCTGCGTGCTTGTGATTCCGTCTGCGGGCTGGTTTGCAGCCTATGAAGGCACCACCATTGCTCGAGGAGGTTACGGTGTAGCAACGGAAGCCGCACTCTTTCGACAATATTTGTACAACGAAAAACAAGTCAATTCACGGATACGTTTGTCCTTCGTCGATTCGCCATCGGCGAAGGTCGTTCCCCTGGCGCTACAAGCTTGGCATCAGTTCCATCCACTGACCTCGAGTCCTGATCTGGACAGGCTCGTCGCGTGGATTGCCGGCGTATTGAATTTGAAAGGCATTCAGTCGCCGACCGTTAGTTGGCCCGAGCCTTTGGATAGCTTTCAGCCCGACCTCGCCAACCGCCACATCCACGAGTGGCCAGCCATCTTGGACCTCCTCGCTGGACGCGGACCGCATCGGATCCTCATGATCAAGGGGGAAAGCGGGTTTGGGAAATCGGAACTTGTCCACCAAACGACCAAATACGCTACCGATCTCGGAATTCCAGTGGCCCGACTTGATTTCAAGGCGTCCTATGAGAACGAGACTGGACTACTTGGCCAAATCGACCTTGAACTGGGCGCGCACTTGCCTAATTTCACCCGTGAGGGGGGCATCAAAAACCACTTACTACTCAAAGACCTTCGCGCCCTGCGCCGTCCCGTTTTGGTCATTGTCGACAGTTATGAAAAGGCAGGGGCGCTGGTCGACTGGGTCTGTTCGCACTTGTTGCCAGAAGTTGAGAAGTCGTTGGGCTTGGCGGTGCTCGTCGCCGGTACAAGTTGCCCGGACGCAGATGACATTCGATGGCGGAACGTTGCTCGCCACCTGCCGCTAGGACCTATATCCGATGCCGCCCATTGGGAGCCTTGGTTGGAGCGCCGTTATCCCAATTTTCGGGACCGCAAGATCGATGTTCAAACACTTGTCCTTGCAACGCAGGGCGTCCCAAAAACCTTTGCCGAAATGTGCAGAGCGATCGATGGTTCCTTGCGATCAGGAACTACATCATGACCACATTTGACGACATACTCCGTAAACTTCAGGATGCCAAGGGGGACGTACGCGCTCAAGCAGTTATTACGGCGGACTTTGCGCTCTCTGTGCAGTCCCCTCAAGACAGAGACAAATTAACGTACACTCTTGACGCTGCGGCGGTGCTCCACTGGTTCGATCTACCGATAATGACCCATATGTTGCAAGTGGATGAGTCCGAGGCTCGCCGACTCTTGGAATTACTATGTCACTTCCCTTTCGTTGAGTCGTTTCCTCTTCGAGGCAAAAACGCGAGCAATATACACGATGCGACACGATTCGGCTGGCGTGCGCGACTTGCCCGTGAGCAACCCAACCTTTGGCGACAATTGTCTGCCCAAGCTGCCGAATGGTTCGCAGGTCGCGACGAAATTTCATCGCGGATCGAATACGCTTACCACCTACTCTGCGCCGATCCAATCCGCGGCGCACGACATCTCGAAGAATTAGATCGGCATTGGTCCGGTTCAGCTCACCCTGAACATCGTCAGTCGCTGGCGCAGGCCCTTTGGGAATTGGAGACACATGGCTTGGTTGAGGGCGTTGCGAGGCTCGAGGTACTTGTCTGTGCTGGCGAGTCTCGCTCCGCTCGCGGTGAAACGGCCCAACTCGGCGATTTAGCAAGTCGCTCGGTAGCCCTTGCTCGAACGCTAGATCATCCCTCCGGATTGGCGCGGGCATGGTGTCTCCATGGGGACGTGCTTCAATCGCAGGGCAAGCTGGAGGGGGCGCGGGCAGCGTTTGACGAGGTTCTAACGATCAGCCGTCGACTTGCGGAACAGGATCCGAGCAACGCGGGTTGGCAGCGTGGCTTGGCGCTGGCGATTCACAGGACAGCAAGAATGGCAAGCAGTTCAGGTGCGCACAAAAGGGCGGCTGAACTTTTGAGTGAAGCAAATCAAATCTTCGAACGATTGGTTGAAAAATCGCCGGAACAAGTCGTTTGGAAAACAGAACTAGAGCAGATCTCCAAAGAGCTTTTCGCGATAGTGAGTCACCTTCAATAAGGGCGAAACATGGGACACTACACTTTCATATGTTCGGTCTCGACACAGCCGACCTTAACTCCAAGCAGTTGAGCGACAACTGCTCTACAATATAAGGTGCAGGCACGTGTAGCCGTGCCGTTCGCAGTCTAACTTTTGTCAAGATTCTAGATGGACGGCACATGGAATGTGCCTACTACTTTGACTTTTGTCGGCTGTGCGGTCTCGATTTCCCGAATTTCGATTTGAGATAATCTCGGCACGAACCGCTCGCGAAATGGAATACTGCTTCTCTATTGCTATTCAACTTCTATTCAACGCCGATTTCCGCAGGCCCTAATTAGCTCACATTTTTTGCATTGGCCCATCTCCCTGTTGACGGGCACTATAATCAACGCGGCCCGAACCGAGATCCGGGGAGTTGAACGCAGTTGAAAGAGTGCCTGAATCATGGGAATCACAATTCACTATCGCGGAAAGATGGATGACGTTCGTCAAGTCGAAACTCTGGAAGATCGTGTCCTTGATTTCGTCTATGCGATGGGTGGCCGCGCAACACTCTGGCGATCCTTTGATGATCATGATTCGTCGCGAGTCGTACGTGGCTTGATGATCGAATTGGTACCGGGGCATGACACGTTCAGTTTGTTGATTTCACCCGAAGGAGACCTGACGCCACTGTTTCAAATCGAGGAGGCGGAGAAAGCACCATTCGACGAACCGCCTTATTGCTTTGTTAAAACGCAATTCGGATCGCTGGAGGGTCACGTTGCCATTGTTCATTTGCTCGACGCGATCCAACAACGGTTCTGTTCCAACTTGAAAGTGACCGATGAAGGCGAATACTATGAGAAACGCGACATTCATCAACTTGCTCAAAAGATGCAATTCCTACGTACCGCAATCCGCTCGCTGGGCGAAGGCCTACAAGAATACGGACTGAACGAAGAGGCCGCTGAAGACCCGAATATTCTGGCCACTCGCATCGAACGCATCACAGCACTTATCCACGAAAAACTATCGACGGAACAGGACCAGGCGTCAGGTATCGTTGAGAGCACGGCCGACGTCAACTGGAGCGAACCAACATTGGAAGATGAAGTCCATGTGATGGATAGGCTGGAGCGTCAGAATCAATTGCGTGGCGAACGCATGACTCGGCGAATTGCCGAATGCACCGCAGACGGAATGTCAGCCAACGAAGCATTCGAGTTGGCGATGCAAGAAGAAGGTTTGCCAATCCCTGAGCACGACAAAACCAGCGAAATGGAACCCATTGAACCGTGGTTGCACAGTCTACCATGCCATTCCTTTGATGCTGCCAACGAACCTTCCGATTGCAAAAACAACGCAACGGTCGAGCAAGCCCAATCACTTCTGATGGCCGCGATCGAACTTGCCAACAACGATTCGAAAAAATCGTCATTTGCAACGGTACTCACGAGAGCCTGCATGGACATCATGGGAGGCCTTGTCCAGGCCACTTGCCTCGATTGGGACGACGTCACTAGCCGAGCCCTCGCGATCACGCAGCTCAAACGCGCCCTCACTGGCCACGCCTACGCTCGAGGAGCCGTTTTCGGTCTTCGCGCCGAACAAGCGATTACTCAAGTGCAATCAACCGAGCTCCACGCACAGCTCAAAGCGCTACTAGCCAAGATCCATGAGCTTGCCGAAAGCGCATGGTCATCGAACGACTGAATTGAGCGGAATGTTTATGCCGTACTCACATCGCCATGCGTTCCAATGCCGAAGATGTCGCGGTTATCAGCCGATTTTGGGACAGCATGTAGACGTCCCCACAAAAAACAGAGTAAACTGCATGCCCACCAACAATGGCACGCACTTTTTGGCGAGTCGCGTCTCTCCTCTGCGGGTAGACTCGTTCGAACCGAACGTGGTTGCCATTCGTCTCACGCATCCCGCACTTGTTACCTCCTAATAGCACCTCTCAATCATGAAACCAATCTCTCGCCGCCATTTCGTTAAAACGACAGCCGTCCTCGGTGTTGCAGCCACGACACGACACGCTGCTGCATATTCATTAGCCAACGACGACGTGCGACTCGGCTTCGTCGGCTGTGGCGGCCGCGCGGGTGAACACTTGCAGGTTTTCGAAAAAATGAATGGCGTCAAGATTGCCGGCCTATGCGATCCGGATCAAGGCAAGGTGGCCGCCGCAAAAGAGCGATTCAGCCCTGATGCGAAGACTTGGACCGACCTGCGCTCGATGATCGATGACAAAAATATCGACGCCGTTGTGATCGCGTCGTGCAATCATTGGCATTGTTTAGCTGCGATTTGGGCCATGCAGGCGGGTAAAGATGTCTATGTCGAAAAGCCGTTGTCCCATAGCCAATGGGAAGGCAAACAGACAGTTGCCGCAGCACGCAAGTACAACCGCGTCTGCCAAGTAGGGACCCAGCAACGCTCCGATCCGATGCAAGTCGAGATCAAGAATTTTCTACACGAAGAAAAAGGGATCGGCAAAATACTCTCCGCTCGTGTGAATCGATATGGCGTGCGCAACTCGATCGGACTGCGAACGACTCCGCTCAACATCGACCCCAAAATTGACTACAACCTTTGGCTTGGACCTGCTCAACAAAAACCGATCTTTCGAGAGAAATTGCATTACGATTGGCACTGGGATTGGAATACGGGCTCAGGCGAAATGGGCAACTGGGGAGTCCACGTTTTAGACGACCTTCGCAACAATGTGTTCCTGGACAAAGTTTCGTTGCCGCAGCGAATCTTCGGCGGTGGTGGTCGAGTCGTTTGGAAGGATGCAGGCGAAACACCCAATGTTCATTTTGTCTATTTTGACACTGGGTCCATTCCAGTGGTTATCGGCCTCACCAATTTGCCGGCCAGTCCAACCGACAACAAATCCCCCAAGTGCCCCGGCCCAGGCAGTGGTTATGTCGCTTATTGCGAGGGGGGCCGGTTCGAAGGTCAACGGGGCTCGGGTACAGCCTTTGACCTCGATGGCAAGGTTATCAAAAAGTTTAAAGGCAATTCTGGCGGTCGCCTGCATCAACAGAACTTCGTGGAAGCCGTTCGCAAACGCGATCCGTCCATGTTGAACACCGATGTCGAAGTTGGGCATCACTCCACCGGATGGTGCAATTTGGCCAACGTCGCTTTCCGTACGGGGACGAAATATTCACAAGAAAAAACGGAGAGCATCAAGTCAAAGGAGTGGTCTGAACTCTTGGCAGAGATGAAGCAATTGATGACGGCACATGGGTTGACGATGGAATCTGAAGGAATGTTGTTGGGGCCAATGTTGACCGTTGACCCCAATACAGAATTGTTCACTGGGGAGCATGCCGAACAGGCCAATCCGTTCCTGAAGCGGCAGTATCGTGCACCATTCGTCGTACCAGAAAGCGTCTAGCCCGTTGAGCATGCCGCGTAGCAGGCACGTTCCATGTGCCGTCCGCAATGCAAAAGCCTTTGGTTTTTGAGGCTACGGCACACGGAGTGTGCCTGCTACTTTCCCAGCGATTCAATAGGTTCACAGCCTAGGAGCGATGGGCGAGGGGAGCGTGGCAAATGGTTCTGGCGAATCAACCGCCCTTCGTACCTCAGGGCGTGCCACCCGTATCCAGGTGCCACCCGTATCCAGGTGGTTGAAAGCGAAAACGATTTTACGAAGGGTTCCGCAGCACCCAGGCGATCAGCGCTGCCCCGGCTACGACACGGTAGAGGGCAAACGGAGCAAAGCCGTGTTTTCGAACCCATTGCATGAACCAGGCGATGACGAGGAATGCGACAACAAAGCTCGTCGCAAAACCAGCCGCAAGTGCGATCCAACGGTCCATTTCTGGAAGCGGTTCTTTCATCAAATACTTAAGCAATTTAAAACCACTCGCTGCAAACATGACCGGGATGGAAAGAAAGAAACTAAACTCCAGGGCTGCGCTGCGAGAAAGCCCCATCAGTTGTCCCCCCGCAATCGTGGACATGGAGCGACTCGTCCCCGGGAATACCGCTGCTACGATTTGCGCCAAACCAATAACGATCGCTTGTTTCAGACTAATCTCTTCGATTTGTGTGGTCGTCGCACGGTTGCTGGCGTAACGGTCGATGAAGAACATCGCAATACCGCCAACGACCAATGCGATCCCGATGAACAGCAACGATTCCATGTTGTCGTCAATCAATTTATCGATCAAGAAACAGGGAATTGCGGTAACGACAAAGCTTATCATCACCAGCGGCAATGGGTGCGACAGCCATATTGACTTGCCGCCGGCTTGACGATCTTTACTTGTGAGTGCCTGTTGAAACGAAGCCACGAAACCTACCAATCGCTTCCAGAAGTAAGCGACGACCGCCAATATTGCACCCAGTTGAATGAACACAGCAAACATTTTCCAAAAGCTGTCTGTGCGGTCTATGGAAAGAAGCTCCTGAGTGATCAGGATGTGGGCAGTCGAGCTGACAGGTAGGAATTCGGTGAGTCCTTCGACGACGCCTTGGATAATTGCTGCAATCAGATCAGTCATGGGGTTTCATTCGTTGTGCGACGCACTGCGTCGTTCGGCAAACTCCATTGACGGCGCGGAGCATCGTTGCACGATGGAGTGATAGAGTTTGCAGTTTAATAGCTTGCGGTGTCGTGGCTAGTGCTCTTCCGTTTACGATCACGAGAAACATTCGCCAAATGGAGGTGGATTTCTGGACTTCCGCACCGCTCATTTCTTTGTTGAGGGTGAAGCGATGCAAAACAAGTGTTTTTCGCCACGCAGGAAGATTCGGTTTGCCGAAGGTACGGGCGAACCGATCACGGGTTCCGCCATGTCGTTTTCGGACAAAAGCTCGAACTTGTTGTTCGCCACGCTGGCTACGAAAACAACTCCATCTTCACGCGGTGCGTACAAGGTGTCACCTGCAATCAACGGCGATGCATAAAACAAGGCCCGCCCTTTTGGAAACGAATCGCTCCATAGCGTTTTGCCTGTCGCGGGGTCGATGCACTCGACTTCGCCTCGATCTCGCAGGAGAATCACATGGCCTTTGTATACTATGGGAGTGGGCACGAAAGTCCCAATGTCTTCGCGTTTCCAAATATGATTCGTCTTGGTTACGTCGCCATCCCCGGTGATTCGAATCCCGTGAAGTCTTGGAATGCCACGATCGTTGCGGCCATAAGCGATGATAGCAATGTCCTTTACGATGACAGGCGTAGCGATAGCAGGCCAAAGTTTGCTGGCATCGGGGTTGAAGTTTCCGCACGACCAAAGGAGCTTTCCATCCGTCGAGTCGTGAATGGTGATGTGTTCCGCTCCCCAAACGAGAAGCGCTTCTTTTCCATTGTGCTGAATCACCAAAGGAGTGGTATAGCCGTGATCGCATTCCATTGGAGTCGTGTAGTTGCGAGCGACCTTCCATGCGATTTCCCCGCTGGTTTTGTCAAAAGCTGCCAGCCATGATTCCCCCGCATGCATGCGAGCCATGATGACATGCTTCTCGGTGAGTACAGGAGAGGTACCGTGATCCCAAAACAAGGTGTCTTTCCCAAATCGTTCGACGAGATTGGTTTGCCATCGGACCGTCCCGTTCAACTCGACGGCCGCTAGTGTTCCGCTCTTGAAGTACGCGAAGACGGCCGTTCCATCTGTTGTAGGCGAAGCGTTGCTGCCCGAGCCGTTTCGATGCTTGCCAGCATCTTCCTTTCCGAAAACCGTCTGCCATTTCTTGGCACCGTCAAAGTCGAAACAGAGCACGGCGTCGGTGTCGCCGACGGGTGCCGTTAGATAAATCTTTTGGTTCAATACGATGGGAGTCGAACATCCCTTTCCTGGTAATTCCGCTCGCCACAAGTAATTTTTGGCATCAAATTTTGCCGGGTAGGAACCGAGTTCTGTGCTCCCGTTCCCAAGCGGGCCACGCCAACTCAGCCAGTTCGACTGGTCCTCACCAAATGCATGCCCCGCCACACAGAAAAGAACTAACGAAGCATGAATTGACTTTATGAACATAACGAGTAAGACCTATCGAGTAATGTTGTGGGATTGCCTAAACAATAGCATACCAAAAAGCAAGCCAATCATCGCGTGGCACGAGCGCGCTCGTGATTCCATGGGCGAGACGCCCATGCCACTTTCGAACACCCCGTGTCGGATCGAACGATAGAACCAGGGCCGGCCATTGAGCAAAAAAAGCATAATTTGCAAGCCAGCTCCTTTCCTTCTTACGCTAAGCTGGTATCGCTGGCTACAATGATATTCCCTCCGTTCTTTCGAAGCCATGGCTCCCCTCTTACCCACCTCAATCTTATGAAATCAATTCTATGCCTACTGACGTCTACTCTTGTTGCATGCACCCCCTTTGGAACCGCGTTGGCTCAGGAATCGAAAACCCTTCGCGCCGGAATCATAGGCCTTGATACGTCTCACGCGATTGCATTCACCAAGGCACTCAATAAGGGGCCTTCAAAACCCGAGGATAAAGAAAAGGTTGCTGGCGTCGTTGTCACCGCTGCCTATCCACAGGGGAGTCGCGACATCGTTAGTAGCACCGAAAGAGTTCCTGCCTACATCGAACAAGTCAAGGCGCTCGGTGTTGAAATCGTTGACTCCATTGACTCCCTGCTTCAACGCGTCGATGTCGTTTTTCTTGAATCCAATGACGGTCGGGTCCATTTGGAACAACTCGGTCCTGTACTCGCTGCGGGCAAACCGGTGTTCATCGACAAACCGATCGCAGGCAACTTAGTGGACACCATCCGTATCCTGGATGCCGTCAAAAAAGCCAACGTTCCTTGCTTTTGCTCATCGTCCTTGCGATATGGTAAATCAACGCAAGCGGTCCGAAATGGGTCGATCGGCAAAGTCAAGAGCGCAGAGACATTCAGTCCCGCGTCGATTGAACCAACCCACGTTGACTTGTATTGGTACGGCATTCATGGATGCGAAGCTCTTTTTGCGGTGATGGGAACAGGATGCGTGTCCGTCAAGCGAGGGATGACGGCCGATGGGAAAATCGAAGTGATAGGTACTTGGCCGAATGGCCGTACTGGAATCTTTCGAGAATCCAACACCACGGATCGCAAAGGCTACGGAGGACGTGCGGTTGGAGAAAAGGGAGAGTCCGATGTCGGTAGCTACGAGGGCTATGACGTCTTGCTCATCGAGATCGTCAAAATGTTCCGTGGCAATGCCGTCCCCGTAAGTGCGGATGAAACGCTCGAACTGTACGCATTCATGGAGGCGGCGGACGAAAGCAAACGTCGCGGTGGCGCAGAAGTCACCCTCAAGGAAGTGATCGAAAAAGCAAGAGCCACGATCGCGTCCAGTAAGTAACGATTGTGGTAGCGGAGCGACACGAGCAGATGGTTGAAATAGTGGTTTCCGCTTGGCGCCTCGCTTACCGGTTTGTTTCTTTCATGGATTGTGAGATGGGTTACCCTATGTGCCCTCGAAGAAGATCACTCTCCCACCGTCTTGGTCAAAATACGACGTGGATGTGCTTCTAGTGAACTGTCCAAAGTAAAAACGTCGGTTGCAAACTTAGTTGCACGACGCTCCGCGTCGTGATTCCTGCGGCGCAGAGCGTCGTGCAACTTAACGCATCCATAACGCTCCTTTGGTACTCGCTAGACGGTAGGCGACTCCAACATCTTCCTGAGGTTTTTGGCGGCTTCGCGAGTTTGCTTTCCCAATCCGAATCGGATCAGCGGCGACATCAGTTTGGCGATCCATTTTTTGGGTGTAATTTCGATAATGTGCGTCGTCAAGCTCCCCTCGGGGGATGCGGCAACATGCAAATCGACCGACACGTCGAACATGCTATCAAAGTACTTGCAGTGCAACCGTTTTCCATCCGTGCGTGCTATGATCTCGCCTGCCATATTAGCTGTCTTGCCCCCTTGCTTGTAGACGTAGCTCAATTTGTCACCCACCGCGTTCGGACCTTCGCCCATTTTTTCGAGACTTACGCAGGGAGGCAACCATTTGGACGTCAGTGGCAGGTCGTCGATGGCAGCAAAGACCCGTTCCGGAGTTGTTCGGATAGGTTCAAGGTGCTGGTATCGTATCGACATAGTGACAACCTCCGAAGAAACAATGATCGTTCAATCAACAATACGCAATTCGTTTTGGGATAGATTTCCATCGCTTCCGGACAGTCATTTTCTGCACGTCCTAACCAACGATATCGTGAATGACGTGCCCTTTGACATCGGTCAGTCGCATGTCTCGTCCGCCGAAGCGAAACGTCGAACGCGTGTGATCGACTCCAAGTAGATGCAGAATGGTCGCATGCAAATCATGTATTTCTAGTCTATTCTCGATCGCTTTGTATCCCCATTCGTCTGTCGCACCATAAATGGTTCCGGGCTTAACACCACCCCCTGCCATCCAAATCGTGAAGCCGAAAGGATTGTGGTCCCGTCCGTCGTTGCCTTGTGCAAAGGGGGTGCGGCCAAATTCTCCAGCCCAAACGACCAACGTTTCGTCCAGAAGTCCTTGTTGGCGCAGGTCGGTCAGCAAAGCAGCGATGGGTTGATCGACGGCCCTCGCATTATTTTCGTGTCCCTTTCGCAAATTGCTGTGCTGATCCCAACGATCGCCATCGACCGATGGGCAAGTGAGTTCGATAAATCGAACGCCGCGTTGCACTAGTCTCCTGGCGATCAGGCATTGGGAAGCATAAATTCGAGTCTGAGGATACTCTGCATTCATGCCGTACAGCTCGTGAATATGCTTAGGTTCTTGAGACACGTCCATTAAGTCGGGTACGGACATCTGCATCTGGTAGGCTAATTCATAGTTGGATATGGCGGATTCGATGGCGTCATGTTCCCCATAAGCATCGATAGCTTGCCGATCCAACTCCCTAACCAAATCTAGTTTTTCCTTTTGCAGTTGTTGCGAAGCTTCCGTTCTCGCAATGTTTGCAACCGCAGTTCCTTTAGGCTTGAACACGGACCCCTGAAATGCTGCCGGCAAAAAGCCGCTTCCGAAACAATCCAAACCACCCGGTGGAATCAGGCCTCCATTGAGTACCACGAATCCGGGTAAATTCTCACATGCACTCCCCAAACCATAGTTCACCCAAGCTCCCATGCTTGGCCGTCCTTGGACGCCACTACCCGTGTGAAGAAAGTAGTTTGCAAAAGTGTGTTCCGGAAATTCAGAAACCATCGACCGGACGATCGCCAGCTCATCGACGCATTTGGCGACATTCGGAAACAAATCACTTACAGGAATGCCAGACTGCCCGTACTGATTGAATTTCCATGGGCTGGCCAAGACAGAGCCGACGTTATTGAACTGCGTGGGTTCAACCTTAAATAATTGGCTTGGATTTTTTCCGTTGTATTTTTCGAGAAACGGTTTCGGATCGAATGTATCGACTTGAGAGGGGCCACCGTCCATATACAAGAAGATGACGTTCTTCGCCTTGGCAGGAAAATGGAGGCCGTGCGTCTCGGCACTGCCCCAACTGCGGTCGTGTAGCAGAGCGTTGAGCGCCAAAGCACCGAACCCGCCGGCAACTTGGCCAAGCATTTCACGCCTGGAATACGGCTTAGATCGGAACCCGCAACAATCGTTTGACTCTCGCTTGAATTGGCTCATCGTAGAAACACAAACTCCTTGAGATTGATCAGCACGTGCGCAAAATCGGACCACACACCTATGTCTCCGGCAGCAGCACCACGCTGTCGAGTCTGTTCCTGAATAAACTGGGTTGCTGTTTGCAATTCCCGGTTGGTGGGAGGCCTCGCAAAGGCGGTTTTGTACATCCATTGAATTCGATCCATGTCGGTCCCAAACTCTTTCTTGAGCGTTCGTACCGCCCAATTGTGTGCTTCCGCACTCACGAAGGGATCGTTCATCAAGATGAGCGATTGTGCAGGCACATTGGATACATTCCGCCTGCCCATCGTACTGAAGGGGTTCGGCGTATCAAACGTCAACATGAATGGAGACAAAAAATTGCGACGGATAGCAACATAAATGGAGCGTCGTTTGCTACCATCCAATGGCCCGCTAGCGGAAGGGCGTCCTCGGCCCTCCATAAAGGGCGAAAGAAAGACAGGAACGGAAGGCCCATACATTCGCGAATCCAACTCGCCGGATATCGCAAGAAGACTGTCGCGTATCGCTTCGCCCGATAATCGCTTCGGTGCAACATGTTGCCATAGGATGTTCTTTGGGTCGATCGCCAACGATTGTTCGGACACTTGGCTGCTCATTTGGTACGTCTGAGAAAGCACAATGTAGCGAATCAGTCCCTTGATCGATTTGCCGTTCTGGTTAAACCATACGGTGAGATGATCAAGCAATTCCGGATGGGACGGCATCTGCCCAAGGACACCGAAATCGTCGACCGTAGGCACTATCCCACGCCCAAATAGATGGTGCCACACTCGATTGACAATGACCCTTGATGTCAATGGGTTGGAAGGATCGTTCATCCGATCGGCCAACTGCAATCGACCGCTGCCGCTCTCGATTTTCAGAGGCAAATCGCCATCGATCGCTTCGAGAAACCGTCGAGGAGTCACATCTCCAGGGGCCGCTGAGTTTCCGCGAATAAGAACACGATCATCTTCGCCTGTTGAATCGATCATTGCTACCGCAATTGCGGATTCGTTCGGAAGTCGACTTCGCAGTTCCTTTCGAGCGTCTGCCCATCGTATTGCAATGCGATCGATTTCCGATTTGCCATCTGGATCGCTCGCGAAAAGGAGTTTGCTATTGCTGAGAAGCCAGTTGGTTGCGCCCAAGCAATCGGCATCCGTCGCTTCGCTAGCAAGGCTACTGTCGGTCCATGCTGCAATCGCTTTGTCGATTGTTTTCGCGATTTTCTCGACCGTCTCATTTGAGTCGGGAAATTGAGCCGTTTCGGTTTTGGTCGCAACAACTGATTCCGCTTTTTTGCCGTCGCGCACCCCCAAGATTTCGAGCGTTTGATTTTCGGCCGGCGTGAATTCCAAGTGAATTCGATGTCCAACGTATCGCGTTAGGTTCATTGCAATCCATCCGACTTGATCGTTTTCACGCTTGATGTCCTGAATCGTCCCACCGTGCAACGGACCCGCTACGAGCCGGTGCGAATCAACACAAGCAACGACAAACCCGTTGCCACGCACTAGGCATGAAATGGTTCCATGCTTGACTTCAAAAGTGGGTGTCAATAACGTCCGACCGGGTCTGGGCATGGATTCGATGCGAGAATTTGTACCGATTGGTTTTTCCCCTCTCGCAATGAGACCGTTCCAAAACGCATCATTGCGGACGGAGGAGAAAAGAGTCGATTGAACGGCTGGGGCCGCTTCAACCTCTCGTAGGACAAGCTGGGCTGGACGAGGAATGCTAGTACCGAAAATGAAACCGTCCTGGTTCAGCAAACTGGGGTTGTCGGACATGTAGTCGACAACGAGCTCAGAGGAGTCGTCGCTCGAAGCAAGTGTTGGGATCGCTAGACGAGGCCAAGGGAGCTCCACTTTGCCCGCCGCCGATGTGACTTTGGCTCGCAATTGTTCGATTGTCTCCTGCCGATTCCGAGACCAATTTTCCGCGATGGCTTTTTTGACCTGAGAGGCGTAATCTGCGTCGAGTCTGTCAAGCTCCGTGGCGTTGCTGCGTTCTTGCTCCATCGTCTGGAATCGCACTTGTCGATACTGAGAGCCTTGGAGGAAACCCGTCATCGAGTAGTAGTCACGAGCGGAGATCGCATCGAATTTATGGTCGTGGCATCGAGCACATGTGACGGTCACCCCCAGGAACGCTTTGGTCGCAACATCGACCATGTTGTCAAAGCGATCCGACTCATCCTTGCGAATGTCGACTGGCGAGTGGACCCATTCACCCAAATACCAAAAGCCAGTTCCCAGCACCGACTCGTTGATTTTGCTATCAGGATTAACACGAGGATTGGGCAACAAATCGCCGGCAATATGCTCTCGCACAAATTGGTCATAAGGCACATCGGCATTGAAGGCTCGAATGACGTAGTCGCGATATTGATAGGCGTTGGGGGTGTCTGCATCAAACTCATGTCCTCTCGACTCGGCATAGCGAACCAAATCCAGCCAATGTCGTCCCCACCGTTCACCAAACTGAGGAGATTTCAGCAGGGTATCCACCAATACCTCCGTCGAGTTGCTCGCACCATCCTCCGCAAATCGATCCGTCTCTTCGGCGGACGGCGGCAACCCTAACAAATCGAACGATAGCCGCCGAAGCAACCCACGCCGATCGATGGGTGGTGCTGGTTTCAGATCGGATGACTCGAGCTTCGAGAGGATAAATCGATCTAGAGGTTGCAAAGGCCAATTGCCATTCGACACCGTCGGCAGCGATGGTTCACGGACGGGTTGCCACATCCAATGGGATTGCTTTCGAGCATTGAGGTCAAAAATGTTTTTCTTTTCAGCGGGGGTCGGTTCGGCTTCCTCTGGCCAGGGTGCTCCCATGTTCACCCATTTGATCAGGTTTTCGATGTCCTCATCCGGAAGTTTGCCTTTGGGTGGCATTTCATTGGAAGTGTATTTGACCGCTTCAATGATGGGGCTTTCGTCCGCCTTGGATGGAACGAGCGCTGTTCCGGAATCGCCACCCTTTAGCATTCGCTGCCGGCTGTCCAACATCAAACTTGCCTTCAGTTTGGTCGCGTTAGCGCTGTGGCATTCGTAGCAATGGGTGGCGAGAAGAGGGCGTATGCTCTTTTCGAAAAAAACGATGTCGGCTTCGTTTGTAGGCTTGGTTGCTAGCTCTCGTTGGGGCTCGTCGGCGTACGAGTGAGCCTGAATCAGCAAAGCCTGAGTCAGCAACCATGCAATTGCCAACACGCTTACCAACCTGCGACTGCCAAAATAGATAGAGAATTCAAGCATTCGTTGCTAGCCCTTGTTGTTCCGGGAAACGCAATTGTTGAGTTGGAGCATAGCATAGCATAGTCGCAAGCAAACGCTCCGTCACTATCTGGCAGTCACTATCTGGCAGTCACTATCTGGCAAGTCACTATCTGGGCTTCTCATTAGGATGGATTTTCGGATTTGATGATTTTCGAATTTGGTTTACGAGCGAGACGGTGATGCTTTTCCGGTCGGGTATGCATGCCCCAATTCAGCGATTCGTCTTGTTCGTAGCGTTTTCCCAAAGTCAAGGCAGTCAGTGCCTTGTTTAACTCGAATCCAAGGTAAAAAGCGTGCGATGCATCGACATTTCTTGATTGTGGCAAACGCATTAGTTCTTCCATGATGACGAAAGGGTCCATTCCATGCAGGTGCACACCTGCGCTGAGTAAGTGGATTTCCTGTTGATCGATCAAGATGCGATAGTTGTTGTCCTTGATACCGGCGCCCAAAGCCGAAATCGCTTCGGCCGAAAAAACCGGAGTAGCAGGGTCACGCAACATCACGAGCCGATCTTCAAAATGCTTCGGCGGGATCTTGTGCCGCACGGCATAATTGACCAACCGACGAGCAAGGTCGCATTCCCTCACACTCGTTTTGGCCCAAGGAATCACCTGCGTTGTCAAAACACTTCCGATTTGCAGTTCCTCACAAAAACCTAGCAGCATCGTGTTGAGGCCCGCCGAATCGCAATCGGTCAGCTCAGTCAAGTTCCCAATCCCCATCAGCATCGAAGCGTCTGGAAACAGGGCACGCGTGGTTAGATAGCGTCCGAGTGAAGCCGCAAAGCCACACCCTATCGGCTCTAGAATCGGGTCAAGCCGAAAAGGGACCGAAAACTTCGTTAAGTATTCCACCGTTTCAATCATGCCGGGAATAAAATCAACCGTCTCATCCGGAACCACGACGACTTCACAGCCCCAATCGACAGACTCTTCGCGATTGGTTTTGTTCACGGACAGCACGAGCGATGCACCTGCGGTGATAGCTTCACTCGCTTCCCAAGAGTCGAACGTGTCGATCGATAGCAAAATTCCCTCCCCCCTCAGAGCCTTCACCGCATCTGCAACGTTGGTCCATCGAATTCCAGGCTCGCAACCCAAGTCAATTCGGTCCGCGCCATCGCTCACGAGTTGCTTCGCTTGTTGGAGGAGCGAGTCAATCGTAAGTCTTGGGGCATAATTGATCTCGGCAAGAATCTCGATCGAGAATTGCCCGTAGTCATCCCCTTTGAATCGCTTACGGCCAAAGAGCGTGGGCAAGTCGCGAACGTCCTTGGGGCCACATTCGATTGGGGTTTTCACGGCCGAACGAATCGCTTCGATGCCTGTCTGGAGATAGCCTGGCAATATCACTCGCGAAGCATTATCAGGAATGCGCATATGCCGGAGCAACCAAGTGGGGGTCATCAAGGCCGCTACGGTGATGGGCAGAACATCAATGCTATAGTCGAAGCCTTGTTTGCTTGCCAACGATGAGACGATCTCACGAAGGGCCGGTTCGGCAAGCTTACCCGTTACAAAATGAATTGACTCTCGCATATCAGCGGACGACATAGGTTGTTGCTTTGGTGTAAGCATCCAATAACTTTTATGGTGCGACTTCGGTTTACCACTTGACCGCCATCGCACAAATACTAGAACATAAATGTAACGAGAAGCACAACGAGCTCGTAGTCATGATGACTCGAATTCGTGGCCGGTGCTTCTCGTTTTTTTTTGCACCGATAGAAACACGCTGAGCGCAGCCAATCAACCATGATCGAAATCCTCTTGGAGCATGCATGGTTTCTCGTCATTAACAAGCCGTCGGGCATGCTGACTCAAGCCGTTCCTGGCATCGAAAGCGTTCAAACCACACTGATAGAGCAACTTTCGAATCGGGATCTGAGCTCGCCAAGAGCGTTTATCGGAATGCCTCATCGGTTGGATCGAGTCACATCCGGTGCCATGGTGGTTGCCCGCAACCAACGGGCACTGCGTCGACTCGGCGACCAATTCGCTGCGAGAAAAGTCAAAAAAATTTATCACGCACTCGTTCCGCAAATGATCGAATGCGAATCGAAATGGCATGACTATCTTCGGAAAGTGCCTGATGAAGCTCGCGCCGAACTTGTGTCGCGCGAAACGGAAGGGGCAAAAGAGGCAATTCTGAGCTACCGCGTCTTATCCCAACATGAGCTTCGTCGCGACGACACAATGAAACGCGTTAGTTTGGTTGAGATTGAACTGGAAACGGGTCGAATGCACCAAATCCGATTGCAGTTTGGTTCTCGCGGGTTGCCAATTCTCGGCGACCTATTGTACGGGAGCGATTGGAAATGGATGGAAAGTGAGCCTGGCGAGCGCGATTCACCCATCGCTTTGCATGCTGGAAAGATCGAGTTCAACAATCCGCAAAATGCCGAACGCGTCTCGATGGTCGCACCCTTGCCAAAGGGTTGGCCCGAACTACATGTCCAACCGTAATTGGTGGTGAACGCCTAAGCAAATGCGTTGAAAAAATGGACCAACGGACATCCTTGTCCGTTGAAGACTCGACGGACTTCGAAGTCCGTCGCACGGTACTTTAATTACTTTAATTTCGAGCGGTTGCCTAATGCCGACCAAGCCCGGAGGGCCGATAGATTCTATGCCGGCTTGCAAAAACGTTTCTCTATTCTTTGCTGCAAGAACTGCAACCGGCGCATGCTTTTTCGGTCGGAGCGGCGACCAGTTTGGTCCCCTTAGACGTTTCCGCACAACAATCGCATGGGCAAGTGCAATCAACGCATTCGCAGACTCCTGTTTCGCAGCAGCAGCTTCCGTCTTGACAACACGAGTCGCAGGGACACACGATCGCATCTGCGACGCCTTTCCGCGGAACGGAACGCGTGGATGCCCAGACGGTCCCAAAAGCGACAACCAACAACAAACAACTAGCAACGACAAATCTGTTCATTTTTCACCCCTTAACGAAACACGGTAATCAAAAAACATCAGTCAACTCTCAAGGCGACTGCAGCCTCGACGAATTCGATGCATCTCGCCCCTCTTTTCTTCGCAGGAAACTTAGTTCATGGCAAGAAGAAAAGTCCGACCAAGAATCGAACTTGAACGGGTTCCGAGCGGATGTCCAACGTCCGTGCTCGAATGAATCCCTCCGTTGCGAAGTTTTACAGGCAAAACTAGACTGGATTCCCCTGGATTCCCCTGGATTCCCAACCGGCTGGCAGACTGAAGATGCATTTTTTCCTCCGATCTGATTTCATTTTACTAGAGTTGATTCGCTATGCATGCAAAGGCACCATTTTTCGGCAACTCAAAACAGGGGAAAAGCAAAAGGTCGCAACGACTCGCGTTTAAGAATTCGCGTGACCGCAGACTGAGGTTCGAGGCGTTGGAATCGCGCCGAGTTCTCGCTTCTTTCATTAGTGAGATCCATGTTGAGCCATTGTTTGGGAGCAATGAAAGGGATCAGTTTGTAGAATTCCGTGGAACTCCCAATTCTACCGTCAAGGATGGAACCTACTTTGTCGTTGTCGAAGGCTGGGGCGCTGTTCCCGGTGGTATGGGATACGTCCATTCCTACATCAATCTTTCGGGCTTGAAATTCGGTAGCGGAGGCTTCTTGGTCATCGCCCAAGCGGGCAATCCCTATCAGATAGACGCCGCGGCAACGTCTGTCATTGCAACGGGCCCCGGATTTGCTGGTTTGCCTGCAAACCGTTGGAGTGATGCGTCAACTACTTCCGACCGGTTCGCATCTATTTTCAACTCCGGCACCTTTATGCTTGTCGAAGCACCGACAGCACCTGTGCCTGCTTCCGACGCTGACGCCAACGACGACGGGACTCTAGATGGTGCTGCGGCGAATTGGAAGATCATCGATTCGGTCGGCTTACTAAACACAACCGCTTCGTTATCTCGCTCCTACGGCAAGATTACATTTTCGGAGGAGCCAAACTACCTGTTTCCGGCAGGCACGGTTCTGATCGATACGGATGGGGAAGGGTACGTCGGGCGAATCGGTGCATCAACTGGTTGGGGGGCCAACGATTGGGTCTCGGGAACCACCATTGATGGCGACAGTTCCTCTGCAATCAACTATCGCTTTACGTTTGGCACATTCGGTGACCCACGACCCCTCGTTTACTCCGGTCGATCGATAGACCATTTGGGTACTTATAACTTTGACGGAGGCGTTCAAGGGACGGTAGCCAAGGACTCGAATCTCGATGGGCAAATCACGGACGCAGACACGCTCATTCCGCATGTTCGAATTCTTGCGGACCAAAACCAAAACGGTGTGCGAGATAATGTCCTCACAACGGTGATTGCAAACAACTACGTAGAGGGAACGGAACTGACAAATCGATTTCCGAATACCACCCTGACGATCGCGGATGCCAACAATAAAAACATTGGGTTCGTTGTCCGTACCAAGAAAGTAAACACGGATAACGTGCTTTCTAGTGAGGGAACTGCCTGGTTTGATGCCTCCAGTCGGCTTAAGGTCTTGTTCTATCAAGAAGCCAACTCCGTTTCGGTTCTTGCGATCGGTGCTGAAACGCTCCGAGATTCCTATGGTCGAATGGAAGTCTACAATCGCAACGATCAGCTTTTAGGCTTCGTACAAACGGGTCCGATGCGAAGTTCACAACGAATACCGCTGGATATCGTGCGGGCCACTGCGGACATTAAATACGCCATCATTTACACCAACAACAACTTCGCTAGCTCAAGTCCGTTTGGTTCGTTTGATCAGCTTTCCTATACTTATCCGGAGTTCGAAAGTGTTACGGACGCGCAGGGCCGTTTCGTAATCGAAGAGCTTCCGAAAGGGAACTATTCCATTCGCACTACCGGTGTGCCAGTTGGAATTCCATTGTCCAATATCCCTACCAACTATCCTTTGTCCGTGACCAAAGCAGAGCATCTCCTTAGCAGCGACTTTGGATTCCGAGACAATCTCCCTCCGACCTTTACAACAACAGCCTTTGATGTTCCCGAGAATTCCACTGTGGGTACTACCGTCGGTCAAATCGATGGTAGCGACCCAGACAATCGTCAAACGGTGAGCTATGAGTTTCTTGGGAATGCTGGCTCTTTTGCTATGGATCCCTTCACCGGGACAATCACGGTTCTGAGTTCTACCAATCTGGACTTTGAGACGACGCCACCGCTCGTTGTCCAGGTTAAGGTGTCAGATAGTTTTTCGCCTTCGGCGTCGATCACCAAGAATGTCACTTTGTCACTTACGGATGTCAACGAGCCCCCTGTTATTGCCGCGGGCGGTTTTAGTATTCCTGAGAATTCTACGAATGGAACATTTGTTGGTTCCGTCATCGCTACCGACCCAGATGCCGGTTCAAATGGCGTCCTTCGGTATTCGATAAGTAGTGGTGGCCCGACAAGCGTTTTTTTGGTCGACCCGACAAATGGTTCATTGACCGTAAAAGCCAGTTCCAGCCTCGATTTTGAAACCAAGTCGACGTGGACCATCCCTATCACCGTGACTGACCAAGGCATACCCGCTTTATCCAGCCAACGGACCGTCACTGTGAATTTGACAGATGTCAATGAAGCGCCTTCGAGTATTCGCTTTTCGAATGTTGTTTCCGTCGCGGAATCCGTTAGCAATTCTGTTACGACGACTGTCGCAACGATTCAGATCGCAGATGATAAACTAGGTACCAACGTTCTTACCTTGAGCGGTCCCGACAGCGATTCTTTCTCCATCGTAAGTGGACAACTGAGGTTCAAGAGCACGACCCGTCTTGACTTTGAAACAAAGCCGACTTTTTCAGTGGCAGTCAACGTTGACGATCCTTCGGTAGGTCTTACCCCAGACGTCTCGATTCCCTTTGTACTTCAAATCACCGATGTGAACGAACCTCCCACTGGGTTGCTTTTCAGCAACCTGGTCCAAAACATTCCGGAATCGACCAATACGGCAACTGCTCTCCGAATTGCTAGTTTGCAAGTGGTTGACGACGCTTTGGGCAGCAACGCGATTAGTCTTTCCGGAACAGATGCGAACCGATTTTTCATCTTAAATAAAGAGCTGTTCCTCAAGGCAAACACGCTGCTAGATTTTGAAACACAAAACACATATCGTATCAATGTCAACGTCGATGATAATACGGTCGGACTATCGCCAGATGTGCTGGTCCCGTTGACCGTTAATGTGACGGATGTCAATGAGCCACCGACAGCCGTTTTTCTCAATCCAATCACATCAAGTGTGTTCGAATCCACTGAGCCGTCCGCGGGTTTCGTTGTCGCAAATCTTGATGTTATCGACGATGCATTAGGAACCAATACGTTCTCACTGAGCGGTGCATACGCATCCACGTTTGAGATTTTCGGAAACCAATTGAGAGTCAGGCCAGGCGTGGTTTTCGATTTCGAATCCAAAAACATTTTTGAAGTTACCATACGTGCCGAGGATGCAAGCTTACCCGGAAGCACGTTTCCAGAAATTATTGGCGGTGTCAATGTGCAAAACCGCACAGAAGTTGCCTCGATCACGGACAATAATGGCCAGTTGCTTGTACCTGGTTCAAAAAGCATTCGAATCCATTTTGACTCCATTGCAATATTAGCCCCAGGCGCAATCACGCTTCATAAGACAGATGTGGGAGGTGCGATCCTACCCACGACTGCCACGACATCGGTCATCAATGGTCGAACCTATGCGGATCTCGGTTTTTCAGGTCCATTCTCGAATGGCGATTGGATCACGGACGGCAAATACATGGTCACGGTCGATGGCGAAAAGGTGACGGAATCGGGTTCGCTCGTTAAAGGATTGAGCTTTGTTTCAACCCGTTATTTATTTCTTGCTCCAGCATTGCCGGGCAGCCTTGAACTAACAGGGCCGCGAACGGTGCTCAAGGGAAAAGACTTTTCGGTCAATGCGAAACTTACGGTCCCCAATACCCCAATTCCCGGAAACGTCGATTTTCAAATCGATTTCGATGGGGACGGAGTCGTTGATCGTACCGACTCAGGGCCGCTCACAACGACACTTACCAACATCAAGTATGCGTCCGCAGGAAGCTATACGTTTGTCGTGACCGCCACGCAGAATAGTGCTGTGCTTGCCAAAAGTAGTATGGTTATCGATGTGTCGCCCGCAACAACCGCTTCAGAAAACTGGCTGTCTGCATTGGATACCGATCGCGATAACACGATTTCGCCTCTCGATGTATTGCTCGTCATCAACAACATCAATCGTCTGCCAAGCGGTTTACCTGTTCAGTACTTCTTGAACCAGGACGTCGATCGCGACGGAACGATTTCGCCGCTTGATGTATTGTCGATTATCAACGCACTTAACGTCGGTGTGTCGAACGCGGTCCAAACGTTTGGTTCGCTATCGATGGCCCAATCCGGGACCGCGAACGGCCTCACGAACGACGCCTCGATTGCCGGCACAATCCTGACGGAATCTCGCACTTTGTTTGTGTCGCTCGACGGACCCGGCAAGAAAGACGCATCCAGCTTTGTGAAAGCGGATGGGACATTTGCTATTTCGGACGCCGCGATTGTGCAGCTCTTTGGTGCGATTCCGGATGGCGAACACACAATCTCCGTGATGACGCGGACCAATAATCAATACTCAAAAGCCATGGATCGGCGGTTTAAGCGTGTGATTAGCCTACCTAACGACTTTGGCATCCTCTCTGTTTTGGATGTCGAAGGCACGACTCGCGTTCGTTGGTCAAATTCGACATCGGGATCTCGTTACAAAGTGTACGCGTCTGCAAACGGGGGAACACCCACAATTCTCGCGTCGTCGATCGCCAACAACGAGGCACGATTGAATTTGCCCACAGGAAATTACTCCCTGTTTATTGAAGCTGTGGATGGCGCTGGAAACACAAAACGTTCCGCCGCCGTCTCAATTGAGATTTGACAGCTATCGAAGCACACTTCATAGATCCCACTCTCTCTCAATTGCCTGCGTCGCCCAATTCAACAATCGAGATTCGAAAGGAAAATGGCAACCGAACCGAGTTCCTGAAATATCCGCAGTGATTTGCTTTATTTCAAAGGAGAACTAGCCGAATTAGCCGACACACTTTTCAGGGGTGACTATCAGGTAAAAGATTTCATGCGATGCGAGGGATAGGATCAATGCGACGAAAACTCTATTTTGCTGTTGCAACCCTTCTTTTGGCCTCCCTGTCGCAAGCCGACGACAATCTTGCCAATGCAGGCCAAATTCGCCGCGAGAACTCGACGCAGGTCGCAAATGCTAGTCAAATCGCGAAGCAAAAAGCAATGGTCGACAGTCCAGCTCCCGTCCAATCGCAATCCTTTTTTGGGCGCATCATGGAGCTGGAGCGACGCAAGAATGCGTGGCTCCGAAAGACATTCTTGGGACGCGAGTAGGCCCAGTTTTTAAAAAGCTTCCTGCCAAATGAAGTTGTTGCTGCCCGGTTCGCAGCGATCCTCTCCGTTCCGAAAAAGGATTTCGCGTCCTTGTCTGGCAAAGGAATGTGTGCAAGTTATCATGAATTGCTATACTTGTATCGAGATAAGTCGATTTTACGGATCGACTCGTATCAAGATCGGTCAAACAACTGAGGAGCCAACATATTCATCATGACTTCCACCAAAATTAATTCATCGCATCGCAAACGACTCAACTCGCTCGCAGCCACTTCGTTGTTGGTTTTGTTCGGTGGTTGGGGCCAAGCCCATGAGTGGACGGACAACACCGGCAGTTACAAAGTGACCGGAGCACTCATCGCGCTGGACGACAAGGAAGTTGTAATCAAGCTCGATAAGCCAACCAAGGGGCGAGAGTTGCTCGCGTTTCCAATCGACAAGCTTTCGGAAGCGGATCTCAAGTACATCCAATCCGAGGAGGTCACCAACAAGATCAAAGGGGATGGAGATAAGCACTCTTGGAAATTGCGAAACGGGTTGACGGTTCTCGGCAAAGTCGTTGATTTTGCCAGGAAAGATGTGACGATCCAACGGCGTAGAGGTAAAGTCTATGTGAATGATCGACCATTGGAAAACCTGCCTGAGATCTATCGAAAACTAATTCCTCACATTGTCGAATACTTCGAAGGCAAAAAATTTGTCGATGATCGCCAGTTCACGACTTGGTTAGCAAGTCTCAGAGGAGAATCCAAAACATTCAAATGCGAAGGCGTACTGTTTGAGCTTTCCAATGGCGACGAATACGCTCTACCCTTCTTTATTTTTGTCGACGAAGATTTAAAGACGTTGCAACCGTCCTGGGATAAGTGGGTAGCCGCCCAGGGCCCTCAGGAGAACACGCAAGAACAACAGCGTCAGCATGCACTCTATCTTCAGTCTCAAGCATCGGCCTATCAGCAACAGCAGCAGCAATTCGAAATGATGCAAATCGCTAGATTGCAACTCCAGCTCTCAGCGGTTCAGTCGGGGATTGTCGATATTTGGGAAGTCTATCTTTATCCACCCAATGGAGTCGCAGCGTATCCAATGTCGGTGGTTGTCACGGCAGCCAACAGCGATCTTGCTTCGGGCATTGCCATGCAAAACAACCCTGGCTACATCGCCGGTCCTGTTCGCAAGGTCTCGTCGCGACTCTTTTAGACCAACTCCTCGCCTAAAATAAAGGTCGCTTCATCGAAGGAAACTCATGCGACTCGTTTGTCAAAGATCAGATCCATGCACGCGGTTGATGAAATGCCTCTTCGCAAAATCGATCACGTTCGATTTTTTGTCGGTAACGCTCGCCAGTCTGCCTATTTCTATCGAAATGCCTATGGATTCGATGTTGTAGCCTACGCGGGGCTAGAAACAAAAGTCAAACACGAAGCGGGTTATGTCGTTCAACAAGGCGGAATCACGTTTGTCTTGATGTCACCCTTGAGAGCAAATCATCCGGATTCATCCCGATTGATTTTGCATGGGGATGGGGTCTCGGATATTGCATTACAAGTCGATGATGTGAAACTCGCTTACAATCTAGCAGTGGAACGCGGAGCGGTCGGCGTGATCGGTCCTCGCAAAATCGAAGATAAATACGGGCTATACGAATACGCATCGATTCGTGCCTACGGAGACACGACACACACTTTCGTCAATCGGGACAACTACAAGGGAGCGTTTGCACCGGGATTCGATCCAATCGATCCGTCGCGATACAATCCCGCAACATATCATGCGACCGGATTGCTTGCCATCGATCATATCGTCGGCAATGTCGAGGAAGGTCGCATGAACGAATGGGTCGAATTTTATCGTCGTGTCTTAGGTTTTGAGCAATTGGTATCCTTCGATGACCAAGATATCTCAACCGAGTATTCGGCGTTGATGTCCAAGGTGGTTCAAAGCGGGCGGGGCAAAATCAAATTCCCGATCAATGAACCGGCCCATGGTCGCCGCAAAAGCCAGATCGAGGAATACATCGATTTCTATGGCGGAGCAGGAGTTCAGCATATCGCGTTGGCCACGAATGACATCATCAAAACGGTTCGGGCACTGAAGGCAAATGATGTTTCGTTTCTTCGTGTTCCAAAGACCTACTACGAAACGCTTGGCGACCGCATTGGCAACATCAAGGAGGATATCCAAGAGCTGGCTGACCTCGGAATTCTCGTCGATCGAGATGACGAAGGGTACATGCTGCAAATTTTTACCAAGCCAGTACAAGATCGTCCCACCTTATTCTTCGAAATCATTCAACGCGTAGGTTCTAAGAGTTTTGGCAAAGGGAATTTCAAAGCCTTGTTCGAAGCGATTGAACGCGAGCAGGATTCGCGAGGAACGCTGTGACGGTTTTTTTGGATAACGGGAAAGGGGCTTGATCATGCCATTGCCCATTCCACCGATACGAACTATTCGTGATTTCTATGCCTTTGAGCAGCATGTGAAAACATGCCGCGCACAGCGTGGACTTGCGATGGTGGCACAGTGGTATGAAATTCCCGTGTTTTACTTTTCCAACCCAGCCTCGGTGATTGGGCACGGCGACCTGGTTTACACGCCACGCAGTACACAGGAGTTGGATTTCGAATTGGAAATTGCGGCCATCATCGGAACCGAAGTGAGCGATCTTCGAGCGGACGATTCGGCCATGGATTGTGTCGCGGGGTTCACGATTTACAACGATTGGTCGGCGCGCGATTTGCAGCGTAATGAAATGGCGGTTGGCTTGGGGCCAAGCAAAGGAAAGGACTTCGCCAATTCGTTCGGACCACACATGATCCCATTGGAAGAGCTTCGAGATTGCTACGATCAAGGACGATTAAAGCTCGAAATGTCCGCTTCGATCAATGGCAAAGTAGTCTCGCGTGGCAACGCAGCGAGTATGTACTGGACTTGGCCGCAATTGCTTGCGCATGCCAGTCGAGACACGCGGTTGATGCCGGGCGACGTCATCGGTTCAGGAACGGTAGGCTCCGGCTGCATTCTGGAGCTGACGCCAGCCGTGACGGGTGGGTGGCTCAAGCCAAACGATGTTGTCCAATTGGAGATCGAACGCATTGGTGTTTTGGAAAATCGTATCGCGTCGCGATTGCCATGACAAAAGAACTCGGTTTAAAAGGATATTCCAATGCCAAAGTACATGCAGCTTGGTTCCATTCCACCCAAGCGTCACACGATCCATCCAAACGTTCCTGGTTACCGAAATGAAGGACTCTATTACGAAGAAGTCATCACGACACAAGGATTCAGCCGAGCCTACAGTATCGTCTACCATTTGAAGCCCCCTACGCGTGTCGTGCGTATCGAATCCGCTGGAAATTCTAAAGTCGAACTGGCCGATTGGAAAACGTTGCGGCATGTTCATTTGAAATCGTCGCAATTGGAGCCGTTCGGTGATCCCGTGACGGGTCGGGTTCCAATGCTGATCAACTCGGATGTTATTTTGTATCGGTGTCGACCTGCGCAAAACCAAGCAGAGCTCTATCGAAATGCGAAAGCCGATGAATTGTTATTTATACATCGAGGCAGTGGCCGCTTGGTAACGATGTTTGGTTCCTTGTCGTTTCGACCCATGGACTATATCGTCGTTCCCAAGTGCACTACCTACCGCATGGATTTCGATCTGGAACTCGAGTCTCCTCAGATATTGGTTGTCGAAGCGGTGGGTGATATCGGATTTCCTCCGCGTTATTTGAATCCCGATGGTCAGTTTCGATTGGGGGCTCCGTTTTGCGAGCGGGATTTACACGGCCCTTCCGAACTGCTGACTGAGGACGAGGAAGGTGAGTTTCCGATTCGCATCAAGGATGGCGATGATTGGACGCGTTACATCATGGCGCATCATCCGTTTGACGTCGTCGGTTGGGACGGAATGGTATATCCGTACACGTTCAACGCCGATGACTTCGAGCCGATCACGGGCACGATCCATCAGCCCCCGCCCATTCATCAGACATTTCAAGCGACTGGTTTCGTGGTCTGCACTTTTGCACCGCGAATGCTTGACACGCATCCTCAGGCGATCAAGGTGCCCTACGCGCACAGCAATGTCGAGTCGGATGAAGTGCTCTATTATGTTCGAGGGCAGTTCGGGAGCCGCCGAGGTGTGGAGATCGGTTCCCTGACATTGCATCCACATGGAATCCCACACGGGCCGCATCCTGGAACGATCGTAACCAGTCGACCGGCCAAATCGACCGATGAACTGGCGGTGATGGTTGACACGTTTCGTCCATTGCATGTCGCAGCGGCAGCAGTTTCATTGGATGACCCAAATTACCCTTACTCCTGGTTGGAATAACAAATGAGGATCGATGTCTCGCAGACTCCTGTAATGGATGTCTACCATATGCTGGTAGGCTTGGTTACTCCACGCCCGATCGCTTGGGTGACAACGATTTCAGAATCGGGCGTCGTGAATCTAGCACCGTTCAGCTTCTTTAATGCTTTCGGGGCAAATCCACCTGTCGTCGTCTTTTCGCCAACGCTCAAACGCGATGGAGGCAAGAAAGATACGCTTGTCAACATTGAGGCCAACGGCGAGTTTGTGATCAATGCCTCGACCGAGAAGCATGCGGACTGGATCAATCTGTCGAGCAAACCGCTTGCGACGGACGAGAGCGAAATTGATTTGACAGGTCAAGCGACGATTCCATCGACGAGCGTTCGGCCACCTCGACTTGCGGATGTGCCGTTTGCATTGGAGTGCAAGTTGATGCAAATCATCCCGGTTGGAAGTGGTCCTATCTCAGCCAATTTGATCATCGGCCAGATTGTGACAATGCATGTGCAGGATGACGTTTTGGACAGCCAGGGGATGCCCGACCCGAGGAAAATCCATGCGATTGCAAGGTTGGGTGGCGAGTACTGGTGTCGAACGCAGGATTTGTTTCAGTTGGAGCGCCCCCAATAGATGGCTTCGGAAACATCGTACTGAACTCCGCGTCTCTTCTGGTTTAAGAATGATTAATGTTGGGGAAATGGATTTTAAAACAGCAAAAATCAATCCTTGGTTTCGAACACAAAGTTGCGGTACCAAACTTCGCTCCCGTGATCGGTTAGCATCAGCTTACCTCTCGGATTGAGACTGAACTCAGGCGCATCGTTGAACTTGCTCGCCTCCACCCTTTTTTTCCATTCTTCATCGCCAATCGTGGCTGCGACTATCTGTTTGCCGTTGAGCCAGTGTTCGACACGTTTTCCTTGAACAACGATTTTGGCATGGTTCCACTCGCCCGCTGGATTCACTTGCTTAGCTGAATTCGGCTCATAAAGATCGTAAAGCGATCCCACACTATTCTTCGGAGCCACCTTGTTCTTTGCTCCTAAGTCATCGTAAATCTGATACTCAAGTCCAAGTACTTTGTTGCCATAGGAGCGGACTCGGTACTTCAGGCCGCTATTGCCTGCCACCGCAATCTTCCAATCGAATTCAAGCGTGAAATCACCGTACTCAGCACGCGTGACAAGGTGCCCACTTCGTCCCTTTTCTTTCTTTAGGTGTATCACTCCATCGGTTATTTCCCAACCTCCTGAAACGGGCTTGCCATCGAGGGTCGTCCACGCGGCAAAGGTCTTTCCATCAAATGGCGACGTGGGATCGGCAACTCGCAAATCTGGATCCGTGAAAAACAGACTCGTCGCGGTCGACAGAATGATCAATGCAAGTTGAGCCAAAGAGTTAGAAGTGAAATTCACAGAAATTTTCCTTGAGCAAGCAGCACAACATAATAGCAGAGCACTAGCGAACGCCATCGGGCGAACGCCATTATGGACTCCATCGACTTTGTTTGCCACTGGCTAGCGGATGGGGTGTACGCTTTTCGGCAATTCAATGGACTCGCCCATCACGATGGCATCCCTCTCTAGCTGGGCTAGCAAATCGTCATCCAACGTATGTTCGGTGTAGTCCGCTGCTCGGTCGATGGCATCCGGTGTCAAATCTGCCCAGCGTGAAAAGTAGAGTTCGAGCAAACGGTGCTTTCGGATGGCTCGCATGGATTGCTGGATCCCGCTGGCGGTCAAAACCGCATTTCCTTCGGAGTTGATTGCAGCCCATCCTTGTCCCTGAATCTTGCGGACGGCCGATTTCAACCGCGACGGCGACCAAGCTCGCATAAGAACCAATTCCGATAGATTCGCGGGCTCAGAACGCATTTGAGCATGCCCCTGTGGCGCGAGCCCCTTCGATTCCAGCAGTTCGTAAATCGCCCGCAACACGTGGACTTGGTCTGTCTTCGATCGCTGTTGACCAAGACGCCATACTCTCCACAGCAACCCTCGTTCAAAACCGAACACTAGGCTGATGCAAAAACATCCGCTGGCTGCGAGCACAACGGCAGCCCCGGAAGGTACTCGATCGATTAAGAGACTACTGAGTGCTCCGATGATCCCGGCGCAGGCACCAAAAAAACCGCTGAGCAAAATGGTCTTGGGCAACGAGTGGGTCCAAAACCTTGCAGACGCGGGTGGGATAACGATCAATGCAATGACCAGTATGACACCGACGATATTCGCGCCGACGATGACAACGATCAGAACGGACCCAAGAAGCACAAAATCGATTGCAAGCACCGGCCATCCCTGTGCAGATGCGAGCAGGCTATCGAAGCACAGCAACTGGAGTTCTTTGCGAAAAAGCAAAAGTGCACCGACAACGAGCAGTGCTGCCACAATCAACATCTTTGCATCGGTGGCAACAATCGAAGCTGTCTTGCCGAGAATGAAGTTTTCTAGACCGGCAGCATTGCCTTGAGGAAACTGCTGAACAACACTAAATAGTGCCATGCCTAACCCAAAGAAAACGCTAAGCACGATTCCCAGCGCCGCGTCCTCTTTCAAGTTCGTCCAGCGACGCAGTACCAGGATTGCGAGCGAACCAGCAGTGCCCGACAACCCTGCTCCAAGCAGCAACCAGCCAAGGTTCTTACCATCTCCTCCCAGCGAAACCTGAATCAAGAACGCAACCGCAAGCCCTGGCAACGCAGCATGGCAAACTGCATCCCCAATCAACGAGCGTTTGCGGAGAATCAAATAGACCCCCACCATTCCCGAGATCACGCCGAGCAAGCCAGCGCAGAGAATTACCAAACGCGTGTTGTAGTCAATCATGTATTACCTGGTTCGCTCGTAGACTACTGTTCCAACGAAACATACTCACCGCTAACATCACCGGTAGCGATGAAATGAAAACAGCCGCCGGTCCACAATAGCGAGAAATGGGTGTTTCGACCAAAATCACCAGCATTAAATTGCACATCGCATAACCGATCCCCAACCAAACAATGGTCTGATAAGCTTGATCCGAGCGAATGTCCTCCATTGCTGTCGCCGAAGTTTTGCTTTTACGCAACTGCCAGCGAAACGAATGCAGTAGCAACATGGCAAACATCGACAGAGTGACCATCGGGTTGAGAATCGTTAACTCCAAGCACTGCTTAAACGCATTGTTGGCGGCGAGCGCAAGCCAAATAAGGTAGCTCACCGGCTTGGTCGCAATGACTTCTTTAGAAAAGCGTGACAACTCAAAGTTCATCGCACGCGAGTCGTTGCCATACAGTTTCGAGGCGGCCGGTACGGCTATCTCCCAGACCATGGGGTTGTACTGCGACTCATAGGTAGAGTAACTGATCTTGCTGCTCCAATCCTTTCGCTGCTCGCGCCGCTCCAGAATCTCCCGGGCTAACTGTTGAACGTCTGCTGTAAGCTCATCCACCCATTCCCTTTGCAGCAATTGTCCCGCAATACCGACAATGTTGTATCCACCAAACGCAACCAAACCGAAATGCCCTACAAGTACCCATCGCAACGTACACCAGCCCAAGAACGGAACGAAACTCGCAATCGCCAACTTGACCCCTAAAACCAAACTATCTCTTTGTTCTGCAAATAACCACCAACGGGCAATTGCACCCCCAACCGGCACGAAGACTAATAAAAATAAATAGGCGGGTTTGGTTTGATACGCAAAAAAGATCCAGGTGCCTAACAATACCCACTGCAACAATCCACCTCCCTTGTGCAGGATCGACAGCCATGAGGAAACCGCAAGTATCGCGAACGATTGCGCAACCAGATCGGGCGTTACCAAGTGGGTATAGTCCAACACCATTAAGCTTGTCATCATCGGGAGCGTCGCCCCCAATGCCAAACCGGGTTGCCAACCGCACCGCATGAGCGTACGCATGAATGTTCCACTCGCCAGTGCAGATACGGAATACTGGAAAAACGGAAGCAACGCATTCGAACCGAACAGCCACTGGAAGGCTTTGAGAATCAGTGGATAAACAAAGGTCCTCTGACTGTTGAGAGCGTTATCCAATCGATCGACAGGGAAATCGCGGTACCCTGCCGTGTCGAGTTGTGCTACTGGCTCAAATCGACCAAGCAAGCTCATCGAGCCCGCGATGAATATCACCAATCCTAAGAATATCGACCAGACTCGAAAATACGAATCTTGCATAAGACGGCTTTCTAACCAAGACCAGTGAGTTTCCACCGCCGAGTAAACATCCACATGGTAATCAGCATTAACATTAACGTGGAGCATATGGTCACGAGGAAGTACCCAACCACCAAAATCCACGAACCTACCTTGGCTGAAACGCCTTCGCTCCCGGAATCGAGCGCCGAGAACGGCGTGCTATCGGCGGCCATCAGGGGACTCGCTATGCCAAGGAATCGATAATTCTCGACGCTGTCATACGCAAGTTTCGCTGTTTTAGGATCGAGATCAGGCGAAAAACTCCAAACAAGGAAATAGATCGCAATCGGTAAGCAATACAGAACGAGCAACACAATGTAGCTCATCATCATCGCGGTACTGGTCTTGCGAAGCAGTGTCGACATGAACAACGCCAGCACGGAGTTAAAGATGGATGCCGCCACGCAGATCAATGCGAACACAATCAAGGCTTTCCAATTGCTCGTGACCATCGGAAAATTCAGACAAGAAAGCAACAATGGGAACATCAAAAAACCAGTCAATACCGCCGATACCCGATAACCTGCCAACAGTTTTCCCCACATGATTTGCCATGACGAAATGGTCGTTGTCAAAAGCAAGTCCAGGGTTTGCCGCTCGCGTTCGCTCGAAATGCTCCCCCCCGTGAACACCGGGGCAGCCAAGATGTTGAAGATCAACACAAACCCAACGTAGTACGACGCTCGGCTTGGCCAAATAAACAGCAGAACGGCCATCAACGGAATTGCCAACACCATGCTGAGCTGAATCACCAATCGGAGCATCAAGGTCCCTTGGCTAAATAGCTCCGCGTGCATCTCCTTGTCATAAACCGGATTTGTGCCGTCTGCCATCAACGACTTGCGGCGCGGTGGTGCGAATAGGTTGTCAGGGAACTGGTCGCGCTGAATGACGAGCCCCACCGCTTCGCGCTGTTCCTGCTCCAAATCGACCACTTCGCTCCCCTGACTGCCAACGTCCGGCGGATACAGTAATCGGCGAGCGGTAACGGCCAACATGGTAAAGCTAGCCGCCAAGCATACCACCGGCACAATGGTAACGGTCAGGAGCAATCGTAACTCTGCTTGCTGCGCCAAGAGGAGCCACATCACAACTCCCGTAATGAGAATCGGCAAGATCAGAACGTAGCTGACAACCAACGATGCGCTGGTTCGTTTGAAATAACTAGAACAGAATATGCTGATCGAACCGAACAGAAAGATAGCCGACAGCAGTCCGATATAGGCAGCCAACAACTCAAAGATAGACACACCCCCAAGCGGCAAGCAAAGCATAATGATGGGGAGCGAACCAGACACCAGCACAACCAGGTGCGCAAGTGCCGCGATGAGCTTGCCGGTCACGATCGCCCACGGTCGCAACGGGCTAGCCAAAAGCATCTCATAAGTCTTGCGCTCTTTTTCTCCAGTGATCGCCCCGGCAGTGAAACTGGGAGCCATGAGCGAAGCAATTGCAAATTGACCGACAAAAAAGAAGTCGACCAATCGCTGGGCCGAAGCGGACTCTCGACTCAAGTCGATCTTGACGTCACGTGGATAGGCGATCAGGACCACTGCTGCCAATGCAACTTGGTACACAAGCATCAAAAGGAATGCGCGTGGAGCTCTCAGGTTTGAGATCAATTCGCGTTGCAGAACCGGGTTGTCGAATAGAAACATTGACCGAACAAACAAGACGAGGCGTTTTTGGTAGAGTAGTTTGGCTGAACCCTAGTTTATCCTGGTTGCAAATAAATGTTTCAAGCTGCGAACTCCAACCCGACAAATCCATGCAAAAATTTCCGATGATTTTGGCAGGCCGCTGCCTGACTCCAAACCAAGATCTTGTTGTCACCAACAAGTACTCTCGGGAGACATTCGCAACGGTTTCGTTGGCAAACGCGGATCATTTCGATCGCGCCATCGACGCGGGATGCCAAGCCAAGCATGCCATGCAGCGTTTGTCCGCAGCAGAAAAAAAACGAATTTTGATTCATTGTGCTTCGAGACTCAAGCAATCGAAAGAGGATTTTGTTGGGACTCTGGTTCAGGAAGCGGGCAAACCTATCCTCGCCGCACGACTCGAAGTCGATCGGTGCATTGAAACCTTTGAATTGGCCTCGGAAGAAGTTTCTCGACTCCACGGCGAAGTTCTTCCGATGGACGGTTCCATGCGAGGAAACGGATTCACCGGTATGACTCGCCGATTTCCCATTGGACTTTGCAGCTTGATCACGCCCTTTAACTTTCCACTCAATCTCGTTGCCCACAAAGTGGCGCCCGCCATTGCCGCCGGTTGCCCTTTCATTCTCAAACCCGCTTCTTGGACGCCGGTTTGTGCGCTCATGCTCGGAGATATCTTGATCGATAGCGGGATGCCCGACGGCTCGTTCTCGATCTTGCCCTCGTCGCGTCAAGCGGCTGCGTCCATGGTTACGGACGATCGAATTGGAATGTTATCTTTTACCGGTTCGGACCAAGTTGGCTGGCAAATGAAACGAGACTGCGGCCGCAAACGAATATGTCTTGAGCTGGGGGGTAACGCATGTTGCATCGTCGACAAAGACTATCCGTATAAGTCCATCGTGCCACGCTTGATCACCGCCGCCTTTGGGCAAAGCGGCCAAAGTTGCATCAGTCTCCAACGGCTTCTCATCCACCGATCCATCTATCAAGAGCTCCTGGATGAGCTTGTGAAACAAGCGTCCATGGTACAAACGGGTTCTCCCTCGGACGAACAGAATTTAGTGGGACCCATGATCGACGATACCGAAGCCGATCGGATCATGCGATGGATCGAACAAGCCAAAGCAGCCGGGGCTTGCGAACTGCTTGCTGCAAAGCGGATTCCGGGCACATCGGTCGTGACACCATCGATCTTGGTTAATGTTCCGGAAGATCAAGCATTGTGTTGCGACGAAGCGTTTGGGCCAGTCCTGATCGCGGAACCCTTTGACGATTTCGATGAAGTTTTGTTGCGAGTAAACCGTTCGAAGTTTGGTTTGCAAACGGGTTTGTTCACCGACAGTTTGAATCATACTTGGCAAGCATGGGAGACGCTCGAGGTAGGTGGAGTCATCGTCAATGACACGCCCAACACGCGTTTTGATTCGATGCCCTATGGGGGAGTTAAAGCCAGCGGACTTGGTCGCGAAGGAGTCAAGTACGCAATCGATGAAATGACCTATGAACGGCTTCTCTTAAACTTTCACGGTTAGCGAGTTTGCTCCCAGCCAGCCAAAGTAGCAGGCACGCTCCGCCGTGCCGTTCGCCACCAAAGTAGCAGGCACGCTCCGCCGTGCCGTTCGCCACCAAAGTAGCAGGCACGCTCCGCCGTGCCGTTCGCCGTCGACATATAGCTGGGATTCTAGGTGGACGGCACATGGAATGTGCCTACTTCATTGACTTTTGTCGGCTGTGTCGTAAAGAGCAAACGCGTATCTGGTTTGAGGATAAAGCGAAATCGCATTGATCGCATAAGACGCGATAGCGGACTATATCGTCATCGATCGTGACAGGCTCGGCTTTCCATGTGGGCGTCGACAAAAAAACATGTTCTTGTCTGCATGCGGTATCTTGGAAACCGTGACACCGGCGGACGCTAGTGCGCACAATAGTGTGCACTAGTGCGCAAAAATGTTGCGCATTTGGCAATTATAACCCGATACGTAAGTGAGGGACCGGCGAAATTGTCCCTCGCTTACCGGCCCGTTGCTTTAATGGATTGTGAGAAGGGGTATTCGAAAGTGGCATGGGCGTCTCGCCCATGGATTCACGAGCACGCGCGCTAGTGCCACGCAATGGTAACCCGTGCCCGTAAGCGAGGTGCCAACTGCAATCCCTCGCTTACCGGCTTGTTGCTTTAGTGAAGTCGTTATTGAGTAAGGGCTACACGACGGACTTCCAAGTCCGTCAATGGGGAATTCGACGGACTTGGAAGTCCGTCGTACCATTAAAGCAACAAGCCCTTACGCATCGGGTTACCAAACTGCCGCCAAAAAAGTGGTCGAGCCGTAGGTCAAGGCATTAAGATACGTCTACGACCACCGGGCCAAGGGTATCTTGTTTTGGTTTGATTCCAAGCCCTGCGTCGGTGCTTGCAGACATGAATCCATTGACTCGCTCAGGAGCTCCGTGGGCGGTACTTACCGTAACATAGCTATTGAAGTCTGTACTGGTGAAGCGGTACTCTTCGGGCGTGCTGTGGGCAAGATGTGCGATAGCAGCCGTTGTGATGTCCCCACCCCAACTATCTTCTAGGGTCATGGCGATTCCCATGCTCACACATAAATCGCGAGCCTGCTTCGTTTTGGTGAGTCCACCAAGCTTGCTTATTTTTAAATTGACCACATCCATCGCAAGATCTGCCTTTGCTTGAAGCAGCATTTCCAGGCTGTCCACGTTTTCATCCAACACAAACGGATGATCTGTATTACGTCGAACGGATAGGCATTCGCTGTACGTCAAGCAAGGTTGTTCGATATACACATCTACATCTCGAACGGCTCGGACCACTCGCATGGCTTCATGCTGCGTCCAGCCGGTATTTGCATCTGCAACCAATCGATCGCTAGCAAGCAACATCCCTCGCACTGCGTGAATTCGCTCGATATCCAGGTCGGGATCGCCCCCCACCTTCAATTGAAAACGGGTATAGCCTTGGGCGCGATATCCGGCGACTTTGGCAGCCATCTGTTCCGGAGCCTCTTGAGATATCGCGCGATAAAGCCGCACGTTTTCGCCGAACCGACCACCCATTAATACGCAAACAGGCAGTCCGGTGGACAGGCCCAGCAAATCCCAGCAAGCGATATCGATTCCGGATTTGACGTACGGATGGCCCTTGAGGGCGGCGTCCATTCGGTGATTTAGTTTGGCCAGCTCCCTAGGGTCATAGCCGATCAAATGCGGTGCCAACTCCCGAAGGCCGCTTCGAACTCCCTCCGCGTACGCTGGCAGATAGAAGGGCCCTAGCGGACAGACTTCGCCATATCCGATCAATCCCGTATCTGTTTCGACACCGACAATGGTGCTGTCGAACACGGAAACGGATTTGCCACCAGACCATTTGTAGGTTCCCTCGACAAGTGGGAGTTCAATGCGGTGGGCAAAAATTCGTTTGATTTTCATAGTGCTCGATAGTGCTTGTTCGCCGCTTCCTAGCCGGCTTATTAACTTTTTCGACCAACCGATTCGTCCAAGGCTTTGATCCAAGGTCCAACAAAGTAGCCGCTGTCGTGATAGGTCCGTCCACTGTACATATGCTTGTCTATAACGCAAGGTTCGTTGACGTAGATACCGCCGCAAACCTCGAGATCGAATTTGCACTTGGCGACCGTCGCCATACGCAATCCTTTGACGATGCCGGCTCGGGCTGGGATTTCGACTCCATGGCAGACACTCGCACATGGCTTTTTGTTGTCCCAAAACCATCGGGTCATGCGCAACAGGTCCTGGTCTTCCCGAATGTACTCCGGCGCACGGCCGCCGCTAAAGAAGATGCCAGCGTACTCCTCCGGTTTTACATCCTTGAATGCAATCTCCGCTTCGATCGAGTAGCCTTCCCACTCCTTGGTGATCGTCCAACCGGGTTTCACTTCGTGAAGAACCATTTGATAACGGCGCTTTTCTGGAGCAGCCACCACAGGTTGGTAGCCACCTTCGATCAATCGATAAAATGGGTAAAGCGTGTCAACCGTTTCGGTGGCATCACCGACAATAACCAGGACTTTGGGTTGCGACATAGTTTTGGATTCGGTTCGAGGTTGAGGGGAAGTGGTGGCTATCGCTTGCGTCGTTGCCAGCAGGGCCGCAGTTGTGGCGCTGGAGGCAGCAAGAAAGTTTCGACGGTCAATGGTCATACAAACAGTTCTTTTCGAAGGAAAGGATTTTATGCAACATCTCGCGGAGAGCTAGGCCACCCTTATCAACATTATTGAAACCTGTAATGGTTTAGCAATCAATGGGAGAGCGAGGCTCCTGCCGAGCTTACGACGCCATGGTTCGGCAGGAGCCTCACCCTCCCAAGCAAGCAATGGATTGGGCAAAGTCGAGAAAAATATGTTTAGAGGGGTGGCCTCACCCTCCCGAGCAATCAATTGGTCCGGCTGGTCCGGCAAAGTCGAGGAAGTCACGTTGAAAGGGGTGAGAGGGAGATCAAACATCCGTTTCATAGCCTTTCCGTTGGTCACGGCGAAGCCACTGGTTTGCTTGAGCGTCATCAATAAACTGCTCTTGGTCCGGATTCCATTTGAGCGATCGGCCCAACCGCAGCGCAATGTTCGCAAGGTGGCATGTCGAAACGCTGCGATGTTGACTAACAATGTCCGAGATGGGTGCTTTTCGTGACTCCACGCAATCGAAAAAGTTTCCCATGTGGTTGATGATCGCGTCCAATTTGCCAGATCGCGGCGGTCGGTCGAGGTTGTCAAAGGGGTAGAGCGTCCATTTGTCTCTTGGCAAGGGATTGCTTTCGAGTGCTTCCACGGGTGCACCTGCAATTTTGCCTCGATTGACAAAGATCCGTCCAGCATCGCCTGTAAACAGGATGCCATTCTCGCCGTTATCTTTGATTGTCAGGACGACGCCGTTCGCATATTGACACGCGACCTCGAAATCGATTGGTACGTTGAATCCATTTTCGACGCTGGGGAACTTCGCGGTTCCAGCGATTTCGATCGGCAACGAATGGATGGCCCATTGCGCGATGTCAATATGATGGGCACCCCAATCGGTCATCTGTCCTCCGGAATATTCGTACCACCAGCGAAAGGTATAGTGTGAACGCTCTTCGATATAGGGAACAGCAGGTGTTTGTCCTTGCCACAAATCCCAGTTCAAATGCTTGGGAGGCGTCCGGGGTAGGAACGACTGGCTCACGGCGTTCTTGCCCAGAACCACGTCGACTTTCTTCAGTTTACCGATTCGACCCGCTCGCACCATTTCTACCGCGAGTCGAAATCGCTCATCGCTTCGTTGCCAGGAACCTACCTGGACGATACGGCCTGTTTCCTTCACCACCTTCACTAATTGTTCCCCTTCTGCAACGGTCAGTGTTAGCGGCTTCTCGCAGTAGACATCTTTGCCTGCTCGGCAAGCATCGATCACCATCTTGGTATGCCAATGATCGGGTGTTCCGATCGTGATGACATCCACGTTTTTGCGTTTGATCAAATCGCGGTAATCGGCGCAACTGAAAGGAGTGCTGCCAAACGCGGCTTTGGCTTGATCGCATACATTTTGATCGACGTCGCAGACCGCAACGATGTCACCGTACAACTGTGCTTTGTTGGCAATGACGCTCCCTTGATAACGAAGGCCAATCGCTCCGACCCCAAGCCTCTCATTGGCGGATCGAGTTGGTTGTGCTCTCGCAAGCGACGAATGAATTCCTGTGACCATTCCCGCTCCAGCCAACGCCGCGCCCGCTGCGGTCGAAGCTTGAAGGAACTTTCGACGAAGTTGAGTTTCATTTCTGCTATTGGACATGATGATTCCGTATCTACTTATCAACGGCATTGTACTGAAACTCACTGTTATGCTCGTCGAGCGGACGAATCCAGACGCTCCGATATCGGACCGGGCTTTGATGGTCTTGCAAATACAACGGCCCCGAATCCGTTCGCTTGAGGCTTTCTAGAATTTTCAGTGTGTAGGGAGTTTTGTTGTAGACGTAAGGCGTATACGGCGAACGCGGCTCGGTGAACGATACTTGGTTCTGGACCAGCACTCCGTTCAAGAGTGCAGTCACGGTGCCAGGTTCGATAATCTTGCCATCCTTGTAGCGAGGAGCACGGTAGATGACGTCATACGACTGCCATTCGTTGGCGGGCCTGCCAGCATTCACCAAAGGCAATTCATACCTATAAAGCGAACCGATGACTTCTTTGCTCGGCTCGGTGGAGCCAGCTGTGTTGGAAATCTGCATTTCATAATGCCCATGAATATACAGTCCGCTGTTGCCGTGGCCATTCGCGGGTACCGAAAACTCGACGTGAATTTGGGCATCTCGAAAGTGCAGCTTTGAGACGATAAAGCTAGTTCCAACAGTCATAACTCCGTCCTTGACTGGCCAAGTGCATGGCTTTCCATCCACGCCAACAAAAGCATCGACGGAGTGTCCATCGAATAGAACAATGGCATCCGACGGTGCTTTTCCTTGGGAGGCATCAATCACTTTAATGGGAGGCTCATCGCTCTTTGCCATCGACAGATCGAAGGCCAACACAACAGTGGAAACGAGGATAGCGCAGCGCAGTGTTTTGTACATGGAGAGGTATCTTGGCTAGGTAGAATTCGCCGGAATGGGGATGAAGTCTAATTGAAACCCGCTCTAATTCTAAACGATGTGGGCTACGCATGTTATGCCACCCCTCGGATTTGGGCTATAATGTCGGCCTCTCATTTTGGAAATCAATAGGAATAGGCGATGATTGACCCAGAAGCCCCAAAGAATCCGATTCAGTCTGAAGCGTTAGGCGAAGACGAAAAGGCAAGACCTCAACCGGCCGACGAGCCCCCGTTTTCGCTTGAGAGCGACGACTTAATCGATATGATGCGGCGGACAGTCGACCGACTTCACGTGGATGGAACGACCCGCGGCGATTTGAAAATTCTAAGTCGGACGCTTCGCGAACTGCGTTACGCGTTCAAGGTTTTCCAGCCATTTCGTCGTCGTCGCAAGGTCACGGTTTTCGGTTCTGCTAGAACTCATCCGGACAATCCTGCATACATCCAAACGGTAGAGTTTGGACGGCGCATGACCGAGCATGGCTGGATGACGATCACGGGGGCAGGTGGTGGAATCATGGAGGCCGGCCACAAAGGTGCTGGACGTGAAATGTCGATGGGGCTGAACATCATGCTCCCTTTCGAGCAGTCCGCCAACCCTTATATCGATGGAGACCCAAAACTTGTCACACTGAAATACTTCTTCACCCGCAAACTGATGTTCATCAAAGAGTGTAGCGCAGTCGTTTGTTGTCCTGGCGGCTTCGGGACGCTGGACGAAACCCTCGAAGTGCTGACGCTGTTGCAAACGGGAAAGCAGACGATGCTCCCGCTGATTTTGCTCGACGAACCGGGTGGGACTTTTTGGTCGGGGCTTGAGACGTTTTTTCGGGAGCAGCTATTGAGACAGAAGCTGATTAGCCCTGAGGATATCCATCTGTATCGTGTTACCCATAGCAACGATGAGGCCATTGAAGAGATCCTGACGTTTTACAGGAACTACCACAGCCTGCGATACGTGAAAGATATGTTGGTTATTCGAATGAATTCGAAATTGACCCCCGACAAACTAACTGCTTTGAATGATGAGTTCTCGGCGATAGTGGTGTCTGGAAAAATTGAGCAACGCGATGCATTGCCGGAGGAGTTGAATGAACCCGAGATCGAGTGCCTTCCTAGACTCATTCTGCATTTCAATCGACGAAACCTAGGACGACTAAGACAACTAATCAATCGGATCAACGACTTGTAATTGCAAAACAGGGTTGCCTTGTGCTCCGTTAGTGCTTTTGTGCCGGCGATACGCGACGCCCCGTAGCGATGGGTGGGCCTAGTTATTCCGCTCATTTGGTATTTTGCCACCGCGTTTGCATTTCGCCCCGAATGGCCGAATGGGCTACCCAAGCCTTTAGCCCTGCGGGCTACAGAAAATACGAGCGTCAGGAAACATTTCGGATCGATCGATTCTACTCACGCGTCATTTCCATTCTGTCGCTTGCTTTTTCACCCAAGGTCCCGTCACTCGAAGGTTTTTGATTGATCAACGCTACGGAAATGAAGAAACTGGCCAGGAGCAGTACCCACACAATATCTAAGAAATGCCAGTAGAGGGTACAAAATCGAAGGCCAAAATGTCGCTCATGGTCATACTTTTCACGATTGGCATTGAACAGAGTGCTTATCAGTCCCACAATCCCGCCCACGACATGTAGTGCGTGAAGCAGCGCAAGGACGAATGTTAGCGCATAGGCACTGTTCCGTAATGACGAGGCTTGATTAGCCGCGTAAATCAATCGATACATGCCTTCGGATTGAATGGCCATGAAGAGCATTCCCATAATGAAAGCCGAAAGGGTGGCTCGCTTAACCTCTTGGACGCGGTCTCTTTGCGCCGACCTCAAGGCCCATTCAAGAGCGCCCGACACACCAACCAACAGCAATGTGGACGGCAAAAAGCTCTTTGGCAAAAAGAACGAGTGAGGCTTCATCCCCGAATCCGGCGCAATTCGCATCGCAATATAAACGACATACAATAAAATGCTCGAAACGAAGAAAATGCTAAGGGAGCCCAATAGCAGCCAAACGCCTTGAGCAGCGCGAGCATCCTGAGGCAAAACGATGACGTTACCTACCCGATTTTTTTTCACAGACACTGACCTTGTCCATTCCACAAACGCTTCCCTAGTACTTCAAAATAGCTCCACGAGCAGTATAGCGGACGGGAGCAATCAAGAAACGTACGAATTTCATGTCCGATCCGTTGCGCTAGTATGTCTACAGACCGCAACGCGGAAAGTCGTTTAACATCGCCCCATTTATCGGTCCGATTTCTAGCGAGCCTCGCCGCCTGAATTTTGAACCTATCTCTTGTTGGCGGAACCATTTAGTAAGCAATCTAGGTGGAGAGCCCCCCCCCGAGCTTCGTGTGCCAGCGATGCAACGTGTCCTTGGCCTTCTGAGGGTCGGCTTTGGTATCCGTTGAAAAGTAACTTTTCTCCAGCTCTGAGATTTCGGCAAGCAAACGGCCTCGATCTTCCTGTGTCATCTTGGTCGCATAGTTTTTGGCAAAGCGTTGCAAGGTGATCACCGCCGAGAAAGGAGTGATCTCCTTGGGCAACCGCAATCCATCCTCTTGTGGATGGGTGCCTTTGCTCGTACGTCGCACGAGTACCCAGGCTAACGCGGTCAGAGCGAGGCAACCAAAAATCAAACCCCAGATAAGTGCTCCGGACGACTTTGCGACAGCTTGGATTGGGATTGTCTTCGAATCGATAGCGACAAGATCCATGTCGACGAATTGCTCGGATTTGAGGGAACCCTCTAGAGCATCATTGAGCGTAGGCACGAGAATCTTATTGTTGTTGGTGACAGAAGTTGGCTCGAATTTGGCGATCCACTTGCGAGTCGTGGGCAAGCGAAACAACCCATCGGAGTCGGCTTCGACGTAGGTGTCGGACGACTCCGCTGCTTGCGGGCCGTACAAACCGCCACGGCCATCTGCTGCAATTCCAAGGACTTGAATTGGCTCGGAGACAGTCTTGTCTCGATTCCACGTGTAACCATCGACCGCACTTCCGAATCCTTTGAGCAATTGCTCGAGCTCCGGAAGAACGCCGCGACCGGTAGCCGTTATTTCCACCGTGACACCTTTGTCTTTGGCGGACTTGACCGCGCGCGTGTCGATGGTCTGCATCACTTCTAAATCATGGATCGGGCGTTGGACCTTGGTCGACTTGCTGCTCGATTTGATTGTGGTCGCATCGATGGCCACGTTATTGGAGACAACGGGCAAGACCACCATTCCGGACTCATCCATGGTGTTCACGTCCAACTGAAGCGTCGGCAATCGATCCACACTTGGATCTTTGGCTTTCAGGACGAGGTAACAAAGCGGCTTCTCTTCCCAGCCACTTTTACCCTCTACTTGAATCGATCGAGCCGGATTCATCGAGTCGAAGAAACCGATGTTGATCAGCTCGATGTCTTCCGCGAAAGATTGTTCGATGGTTTTTCGCATTCGATCCCGAAAGTTGATGGGTTGATAACGCCCAGCAACAACGCTGTAAACATTGTTTTGCAAGTATTGATTGAAGCCACCTAGTTCGCGACCGATTGCGGCTGTGTAGCGGAGCGAAAGAACAGCACCGAACTCTTTCGTTCCAACTTGATCCGTTCCATCGATGGACAACTGCAAGTGAATTTCATTCCGTAATAAATCTTCGTAGAGGTCGAGCGTCTGTCGGAGAAGTGCTCCGGCGGGATGGTCCCCAACGATTTCGTTTGCTCGACGAACGACGCCCGGTTTCACCTCGGGAGTTAGACTCGGCAGCTTATCGATGATGCGTCGAGCAAACTCCCCAAGATGCGATGCGGCCATTTCTGCAGGCATCTCAAGCAATTGCTGGCGGATCAGCTTAATCTGTTCCGTGTTCTCCGCACCCTCGGTGAGCAAGTCCTCCGCTTTGAGCCCTCCCAAATCGCTTGATCCAAGCGAGATGCTGAACCAAGTCACATAAACGCCTGGATCCTCACGCAACTCACCCCGTATCACGGCTGCCTGATACTGTTTGGCGGCTTCTCCAAATGCTCGAAAGAGTTCTTGACGGGATGCGTTGTGGGTGGCGGCATCTTGGTCGTGTTGCCGTCGAAACTGCATATGATCATAAGCCAATGCGGCTTTGGTCATCGCATAACGCCACGTGTTCGGTTCTTTGTGAGTCGCCGAGTGGATCATGTCGAGAGCCAGTTGATAGCCTTCTTCGATCAGTGCCTCAATTTCCGAGTCGCTGCGTTGGTTACCAGCCGCTTTCTGAACGTCGCGAGATCGCCAATCGCCATTGAGGCCAGTCCGCATCGATTCTGCAAGACGAGCTGAAATGGAAGGTAATAGGTCGGGGATCGGCCCCAAAACAGTCGTCACACTTTCACGACGAAACGTTTCGGCTTTCCCATGACACAACGCAAAGGCACTCACGACTCGTTCCAGGGATCGACCGTTGGCGTTGATTTTGTCGAGCAGATCCAAGAGTTGTTGCAGGCGATCGAGATTCCGATCTTGACGACCTCGCGTTAACGGAGCGGACTGCTGTTGCTGTCGGCCTCCAATAAAGAAGAATTGCTGAGGTCGTCTTGGATCGGGTTGTGGATTGAGCCTCAGCATCCAGATCTTGAGGAATTCGTCGGCCATTTCCATACTTTGGCCGGGAGCCCGCTCGATTCCTTTGGCCAAGAAATCGAGAGCCATATCGGTGTTGTCGGCGCTCAAGGCGATCCCAATGAAGGCCTTGAAAGCGCGAATGGCAAGGCTCGGTTCGATGAGGCTTCGCCATTTCTCGCTGGGTAGTGCCCGCAACAACAACGTGGTTTCGGGAGCCACCCCAGCCTTGGGCGCTTGCTTGGTAATGGTCTCTTCGGCAGCCGACACAAGGCTCATGGTGAGCAATCGCAAAGGGACTCGCATCTGAGCCAGCTCGATTGTCTCATCGTTGAGTAGGGCATCGACCGAATCCTTCATCATCAAGATAGCCGAAGCACGTTCTTGAATCCCGATTTTTTCGTTACCGATCCGCATTGCTTTTAACGCAACGGCTTCCAACCCCGTTGGAGCGAGCGATTTGTTTGCAAATACACTTTGCAACCATTGCGTTGCTGGCCCGGGCGGAATGTTGGGCAACAACTCGATGGCTTGCCCCATTGCCTCGCGACGCGTAGCAAACTCCGCTTTATCCATCAGAGCGATCTCACAGTAGAGATCCCACGCAGTTCGCTGTTGCTGTTGAGCTTGAGGCGTATTCCCCATCGCCGCCGCTTGAGCCTCGTGATAACGCGCGTGAGCCGTGAGAGCTTGCGTATCTGATTTCTCACGCGCCTTCTCAAGGACAGGAAGGTAAGCATAAGCCTCGACGGCGAGTTTCGCATCGGATAAAAATTTTGCGGTGCGCTCGCGACGTCCATCCTCTTGTGGACCAAAGAATGTCGTCCCCTGCCGCATTTTTTCCAAGAAGGGACCGGTGCTGGAACGGGAAGCAGCTGTCTTCAACAATTGCGCCAAGAGTGTGAGTTGCCACTCGGTGAGCTCTGCCGGACACGCTTCGGAAATTGCAAGGATCTCCTCGGGCAATAGTCCAGGATCGCCTTGGTTGGTCGACTGCAGGACGTGAGCGTATATTTCCGCTGCGTCGTCGCCCGCTCGTTCTCGTAGGAACGTTTGGAGCGACTGCCATTCACCCGCGAGCACATTCAAGTGAAGCCAATTGGATTGTTCGTCGATCGGGGCCGATGCGCTTGGTAACGGAATCGCCTTGAGCCCCATCTGAGCCCGAGCTTCGAGAACCTTGTCAGCAGACCTGGCAAAATTCAGTTTCTTCACCGCCTTGAGCAAGTCGTTCTTGGGAGCAGTTGTTTTGGTAGCCGCGTTGACTTCGGACGCATCGACCTCGGGTTTGTTCAACCCCAGCGCCACCAGCAAATCGATGCCGAGATCTTTATACGTGGCCACCATCGCTTCCCGGTCTTCTGGCGAGAGCGATTCGTAATCTGCCTTGAGCAACGCGATCTCCTCATCCTTCAACGCAGCCCTGATGGATTTCGCGGGAGTCATTGCCCCAGGCTGCCCGGTCGCGGCTGTTCCATTCATGCCTTCAACTGGTCTCGATGATTGGGTGAGCCCTGCCCGCAGCGGAACCATTGGAACCTGCGCTTCGATTGGGCACTCAAGGATCAGGAAAAAAGCAATCGAACCATAAAAGCTAATTCGCATGAACCATACTCTCTTGAAAATGTTTTTTTGCATGTGCGAATGAAATCGGAAAAACCGGAAATTGGGTGGCACGCTCTGAGGAACGAAGGGCGTTTGAAGCTTCAATTGCATTGGACTTTTCCATCGTCGCCTTTCGCTCCTAGTCTTTGAAAAAATGTTTGGAGCATCACCGGAAGGCTCGCGCCCTGCCGCTAACATTTGGTAGCGGAACGGTGCGAGCCGTCCGGTGAGTCAACCAGAACAAAGTCACAGCCTATCCGCAAAGTACGCATTTACTACCAACCGGCCCCTATTTCCATCATTCCCGAGGCACCATTGCCCGGTCGATCACCGCGAGGTGGACCGACTCCCGGTCGTTTGCCCGGCTCGCCATCGCCAGGCCTGCGACCTCTCGGTGACTCTTTCGGAATCGGTCGCCCGATGAGCTCCGAACGGTCTTGTTGCTCCAAATCCAGCACGCGCTCCAAGTTGCGTTGAAGGTTGCTGGCCAATTCAGGCACCTTCTCTTTCGAGGTCTTTTCCGCCAAAAAGCGAAACTGCTGCCGGGATGTCTCCGACACTTGCCGCCATACTTCGGTGGATCGTCCCTCTTCGCGCAGGAGTCTTGCACCGTAGTAATGTGCCGCCGCAAGTTCTTCGCGGGCGGCCGTGGCCAACGCCATTTCAGCTTGACCAGCATTTGTTTCCTGTTCGCGGGTTGCTTGGTCCAGGGTCGCTTGGAGCTCTTCGATGCCATTGAATACTTCACCAGCTCGGACCAAGGCTCTTCCTCGCAACCATCGGATTTGGTTGGCTTGTGGGTTTCCTTCCAAAAGGGTTTCAACCTCTTGATACCGATCCGCTGTATTTTTCCAAGCATCGCTCGCGGATGCATAAGCTTGTTGTTCTTCTTGAGAAGCCCGCTCCAACTGCTGCCGATGGAGTTCGTCATCGTTTAGCTCGAGTTGCTTTCGAGCCTCGAGCGTTTTGAATTGTGCTTCGTAGGCGACGATCTGCAATGCGTTGGCTTCCGCTTCGGTTTTCCGAGCGATCACCATTCGATCGGCGGCAATGTCTTTCTTGAGAAAGCCCTGGCCGGGTCCAAAATGAAACGCCAACAATAGTACCGGCGCTATTCCCCAAACGCTCCAGCCCAATTTGATCCACATCAGGACACTCCAATCTTAGTCATAGTTGGCTTCACCCAGTCGTTTTTGGTGGGCGAATCATCCCTCCTTGGAGGTGATGGACCAACAAGCACAGCCGGCAGATGATCGATCCTCTTGCCGAACAGTAACAAGGCTGGTCCAAGAAAGCAAAGCGCAGTCCCTCCCAACGCGATGCAGGCTAGTGCCATCTCACGCAACCCAATACCCTCCGTTACTCTCGGACGCACCATGGTCAATTTGTTCACGATGTGGCTGGGGAGTTGTTTGTTGTTTCCCTGATGATAGACCCCATTGAGTTTACTGGCTAGCAATTTCAAGGACGCGGTATCTTGAGTCGATCGATGTCCCGAAACCATCGTGGGCCGAATCGGGTCGCCGACCCCAATCACGATCGTATCCGCAATCGACGAGGGAATGGAACGAACATCGGTCTTCTCTTCGGAATCCCCATCGCTGATGATCACGAGCGTGGCGGATTTGGGTTGCCACTTGCGAGCGTAGTTCAATGCATCGGCGACACCCGTGGAAAGCTTGGTCGGCCCGGACTCAAAGGCAGCATAAAGAGGCAATCCATCTAGCAGATTCCTCACCACGTTCCGGTCGAATGTCTCTTCGATAACCGGAATCGATTTGGTGTAGACCGCAAAAACGGTGACTCGCGTGGTTTCGGTATCGAGTCGATCCAGGATGGCTTGGATGACTTCACCCGCCCAAATCGCTCTCTTTATTTTCCCATTCGGTCCCGAATCTGCCACGAACATGCTCGGTGAAGCGTCGAGACAAACCAACAAGTGTTTCGATGCCTCGAGTGTTGGCTCTTTCTCGATCGCCTTAGGCTCCATCCAAAAGAGCACCATCAATCCAAACGCCAATAACCCGCCAGCAATCACGCGGATGGCAGGTGCAAGAACCGCCCATCTTCGAGGGCGACCGCTTGCTCCAAACGCGAGATACGCAATGCGCGCGATCCGTCGATTGTGCAACCATTCGGCTAACGCAAGGCAAACGGCAACTGAGATCGCCGCCAGGCATCCAAGCAATGCGGGACTGGCTACCATGGCGTAAACCTCAATCCAAAGGCACCAAGAGCGTATGCGGCGAGCAAGCACAAGCCGAGCAACGCAAACGGTTGAAAGTAATCCATCGGAATGGCTGCCGCTGGTTTGAACTGAGCCGGCTTCATGCGATCGATGTGCTTGAAGATGCGTTTGAGCCCACTTTCATCGGTTGCGACAAACGATTCTCCACCCGTGCTTTTGGCGATCTCCATCACGTCGGTTGGAACAGGATCTGTTCCCACGTGAATATGATAGACGGTGATATTCGCCGCTTTCATTTCATCCGCATACTCAGACACATTTCCGCTGTTGACGTCAGCACTCACTCCATCGGATACCAAGAGCAGCAATCGATCCCCCTCGGTCGCTTCGGATACCATGTTGTCGCGACAGAATCGCAACGCTGCCCCGATCATGGTCCCTCCCATAAAGGGCGCCTGATTGCGTGGGTTGGCAAACGGCAACGCCCGACGTATCGTCGCCAAGTCCTTCGTGAGCGGAGTCCATCGTATCTGCTGAGTACCAAACAAGGTGAATCCTAGGGCGTCTCCTTTTCGCGTATCAATAAAGTCCTCTATCGCGCGTTTTGCCATTTCATAGCGGTTGTCCGCCGTCATACTCGAAGAGACGTCAAAACAGATCTGAATATTGTTGAGAATCCTCGTTTCACTCGGGACGCGTTGGACCTGTGGCTCAGCTAACACAGCGATGATCACTGCCAGCAGCATGGCTGGAATCAATTCCCAGAGGCGGAGTAGACCACTCAACACGCGCCGCTGAGGGTGAATCTGATGATCGAAGGGAAGTGCAACCCCCCACGAGCGACGTTGTAACTGCCACATGCACAACAACACGGGAATGATCATCAGCAAGAGTACCCACGGATACACGCACGTCATGATTCCATCCTTTGGGCGCTCGCCGTTTGCATGCGCTGCGACGTCAAACCCTCTTCGGGTATCGGCGGTTCTTGGATCGCTGGCTGGCTACGATAGGGATTAAGCAGTTCGACGATTGTTTCAGGGGATCTACTTTGTGGGTCCTGAAGTGAATCCGATTCATGCAACCAACGTTCCAGCGTACCGATGAGCTGACCCGCCTCCGGATGGGAGCGAAGCTGCCTGATGACAAAGGCCATGTCGGTGGATTTGAGTTCGGCTCGTTCCCGCCAATGACGATAAAGGAGCAGTTCAAGTCTTGCTTTTTCCCGAATCGATAGGGATCGCGAAGCTGCCGCTTCTACCAACGGATGAAGCTGCTCCGCTAGCGTCGGTGTTGAAACGCTGGGTTCAGGTTTCACAACGGGCTTCTTTCGCATGGCTCTTTGAACAAACAGGAAGATCGGGATTGCGATCCAAGCCAGACCAAGCAACCCCATCGACAAACGATATCCTCCGAAGAGCGACGGCTTGAATGCGCCCGTTTCGAAAAGATCGCTTCGGTGATCGTTTGGGAGCGTCGAGAAAATCTGAACCAGCATGTTGCTCAGCCCGGAAGGGATCGAACCGTCTGCATGCTCCAAGTGCTCGCGGAGGTCGTATGTCCCTTCCATAGTACCAATAAACTTCGCTTGATATGAGGTACCCTCGCGGGATGATCGAATCAAACGTATCGATATCGGAGCTTCGTTATCGCGCTCGATCTTAGCTTGGAGTGGTTTTCCTGTATAATTGAATTCGTAAGAACCAGTCAACCCTCGCTCAGCCTTTGCAACGACCGATGAGCTCGATTGCTCCTGCCCGTACAGCCTTATCGAATCAAGGCTCGTGACGAATACGCATATTAGACATAACCGGCATACAACCCGGGCGACTCTCATTGTTCGGACGTTTTTATCGATCACTTGCTCAACCTCGACAACATGGCTCGCGAGGCAAGGAAGTGACGAAGTGGCGGAATGAACGGCACGTCGGATCGGAGTTTCAAATAGCTGATCCCTGCCCCAATGAGTTCTTGAACGATGCTGGGTTGCATTCGCCAACGACGCGTTCCACCGCCAAGAAACATCTTACCTGTCTCAGCTTCGAGTCCTCGATAGAAGCCGGCGCGCAATGGTGCTTGTTCCGCTGGATCTTCTAAATGCAGGACAATCACATCCTGTTTTTGGGCTGCATGTCGCAAACTTTTGCCAACGTCCGGGTCATGTAGATCGCTGAGAACAACGAGAATGCTCGATCGGGCAAGCCGGGGTTCAAGCGACCGAATACGATCACCGAGCAAAGTGGATTCGGCGCGAGCCTGCAACCGTAGGGGCTCCAAAGCTCGCCACAGATCGCCCTGCGAAAGACTTGGTTCAAGCCTGGTTTCACGCTCCCCGCCGCCAACAATTGCGACAGGACTGAGTCGCCGTTGTCCGACGAGCCCCAGTGCAGATGCGATCCAAATTGCCATATCGTGTTTGGAAATGCTGGTCGATGCAACGCTCATGGAAGATGACGTGTCGATCACAATGTACATTGCGATCCGCTTGAGCGTCTCATACTGCTTGACGAACGCTTTGCCCGTTTTCGCCGTCAGTCGCCAGTCGAGTTGCCGAACGGAGTCTCCTGGCTCGTACGGTCGCGATTGCGCATACTCCAAACCGCTTCCCACAAACATGGAGGCGTCGGATCCAAAGGCCAAATCGTCCGCTAATCGTCGGGCGACCAACTCGAAATCCGCGTGCACCAGTTCGCCAGGAGAGCGTAGTTTTTTTTGTTTGTCGATTCGCATCAATACTCTATCACGCTATCGAATCCATTAGGTCATCGACTCGAGAAGCTCCGTCAGGATATCGGACGGACTATGACCATCGGCAAGAGCTTCATAGGTTAATCGAATGCGATGGAGAATGACGTCCTCAGCCAATGCGAACAAGTCTTCGGGGACCGCGTAACTTCGACCGCAAAGAAACGCGCGAGCTCGCGAGGCTTGTACCAAAGCCAAAACCGCCCGCGGACTACATCCCAACTCGATCCTTGGATGATGACGCGTTCGTTGAATGAGCTCAACACAATCGCGGATGAATACTTCACTGACATGGACCTCCTGAACCCGGCTCATGGCTTCCGACAGATCGTTGACGTGTAAAAATCCGGATTCGGTGATTGCGTCAAACGCCGTCATAGGAACGGCTCCATCCCCTTGCCGCATCAGCTTCAGTTTCAAGCTCCGCCGAACCACTTCGGTCTCATCTTCGGGTGATGGATAGCTCAGCCGATGGCAGAGCATGAACCGATCCAACTGAGCCTCTGGCAGTTCGAAGGTGCCGGCTTGTTCCACCGGATTTTGGGTTGCAATGACCAAAAAAGGTGCAGGCAATACATAGGTTTGATCGCCGATGGATACCTTGCGCTCTTGCATGGCTTCCAATAGAGCCGATTGAACCTTGGGACTTGCTCGATTGATCTCGTCGGCCAGTAATAGATTCGTAAAAACAGGGCCCTTATGGATACGAAACTCGCTCGAGCGTTGATCAAGAATCTCGGAACCAACGATGTCGGAAGGTAGCAAGTCGATGGTGAACTGAACACGTTTGAACTGCAGATCGATGGCTTTTCCAACCGTTTGCACCAAAAGCGTCTTGGCGATCCCTGGCACTCCTTCGAGCAGCAAATGCCCGCCAGTCAACAAGGCGATCATCACGCGTTCCACCACTTCATGTTGACCGACGACAGTCTTGGCAACATGCTCGCGAATGATTCGAGAGAACTCGGAGGGCTTCGTTTCAACGGCTTGAATCATGTCGTGTCATCTCAAGGAATAGGTCCGCGTGGTTGATACGGTAGGGTTATGAAGGCTTGGGCTCTGGTTTAGGCTCTGGTTTTGCGGATTCTGAATTGTCCGATGCGGGCTTCGGACGCGTTGCGGCTTCTTCAAAAATTTCTGCTTCGGTGGCAGATTCTTGAATCGGGATCACTTCGGCCAGAAGCTGATTCAGGACTTTGTCAAGGAATTCGGGTTTCAAGCCAGCGGCCCGTAAGGTGCCGGTTCGGTCGATTACTATTGTATTCGGGGCGAACTTGATTCCCATCGAATTTCCGGTCGCCCCGATCCCTTGGGCTGCATTTTCGGAGGGTTGATCCATCGCGATTGGAATGTCGATTCGTTTCTCCTCGGCAACCGCTTTCATGCGATCGACTGTGGCTCGCGAATCGCACACCGCTAGAAAAACAACTCCTTGTTTGGTGAATCGCTCGGAAACCGCCTGCACCTTGGCTAACTGATCAATGGATGCAGTTAGTTCGGGACGCACAAATTGAACCACTCGGACACGTTGATCCCAATTGTCCTTTTCTAACGCGTTTCCGATCCAATCGGCCAGGGAAAGTTTTGGAGTGGGCTTTCCAACAACGTTTTGCAATGACTTTGGACGCTTCTCTCCGCCGAGAAACCATCGATCGGGAAAAGCGGCACTCGTACTGGCCGCGACACTATTTGTCGCTCCGGTGTTGCTGTCCATTAGTTTGAGAACGGCCTCTTCGATCTTGTTAGGCTTTATTCCCGCGCCGCGCACGATGCCGTCGCGATCGATAATAAAATAGGTCGGCCAAAATTTTAGCGCATAGGCTTTCGTCGTTTCGCCTTGATCTTCTTTGGTTGCATCGAGCGCCACCGGATAGTTGATTCCTTTTTCGCTGATCACTTGATCGACCGTATCCCAACCTCCCTTGGCATCGTGAATACCGATCAGCGCGACCCCCTTATCTTTGTACTTTTCCACGAAAGCCACATTTTTAGGAATGGCGGCCATGCAAGGTCCGCACCAAGTAGCCCAGAAATCCAGGACGACAATCTTTCCCTTGAGTTGGGCAAGTGTTGTGGCCTCCCCCTTCCATTGGGCAATCGCAAGTTCTGTCGCAGGTTTGCCCTCAAGGTTGCGAAGCGACTCGAGCCCTTCCCCGTCGCGAACATACCAATCATTAGGGAAAGCTCCGTCGAGGGTTGTTCCAACCGTCGAATCGCTGGATGGTTCGGCTTGCTGCCCCAACGAATGCTTTGCAATCCAACCGGTCAAGCCGAGTACCAGCATGCACATGCAAACCTTGCTTCGTCTTGTTGGACTAAGAACTCTCAATAGATTCCTTGCCATACCTGTTCCCTTTCGATGCTTCGACATTTTCCTGGACGGTCCGAATGGTCCCAATTCTAACTGCCTCGAGCCTGGCAAATACCAAGATACTATCGGTGCCATCTAACTTCGATTCATTTTGTTGGGAAAAATTTCGCGTGTGTGCAGTGGAAGGACCCCCAAAGAGCCTCCGACATCGTACCGCCATCGGACCTGCAAATCATTGGGGAATACCGGTCATTGGGGAATACGGGGAGAGCGAGGCCACCGCTCTAAACATTTTTAGCAATGTCGAATGCATTGGAAACCAATGGGAGGGCGAGGCTCCTGCCGAGCTTACGACGCAATGGTTCGGCAGGAGCCTCACCCTCCCAAGCAAGGAATGGATTGGGCAAAGTCGAGGAAAACATGTTTAGAGGGTTGGCCTCACCCTCCCGAGTCATCAATGCTAATCGCATTGCCCGGTTCGTACCGTTCGGCGGCGAAAAATGTGCCGACTGACAACTTCAAAGGCATCGCTTTCGTGAAAGTACATGTAGTGAATGACGGTGATGCTATCGTCGCTAATCTCAATCAGATTGAGGGTGTTCTTTTCTCGCTCGCGGCCGCGGCCACGTTGCGAGGTGGTTGTCCCGCATTGCACAATGATAATCCCGTGGTCGCGATGTTTGCCTGGATAGAAGTCCAGTGAGTTCCCGACGTACGCGCGATGAAGATGCCCGCCTAGGATCAATTCGACGTTCAGATCCGTAAAACGCTCCATGGCGCGCTTGGCCTTGGGCATAATGTGATCGTTCAAATAGTCTGGGGCCGGGGCGAAATGGTGGTGCGCGACGACAATGCGAATCGCGTCCTCCGGTGCCTCGCAGAAGATTCTCTCGCAGGAATCTAGCTGCGATCGGAAGATACGACCGTTGCTGATGGCGGAACGTGGGGCTGTCGAGTCCAAACCCACAATCACGGCCCCGTCGATTTTCAAAACGGGGTTAAGCTCGGGCGAAATAATCTCGCGATACAAGCCGTGCGGATCCACCATGCGTTCGACAAATCGGTATAAAGGTACGTCGTGATTGCCCGGAATCACCAGCGTCGGCACGTCCGGAAGTCGAGAAATGTACTGCTTTGCGGCTTCGAACTGTTCCCTTTTTGCGCGCTGCGTCAAATCACCGTTCACAATGACGGCGTCCGGCTTCAATTGCGATGCCACCCGCAAGGCTGCTGCGCCGATCTTCTCGATGAAAGGGGGGCCGAAATGGAGGTCCGATATTTGCAGTAGTGTTAGTCGCTGATCTTTTGCCCCTACCATAAATCTCGAAATCCAATGAAAGCGAACGGTCGAAGTGAAACAAGTCCACCGAAGAATTTTGGCTTCAATGGCATTTGTGATTATCATAGCGGCTTTGGGATTCGTCGCTCAGCAGTATTCGTCGATGGAATGGCTCGTCGATCATGAAACGCGGGTTCGAGAGTTCGTGCGAATGCAGCCTGTGAAGGCTTGGTTACTAGGTTTCTTGCTCTACACTTGCTTGTCTCTGGTACCGGGAACGGCTGGAAAAGCGCTCGTTTGCGGTTGGATCTACGGATTTTGGCCAGCAACCATCCTGGTCGATGGGGCTCTGACTATTGCTGCTATCGTCACTTTTTTTGCAAGCCGCTTTCTTTTTCGCGAGACCATCGAATCCTACTTTGGTGTCTATCTTGAGGTCTTTCGCCGCAACTCCGGCACCAACGTCGGATACTATTTGCTAATGTTGCGATTGCTTCATACTCCATTCAGTTTTGTAAACTATGTGGCGGGTGCGACCAACATCGCTTCGACGAAAACGTTTTGGTGGACAACGCAACTGGGGCTTTTGCCGGCGACCATGATTTTTGTTTACGCCGGAACCCAGATTCCATCGCTGGCAAAGATTGCGGAGCGGGGAATTTGGGCATTATTCGATGCGAAGTTGCTCGTCGCCTTAATGGCTCCTTCAATTCTGACGGTTCTCGTTCGGCAAGTCCTACCCAAGTAACATTTTCATGGAGCTACGTATGCTTTCTCTCAGTCCTCGGTTACTTGCAGTGCTTGCGGTGATGTTCGCAGCGCTCGCGGTTGGCACACTGATTCGGGTGGTTATGCTTCGTGGGGCTGCACCGGAATTGGTTCGGTCTCGTCTGGAAAGCTTACGAACGTGGTGGCTTTTAGCATGTCTTTTTGCATTTGCTGTCGCAGTTGGAGAGTTGGGGGTTCTGCTTGCACTGACCATCGTCGCATTCCTTGGGGTCTGGGAGTATTTAAGTCTCCTGGGTTGGCAAAGTGTGGGTAGACCGATGGCCACAATTATGTGCGTGTTTGTCCCGTTGTACTACCTTTTGGCATTTGTGTTGACTGGCAAGCAAGACCTTGTTCTTCAGTTGTCTCCCGTAGTGTTTTTCGTTGTCATCGGAGGAATGAGATCGTGCCTAGGGCTTACGCAGGGCTATATCCGGACCACTGCAGCATTATTTTGGGGGCTGATTTTGCTGGTATATAGCCCGTCACATGCTTACATGTTGTACCAGCTAACGGGCGTTCCCGAACCTTGGGTGGGCAGAATAGGCTGGGTGCTTTATCTCGTGCTACTGACGGAAACCAACGACATCATGCAAGCGATTGTCGGGCGTCGTTTCGGAACGAGGAAGATCACACCCAAGGTATCTCCCAACAAGTCCTTGGAAGGTTTGCTGGGTGGCGTCGTAGCGACGTCAGTGCTAGGTGTGCTAACCGCGCCTTGGCTGACGAGCCTGACGCTGGACCGTTCCTTTGAGATGGGTATTTTGGTTTCGTTGGCTGCGAGTCTTTCGATTTCGTTCTTTGGGTTTCTCGGGGATATCAACATGTCAGGGATCAAACGGGACGTTGGCGTCAAGGATGGCAGTCGGCTCTTGCCTGGCCAAGGCGGAATGATCGATCGAATCGATAGTCTCACTTTTACAGCGCCCGTTTTCTACTATTTCGTTCGCTTGACAATGTAACTTTTTTTAACGAATCCCAGGCATTTATGATGAATCCGAAGCCCACTACGAATCCACCGAACGACGACGTCGATGTTGCCTTTCGCGATCGAATTGTCACGATCCCAAACATTATTTGCGGGCTGAGACTCGTTGGCTCACTCTTTTTGATTGGGCTCGCACTTGCAGAACTCCCGAAACTATTCACGGGCCTATTCGTCGTGTTGAGTCTGAGCGATTGGATTGATGGCAGGTTGGCGCGATGGTTGAAACAGAGATCGGATTTCGGAGCGAGACTCGATAGCTTTGCCGACTCGGTCTTGTACGGAGCCTTGCTCTTCGGAATGATATGGATGCGATGGGATGTTCTCGGACCAGAGGCACCATGGTGGATCGTCGGCATCTTGAGTTATGCATTGACGACGGGTGCTGGGCTTTGGAAATACGGTCGCGTTCCCAGCTATCACACGTACGGGGCAAAAATCTCACAATGGCTGGTTCTGATCGGGGCGGTCTGCATTTTGCTGGACTATTCGGTTTGGCCTTTTCGCCTTGCGATGCTTGCCGGAATCATCACGAATCTGGAGGCGAGGGCAATCACATGGGTTCTACCAGAATGGCATGCAGACGTATTGTCGATTTTCCATGCGCGTGCTATGCGCGACCCAAATCAAAATAGCGATTCAACGGAGTGAATTCAGCCATGGACGAGTTTCTTAAAGGCAGCCATAAGCTTGGTTGTTACGGCACCCACTTTGCCCTGTCCAATCATTCGGCTATCGATCGAAACCACAGGAATTACTTCCGCAGCGCTACCGGTCAGGAAACACTCGTCCGCAACAAAAAGATCGTGCCTCGTCAGGGTCGTTTCATGAGCGACGAACCCGTGCTCTTTCGCTAGATCCAAGATTGCGTTGCGTGTGATTCCTTCGAGTATTCCGGCGTCTTTGGGCGGGGTCAGAATTGTTCCGTTTTTGACAATGAAGATATTGTCGCCAGTGCATTCAGCAACTTCGCCTTTGTGATTCAGCATCAAGGCTTCAACACAACCGGCTTGCAAGCCTTCGATCTTGGCCATGATATTGTTGAGGTAGTTCAATGACTTGATTCTCGGACTTAGTGCTGCTGGATGGCTGCGAACGGTCGCCGCAGTAATGATTTTCAAACCATTTTGGTAGTGTTCTTCTGGGTACAAAGAAATGGAATCCGCAATGATGATGACTTGCGGATTGCTCGTGCGATAGGGATCTAAGCCCAAAGAGCCAGACCCTCGCGTGACGACCAATCGAATATACGCATTCGTAAGCGAATTGATCTGCAACGTTTTGTTGACGTCCAAAGCCATCTGCTCCTTGGAAATCGGGATGGCTAGGCAAATCGCGAGTGCGGATTCGTAAAGTCGATCCAGGTGCTGCTCCAGACGAAAGACTTTGCCCGAATAGCTCCTCATTCCCTCAAAAACACCATCTCCATATAAAAGTCCATGATCGTAAACGCTTATCTTCGCGTTTTCTTTGTCGTGGAATTCCCCGCTGATGTAGATTTGCAGTGACATGAATTGGTGATGGAGGGTGAAAGTAAATCGAATTGAGATTTGGAAATGTTACCAAACAGGCTCAAAACTCGAAAGGTTGGACACAAGACCTAAAAAATACATCTCAGGTTCGGTTTGCATCTTTTTGCCACCAATCGTACATGTCAAACAACGATTCGCGAAGGTTTTCGCCATTTCGCAATCGCGACGCGGTCCAGTCTGGAGACCGCAACAGCCGAACGATCGTTTCCTCCCGCTCGTTTTCAGGCAACAATTGACCGATGACCCATTCGGCGGTTCGATTGTCGGTTGTGGTTTGCCAAAGTAATTCGAAACCAAGTCGAGGCTTGTGCATTGTTACCAGCAGGGTTGCGGCTTTTCCCCGAACCATCCATTCCACGAACATGCGTGTCCAAAACGGGAGTTGCTCGTATCCATCCAAAATGACAATGGACCCTTTCGCCCAGCCTTTCCTTTCACGTAACGCGAGTTGATTTGCAACTTTGTCACTGGAAAATCGCAAAGGATGTAGTCGCACAGCAGGGGCGAGCAAGGAAATTGGTTTGAATAGCGATTGAACCAAGGTCGATTTTCCTGACCCATGCGGGCCAACAATCATTCCTCGCTTCGATGGCAACGACAGCAAGCGTTGTGCGAGGGCATTGGCAGTTGTCTGGCCAAAAAACTCGTAGGGCAATGCACCAGGTTGGATGAATCGGGTTGAGAAAGGGTTCGATTTAATGGTCATTTTAGTGCACCGGTGGTGCACCGCTGCTTGCGTCGATTCCTCCGTATTTTGGAACGGAGGGTTCTTTAATTTCTTTGAGCAATCTCAAGACGATTTTGTCCGTTGTCATCCCTTCCGCTTGCGCTTGGAAATTAGTGCTCAAGCGATGGCGGAGAACTGGAACCGCAATTTTTCTTATGTCTTCGATTGCGACACTGAATCTACCGTCCATGGCTGCTATGGCTTTGCCGGCTTGGATCAAGAATTGGCCTGCTCTTGGCCCGGCACCAAAGTCTAGAAGTTCGCGAATCACTTCGGGCGAGTCCGCATTGCCGGGCCTGGTTGCACGTACCAAAGCAACCACGTATTTCACAATGAATGGGCTGACGGCAACGCTCATCACCAACTTCTGAATGTTCATGATAGCGCGAGCGGAAAGCACTTTTGAGACCTCCGCTTTCTCGCTGCGAGTCGTGGTTAAAAGAATTTTCTCTTCTTCTTCTGCGCTCGGATAGCCGACTTTGATGTTGAACATAAACCGATCCAACTGGGCTTCCGGCAGAGGATAAGTCCCTTCTTGTTCAATCGGATTTTGGGTTGCGATAGCAAAGAAGGGATCGGGCAGTTGGTATGTATTTCGGCCAACCGTGATCTCCCGTTCCTGCATGGCTTGCAAGAGTGCGGCTTGAGTTTTCGGAGGCGTTCGATTGATTTCGTCGGCAAGCAGAATATTGGTAAAGATGGGGCCCTCCACAAATCGAAATTCACGCTTGCCTTGAGCATCCTCCTCAAGAACGTTCGTGCCGGTAATGTCGGATGGCATCAGGTCGGGGGTGAATTGAATGCGTTTGAAATTGACATCCAGGATTTTCGCAAGGGACGAAACCATGAGCGTCTTGGCCAAACCCGGCACACCTTCGAGCAAACAGTGCCCACGCGTAAAGATGGCTGCGAACAATTGTTCGATGACCTCGTCTTGACCCACGATCATCTTGCCGAGCTCAAGCCGCATTTGGTCGCGGTGCTCTCTAAACTCACGGAGCAAGTCGCCGATACTCTTGACGGGTTTTCCTGACGGAGCGTTGGACACGTTTGTGAAAGCTTTTGGGTTCGAGATCGAGACGAGCAAGTAGTATGTGCAGTTCCCACATGAACACGTATTCTCACGGTGCATCGCGATCAAGGCAAGTAGCCACCTGTAGCGGTACAGCGCGAGCTGTCCGGTGAGGGAGCGCAAAATCCCTCACCCCCTGCCCCTCTCCCCTCTGAGGAGACTACTGATTTAGTGGATTTGCTGCAGGCAAAGGCTCGATCACAACCCGAAGCGTGAGCGAAGGGCAGACCGTTCCTCACCTACGCGTCGGGTTACCAAAGCGTGGCACGAGCGCGCTCGCTCGTGAATCCATGGGCGAGACGCCCATGCCATCTGGCTTTATGCCAGTGGTGGTTTGACCTTCGCCCTAGCAGGAAGGCAACGATCCCCTGGGGTAAACCCAGGGGCATTCGACGCATGCCATCTGGCTTTACGCCAGTGGTGGTTTGACCTTCGCCCTAGCAGGAAGGTAACGATCCCCTGGGTTAAACCCAGGGGCATTCGATTCATGCCATCTGGCTTTATGCCAGTGGTGGTTTGACCTTCGCCCTAGCATGAAGGTAACGATCCCCTGGGTTAAACCCAGGGGCATTCGATTCATGCCATCTGGCTTTATGCCAGTGGTGGTTTGACCTTCGCCCTATGACGGCGCGCATCGGCAATTGCTTGATCTGGCATTGCTTCAACCAGGGACTCTTATGGATCGGTGCGGGGAAAGCTATCTCGCAGATCGCTGAGCAAGATCCAAAATGAGGCGCCTCACACCCCTTGTTTAGCCGAGCCCGAGTTCTTTTGTCGTTTGCGGTGGCGTATTCGAGGTCGAGGAATTGTTGGCTGGGGTACTTGTCCCAGGCACAACTCTTGGTCCGCCTATCGTGGCGTCCATGATTCTTTTCAGGTCGTCTGCATCCACCACTTCGACCTCGATCAGGCGCTGAGCGAGAGCTTCCAACGCCCCACGTCGCTCGGTCAAAATTGTCCGGGTACGCTGTATCGCTTCATCGATCAATCGTTTCACTTCCTGATCAATTTCTCGAGCGGTTTGCTCCGAATACTCACGACCATGGGAATCCCCCGCTCCACCGGCCAAGAAGGGAGAGCTGTTGCCTTGTCGGTAATTCACACGGCCCATTCGACTCATGCCATACTCCATGACCATACCACGAGCGATATTGGTTGTTCGCTCTAGGTCGTTCTGTGCCCCCGTGCTTATATCGCGGAAGACCAACTCCTCGGTAATGGTGCCAGCGACGAGGACTTGCATCTGTGCTTCGAGTTCTGGCTGTGTCATCAAGTAGCGATCGCCTTCGGGCCGCTGCATGGTGTAACCCAATGCCGCAATGCCGCGAGGGATGATCGAAACCTTGTGAACGGGATCTGTGTTTGGCAGAGAGTAGGCGACAAGAGCGTGGCCTGCTTCGTGATAGGCAACACGGCGTTTTTCGTCTTCGCTCATGATCCGCTTTTTCTTTTCCAAACCGGCGGTCACACGTTCCACACCATCGTTGAACTCTTCTTGCTCAACAATGCTTTTGCCTTTTCGTGCCGCCAACAAGGCCGCTTCGTTGACCAAGTTTGCAAGATCGGCACCCACAAAACCGGGTGTGATCGCTGCGACTTGTTTCAATTCGACATTCGGGCCAAGCTTGACGTTTTTAGCGTGTACTTTCAGAATCTCTTCGCGACCTTGTTTGTCCGGTCGGTCCACCAAGACGTTCCGGTCAAAACGACCTGCACGCAACAGGGCTGGATCGAGTGTTTCGGGTCTATTGGTTGCCGCCATCACGATGACACCTGCGTTTGCGTCGAATCCATCCATCTCGACAAGGAGCGCGTTGAGCGTCTGTTCGCGTTCGTCATGGGAACCGGGGATATTGCCAGCACGGCTCTTACCAAGTGCGTCAAGCTCGTCGATGAAGATAATGCTCGGTGCCTTCGCCGTCGCTTGTTGAAACATGTCGCGAACGCGAGCAGCACCGACCCCGACAAACATTTCGACAAAGTCCGAACCCGACAGCGAATAAAACGGAACGCCGGCTTCGCCAGCGATCGCTTTGGCCAGTAGGGTTTTTCCAGTGCCCGGAGGACCGACCAGCAACACTCCACGAGGGATCCGCCCCCCCAGTTTTTGATATTTCTCTGGGTGCCGAAGGAAATCTACGATTTCCCGCACTTCCTCAACCGCTTCATCGATACCCGCAACGTCATCAAAGGTGATTCCAACTTCTTCGTGGGCATAAAGTTTGCCACGCGATCGACCGAATTGCATGGGCGATCCGATTCCGCCCATGCGCCGCATGACAAACATGAACACGACACTCGCGAGCAACAGTGGCAAGCCAAAAAACCAAAACGACTGAGCCAGGATACTTGGGCCCGATGTAAATGACCAAGAAATGTTGGCTTGATCCAGCTTGTCCTTTACTTGCCGCGTTGTGTCGTTGGAAGCATCTTTGGATGTTTCAAATCGAACTTTCGTCCTGAGAGGACTTTGTTTTCCCTCCGCGAGGGCTTGAATATCCACGAGCCCCGTGATGCTGTTATCGTCGACTTGAACGTCCCGTAAGTTGCTTACTTCCAACTTCGTCGTGGTGGCTGTTCCCGACAGGATCGTCGCTTTGCCAGTGAATCCTTCCTCGAGCGTACTTGGATTGTCTTTTTGGTAGCGAGTGTTTTCAATCAACTGGATCAAATCTGGGTAGCGGATACTCTGGACCATCGAGCTCATCGCGACGTTGACCGCACCGAGGAGCAAAAGTGCCGCAAAAAGAGAGTACATCACCCACGAATTGTTGGAATTTGGGTTGTTACCGGCCTTATTTGGGGGCGTCTTTTTCACGGGTTGGGTTGGTTCGGGCATACGGAGTCGACCATTGCTGGCAAATGAGGGTACAGGAAACTCGCTAGTTCCCTTATTATGCACTGATGACGAGGGTTGGGCAGTGTTTGCCGTTGAGGTTTTCCTGGGATGCCCCTAAAATCCTCTGTTTAAGTGTAGAGGCTGGAACGATTTGCGACGGATGCAACGACTCTGCAGGTTTTTCCTCCCAGGGATGGACTCCCACAGGAGACGATTTCGTTGAGCCAAATTCGCAACGTTGCCATTCTTGGCTCGACCGGTAGCATTGGACGAGCGGCGCTCGACGTCCTTTCGCACTTGAAAACGCATTTTCGTGTTGCTGGAATTTCATGCCATCAACAACTTGAATTGCTTGAAACTCAAATTGGATCGTTTTTGCCTTGCTATGCGTTTGCTACCGGGCCCATCGACGATTCGATCGCAGCATGGCAAAACCAATCCGTGTCAGGGGGCCCGCCTAGAACCATACGTCGGCATGGAATGGATGCTTTGGTCTCATTTGTCCAGAGCGACGAAGTCGATATTGTCGTGGCTGCGATCGTTGGGATTGCAGGTTTGGAAAGTTCGCTTGCAGCTGCACACGCTGGGAAACGATTGGCACTTGCAAACAAGGAATCTTTAGTTGTTTCGGGCTCGTTGATGATGGAAGCCGCCCGCACAAGCGGCTCGGAAATATTGCCGGTCGATAGTGAACACAGTGCGATTTTCCAATGTTTGCAAGCGGGTCGGGAAAAATCCCACATTCATAAAATCATCTTAACTGCAAGCGGCGGCCCGTTGCGAGATTGGCCAGTTGACAAATTGGCGTCTGCCACCATTGAAGAGGCTTTGTCCCATCCAACTTGGCAAATGGGCCGGAAAATCACAGTTGACTCGGCAACCATGATGAACAAGGCGCTGGAAGTGATCGAGGCAAAATGGCTCTTTGATCTAGAACCAGAGCAGATCGCAGTCGTGGTCCACCCACAGTCGATCATTCATTCTATGGTAGAATTCAAGGACGGCTCGGTGATTGGGCAACTGAGTCCGCCGGACATGCGGCTTCCGATCCAATATGCTCTTACTTTTCCGAATCGAATTCCGTCGCCGAGCCCAAAAATAGATTGGAGCCAAGCGATGCATTTGGACTGGAAACCTGCAGACCAAGAACGATACCCTGCTTTGCAGCTTGGCTTTGAAGTTGCCAAAAAAGCGGGAACTTGCGGTGCGGTATTGAACGCTGCCAACGAAGCCGCCGTAGACCTTTTCCTTAACCGAAAAATCAAACTGACCGAGATCGCAACGATTTGTCGCCAAGTTCTCGATCATCACCACTATTCACCTTCCCCATCCTTACCCGAACTCCAAAAGCTGGATCAATGGGGACGCAGTGAAGTACAACGATGGATTAATGCAAAATGTTAGAATTGCTTTTCAATCAAAATCACGCTCCAGCAATCAGCACGGTTTCCGAAATCGCTTGTCAGTCGCTTCGATGGGCAGACTCGTTGACACACATGCTGGCCGCCGACGCGAGCCCCATGCTGGCTGCCGACGCGAGCATCTTCCAGCAATGGGGAACCCGCCTTTACAACATTATGTTGGTCGCTCTAGGGCTTGGCTTTGTCATTTTTGTTCATGAACTTGGGCACTTTTTGGCAGCCAAAGCGTTTGGCGTGAAGTGCGAGAAGTTTTATGTTGGATTTGATGTGCCCATTAAAATCGGCCCCATCCGATTGCCATCGAAACTGTTTCATTTTCAGTGGGGTGAGACCGAGTACGGAATTGGCGCGATACCGCTCGGAGGTTACGTCAAAATGCTTGGTCAAGATGATGATCCTCGCAGAGCCGAAGCAGAAGCGCAACGCATTCGAACCGAGAATCCAAATGCACCGGAAGATGATCCGAGTCGTTTGCAGCTCGACCCTCGCTCGTTTCCTGCGAAAAGCGTTGGAGCTCGAATGGTCATCATCAGCGCTGGCGTTGTGATGAACCTGATCTTTGGGGTTCTGATGGCGGCATGGGCGTTCAGCGGGGGCGTACCCTATGAACCGTCGGTGATTGGTGAAGTGAACCCGGGCGACCCCGCTTGGAAAAACGGTGTTCGAGCAGGCGACAAAGTCGTACAAGTTGGATCGCTAACCGATCGCAATCTTTCGTTTCGAGACATGTTCATGTCCGTACTGTTTCACGGCTTACGTGATCCGAAGGCAGAAATTGAAATTGGCGTCGATCGGGATAACGCTACCATTCAGAAGAAATTCGCGGGAACGACCACGCACTCAGATCCCAAAAAGGGTATCCAACACCTCACGCTGGGGATTCGAAGTGCATCCATGACTCGAGTCAACTCGAAGTCGGCTGTTGGCAAGCATATCGAGCTTGGACTACCGAATTCAGACACGCTGCTCCCCAAGCTGCTGCCGGCGGACGTTGTGATGGGAATAAATGGTTCCGCATTGCCAATATCCAGTCATGCACTTGTCCCGATGGAGTATTCGCTTAACGCAAAGTTGCACCCGAGTTTAAACGAGTCGGTGACACTCCAAGTTCAGCGGACGGTTGACAACTCGGTCACCAATTTGGACGTCGAATGGGCTCCAATCCCGATGAAGAGTTTTGGGCTGAGGTTCAAGCCAGGTGCTGTCGTTTCGGTTTTGACCGATTCGCCAGCCGCCCTCGCTGGCGTAAAAGAAGGAGATACGCTCATCTCTTTCAATGGTAATCCCATTGAGGATGGGTTGACACTTGTGCTTTCAGCAGCAGCTTTGCACGGGAAAAGTGTTTCCTTGAAACTGGAGCATGCAGACAAATCACAAACGGATTTGGCGTGGCAAGTTCCAGACGAATTCGTGGTCGCCGCCGCCGAGGGTGTGCTTGGTCCAGTGGGCTTTGAGCTGCCTGGCTCGGGTTTGGTTTTTTCCCTTTCTAACATCGTCAATGGCGTTGAGGCTTCGTCGCTGGCGGCTAAGAGTGGGATTCGCGAGGGAGATATCGTTCGGCAAGTTCAGTTTGATGCCGATTCGGTTGCCGACAAACAATACATGGAAAAAGTATTTTCGTCGGGGTACAAGGCACTCATGGACGAAACGCCTGTCGATGTTCGCCACAATATCCAGTACTTCCATAATTTGGCCCAATCGCTTAGGTCGGGCATGCCTGTCCAAATCAATTACGAACGCGACGGAAAAGTGTCGACGGCTGCGGTGGATATCCATACGGAGAGCAAGTGGTTTTGGCCGGATCGTGGAGTCAACTTCAGCCCGCTTGAGTTCCAGCACAAGTCGACCAGCCTGGGGTCGGCCCTCACGATGGGGCTTGGAGAGATTCGCCGAAGGATGGGCAATGTCCTTGAATTCCTTGAGCTGCTCATCAAAGGAAAGATGCCGTTCAAGGTTGTGGGCGGCCCCGGCGTCATTGCGGTAGAAGCGACAGATGCTGCTTCGAAAGGGATTTCGCCTTTGCTTATGTTTTTGGTGATGTTGAGCGCCAATTTGGCCATCATCAATTTCCTGCCAATCCCTGCTCTGGATGGTGGCCACATGATGTTTTTGACAGCCGAAGCAGTGCTAGGAAAACCGATCAATGAATCGTTGCAGATGAAATTAACGATGGCAGGCGTGCTTGGCCTTCTCTGTTTGATGGGAGCGGTCATTATCAACGACACGATCAACTTGTCTCGTTTTTTCGGCGGCTAAGGCAACATCACCGCGCGATTCGAAGGCGATCGGCTAACGTGATTCTCAGTTACGGTAGCGGATTGGCGCAAGCCGACCGGTGAATCCCTAAGTAATCTGTGAATCGTCACCGGACAGCTTGCGCTGTTCCGCTACCAAGTGTCAACTATTCGCCCTCGTCGACTATTGTCGATGGGGGGCCCCGTGCTCATTTCCCAGGCCCGATAGGGCCGATACACCCCCTGCCGGGGCCGCAAGGCCCCGGTCAATGGCCCGGCCGGGTACTCGGATTGGACTTAAAGCGGATCGACATCTCGGTTCGATGGGGCAGAAACCCGAGAGCACCCTTTTCCATCTTGACTTGGAGGTTACCGATCTTCTATCTATTGCCCATATTATGAAAACTGCAATTTTGCTTCCAACCTGGGTCGGCGACGCCTGTATGGCTACGCCTACCATTCGGGCCATTCGGCATGGACTGTCCGAGATCAGCGAGCTTTGCCTTGTTGGCCGCTACGCGCCCATCGCAGTTCTGGAGGGGCTACCGTCCATTGACTCGACGATCACTTACAAACCAAAGTCCAAGGATAGAAAAACTCTCTCCAGGCGTGGCATGATCGCGGAGCTCAAGCGTCGCAAATTGGACTTGATCATTTTGCTGCCCAATTCACTGTCCGCTGGAATCATCGGGTATTTAAGCGGAGCAAAGCGACGAGTCGGCTATGCCAAAGATGGCCGTTCTTGGCTTTTGACCGACCGAATCCCGTTGATGCAGGGGAACGTCGACCATCGGACTTTGCCAACCATCGACTACTACATGAACATTGCAAAGCATCTTGGTTGTGCATCGAGCAACTTAGCAATGCAGCTTGCCGTATCCGAGTCCGATCGAAACCTTGCCAAGGACATGTTCGACCGCTTTGGCTTTGCTTGGGGGCATCCAACGGTAGTTCTCAATACGGCCTCGGCAACAGGAGAATCTAAGCTATGGCCGACCGGCAATGCGAGTCGAGCCGCTCGCCAGTTGGCAAGCCAGCATGGGTGGCAGGTGGTGGTACATTCCGGACCCTCGGATCGGAAGAAAGCGAACGCCATCGAATTCGGAGCGGGTCATCCGTTGGTCAAAAGCATGGGGCAAATCGAGCACCTACCGATGGGGCTCAGCAAAGCGGTCTTGGAGCAAGCCAGTGTGGTCGTCTCCACGGATAGCGGGCCTCGCCACATGGCGTCGGCCTTGGGCAAAAGAGTCGTCAGTCTTTTTGGGCCAACCTCGCCTGGACTTTATCGAACCTATAATCTCCCTGAAAAAGTCCTTAGCAAATCGATGGCTTGCAGCCCATGCGGCAAGTACAAATGCCCGCTTATGCACAACAACTGCATGCATGGAATCACCTATCCGGAGGTGGTGGAGGCGGTTTTCGAGCAAATGAAGCTTGCAGCTGGCGATTTGGAGTCCGAGATCGTTCCTGAAAGGTCACTTCCTAGAACTGCTGCATAATTGTTGCTACAATCCCTGCGATGGCTTTGAAAAATTCTTCCCGTTTACCGATCTCTGGGTCAAAAAACCTTGATGCAACGCAATTCTTCGCTGGACTTAACGCAATTCATTCGCGACATTCCTGACTTCCCCAAAGCTGGTATTTTGTTCAAGGACATTACGCCATTGCTTGGAAATGTAGGGGCTTTTCGGGAAACGATCGCACGGATGGCAGATCCTTTTCGGGGCCAAAAAATCGATTCCCTGGTAGCGGCCGAAGCGAGGGGTTTTATCTTCGCAGCACCGTTAGCCCTTGAGCTGGGAGCGGCCTTTGTACCGGTTCGAAAACCTGGAAAATTGCCTCACGACAAACACTCGTTCAGCTACGAGTTGGAGTATGGCAGCGACACCTTGGAAATGCACAAAGATGCGGTTGTAGCTGGGCAGCGTGTGCTGGTCGTCGACGATTTGCTCGCAACGGGCGGGACGGTCGAAGCCTGCTGCAAATTGCTTTCGAACATTGATGTCGAAATCGCTGGCTGTTTGTTTTGCATCGAATTAGTGGGGCTGAACGGGCGTTCGCGATTGGCGCCTTATCGCATCGAGAGTTTGCTCAAGTACTAGCAATCCGGCGTTGCGGCATCTATCCTAAGACGCTTTCGGGCACTCGTGTCGACGGACATGATGCCTTTTGAATTTCATTGCGATCGGTGCTCACGATCGGTGCTCACGATTGTTGAGAGTACCTGCACCAAGTGCAAGAATGGGTTCGAAGGGACGCCGGACAAGGAAGGGAGTGGATTCAAAATCGAACAGGTCCAATCGTGCCGTGGAACCTCCTCTACCAAAAACGCCCGTAACTCCACCTCAGGCCGTGGAATCCACAGGAAGCATTTTTTGAATCGTTGAAGAAAGGTCCTTAAACGTCCTAGCGGTTGTCAGTTTGTCGCATCTTTGGTAATTTTTATCGGTAATGTGTCCCGCATAACCGCAATTGTCATCCGACGGAATGAATGCGCGTGCTGCGAATCGTTTTCTCCCCTCCGTTATGGAATCGAAGAATGATGCGTCTATTTTTCTTGCCTTGCTTTCTCGCTATGGTTTCGGCTGCCTTTGGAGCGGATTCTTCAAGCGATGCCAAGGTTACGAACAAGGTTTTTTTCAATATCACCATCGACGGCAAAGATGCCGGTCGAATTGTCATTGGTCTCTTCGGAGCGGACGTACCCAAGACGGTCGAGAATTTCCGCGCCTTGTGCACGGGTGAAAAAGGAGTAGGCAAAAGGGGAAAACCATTGCATTACAAAGGAAGTAGCTTCCACCGGGTCATTCCACAATTCATGCTCCAAGGTGGCGATTTTACCGATGGTAACGGAACCGGCGGTGAGAGCATCTACGGCGAAAAATTTGCCGACGAGTCGTTTAAGTTCCGCCACGATACGCCAGGCCTAATGAGCATGGCGAATGCCGGCGCTAACACCAACGGTTCTCAGTTCTTCATCACGACGGTAAAGACCGAATGGCTCGATGGCAAGCACGTTGTTTTCGGTCGCGTTCTTGAAGGCATGGATCTGGTCAAAAAAATCGAGACCTACGGAAGTCAGTCTGGAAAAACGAAGGCCAAGATCGTCATTAGCGATAGCGGTGAATTGAAGGAAGCCGAATCCAAGTAAAGCGGCGTAAGCTTCCAACTTGCGTTGAATCGGTAAGGGCAAGCGAGAAGCTTGCCCTCTCTTTTGGCCCTCACAGCGTTGTCCACACAGCGTTGTCCACATTGGGTTGTCCACATTGGGTTGTCCACATTGGGTTGCCCACATTGGGTTGCCCACATTGGGTTGTCCACATTGGGTTGTCCACATTGGGTTGTCCCAGAGGGCACTAGCCAGGATTATTCACTGGGGTTTTAATGATCAGCCGAAATGCCCTAGCCTACGGTTTTGACGGATTAGACAACCGTGGGCTAGCGTTCAATGGCACTCACTTTCGGTTCGAACCAAGGTTTTCGTAGCGGAGCGGCGCGTGCCGCCCGGTGAATTCCCAAGTGATTTGTGACTCCTCACCGGACAGCTTGCGCTGTTCCGCTAAAGAGTGAGTACCATTTGGCTAACGCCCTTTGGCTAATGAATAATCCAGGCTTAGATCATTCTTGCCTCAAGGCTGTTTTTGCTAGCTTTCGCCAGCGATTTTCTTGCTTTTTCGGCTTGACGGGCACCCCTGGTTTGGGACACGTTGTTAGATAGTTTGACCTGCCGCATGTTTGCCCCAGTGAGCATGCGCCAGTCGAGCTTCGAATCAGGATGATTCGAATTCAGTTCACCATTGGAACGCTCGCAGTTTCGAGCAGTCACAACGTCAGAATGGCAAGGAGGCCATGAGCATGTCTTTTAACTCTGGTTTACAAACGGTATCGCTTCGCCAAGTTTTTCCGTCGGCGCAGATCGTCGGGGCAGACGATATCTGCTGCGTCCACTGTTTGGGCAATACGGATCAAGCGTCAAGCGATTGGGTCTTTGCGGCAGGCTTGGATAGCGATTCCGATTCCGCCCGGGACACGATTGATGCGATCAACTTGGGAGCCAAGGGGATTCTTACCGAGCAATTTCTGCCTTCGAGTGTTCCGCAGTGCATCGTTCCCGATGTACGTGAAGCCTACGCTCAACTTTGCCAAGTGATCGCAGGCAAGCCTAGTAAGAAGATGCTCACAATTGCCGTCGTCGGCACGCACGGCAAAACGACCGCTGCGCTCATGGTTGCTTCGATGCTCAAGCGGGTTGGCAGTCGAGTTGCCTACTACACCACCTTGGGTGCAAGTGATAGCAACGACACTGGCCTGAGCGCTCAACCCGACGCGGATGCAAATCAACTCGCGCACTGGCTCTCTGCAAGCGTACAAAGCGAATCGCCAGCGGCCATCCTTGAATTGACCGATGACATGCTTCGATCGCATTCGGCAAGCGGCATTGAATTCGATGTCGTTTTGTTCACAGGCCTCAGAAAATCGCAACGCATTGATTCCTTGCAAGCTCGAGGGATTGAGAATGCGATGCACCGCATCATCGGCCAACTCAAACCGCATGGTGTCGTCGTGTACAACGCCGACGATGCGAGGCTAAATCGCTGGATTGAACGACATCTACCGCATGCGATTGGTTACGGTCTGGATGCCTTTGCGGATGTGCGTGGTAAGAGAATTGGTAGTCTACCGGGTGAGCAATCGATGATGATTTCCGCTGGTTCTTGCGTGATGCCGTTAACCAGCCTCATTCTCGGCGATCATAACGCTCGCCATATGCTCGGAGCCGTTGCCGTTGGATATGCATTTGGATTGGAATTGTTTGAAATCGTACAGGGAGTGGAACGTCTCCAAAAAATCCCGGGCCGGTTGCAACGTGTACCAAGCACCGCGCGTTGCGAAGTACACATCGACAGCGCAGATCAGGCCGATCGATTAGCAGTCGCCTTGCATACGTTGGCCAAGAACGGTAATCCAATTACCTGCGTCGCAGAGGTTCCCGAAGCTGCCACGGCGGAACAACTCTCTGCCTACGGTCGCGTACTCGAACGGTCCGCTACGCGGGTTATATTGACGCAAAGTCGCCTTTCAACCCAATTAGGTCAAAAGTCGGTTTGGCAACTGCTTGACGGGTGTGACGATCCATCCTCGATTCAGATCGTACCAAATCGAGAAGCGGCGATCGAGCTCGCAATTCGCAGTTCACGACTCGGAGATCAAGTGCTTCTCGCGGGTTGGGGGGCCAATCGATGGACGAATTGCCAAACGAAAAACGTTCGAACGGACATGGAGTGTGCCGCGTCGATATTGGCTACGATTCCAAGCGAGCCATTCAAAGCCGCTAAGCTTGCGGATTTGCCGAGCTTGCGACTGTTCGGCGGGGCCGCATGAGTTAGGCGCTGCTCAACACGAATATCTACTCCCTCTCCCCTCTCCCCTGGCCCCTGGCCCCGAGTGAGGCTGCTGATTTAGTGGATTCGCTGAAGGCAAAGGCTCTATCACAACCCGAAGCGCGACGGCTTGTTGCTTTAGTGAAGTCGTTATTGGGTAAGGACGGTAAGACGGACTTCCAAGTCCGTCAATGGGGATTCGACGGACTTGGAAGTCCGTCGTACCATTAAATCAACGAGCCGGTGAGCGAGGGATTGCAGTAGGTTCCTCGCTCGCTCGTCGGGTTTTCAAACTGCCGCCAAAAAATAGTCGATCCAAAAATTCACAGCCTACGCGTCGAGTTATACTGTGATCGCGTCGAGGCACCTTTCACGTGGAATGTCCATCAAGAGAATTTGATCCCCTACAAATTGTCCCTTTCAACTATGGTCACAGCTTTAATATTTTTGGTTGACAGTCGCTTCGGCAAGACGAAGTCCAGTGTCGTATGCTTAGCGACCATACTGCTATCGTTGTCGTGTCTTCGCTCTTATGGGGATGACTGGCCACAGTGGCGCGGGTCGGAACGCGATGGCAGATGGAACGAACAAGGGATTCGCCATGACCTGCCGGACGGACAGTTGCCATTGGCTTGGTCCGTTGATATCGGGCCTGGGTATTGTGGACCTACCGTTGCCAATGGTCGTGTTTATGTTATGGATCGCCAAGTGACGGATCGCAGTGAGACAGAGCGCATCCTGTGTTTCGATTCGGCAAAGGGTAAGCTGATTTGGCAACTTGAGTATAAGGCACCCTATGACAATGTCAGTTACAAGGCTGGTCCACGAGCAAGCGTCACGATCGATGAGGGAAGAGCCTTTGCTGTCGGTTCCCAAGGACACTTTCATTGCTTGGATGCTGTTTCGGGCGAATTGATTTGGAAACACGACCTTGAAACCGAGTACAGTATCAACATGCCCATCTGGGGTATTGCTGCATCACCACTCATCTACGGCGAGCTCGTCATACAACAGGTCGGGGGTAGCCAGAACGCTTGCATGGTAGCCTTTGAAAAGAAAACCGGCAAAGAAGTTTGGCGTGCCTTGAAGGATAAGGCAGGGTATTCATCGCCGATTCTCATTCGGCAAGCGGACAAAGATGTGCTCGTGTGTTGGACAGGCGAAAGCCTCTCAGGACTAGATCCCTCAAGCGGGAAACTCTATTGGACGCACCCGTTCCCTTCGTCTCGCATGCCGATCGGCATTTCAACCCCCATCATCGACAACGAAATGCTGTTCGTATCCTCGTTCTACGATGGCTCGATGATGATCCGTGTCCCCGCCAAGTCGCTCACCTCCGAGTTGATTTGGCGCGAGGTTGGCAAAGACGAGCAAAACACCAAGTCGCTGCACACCATGATTGGAACCAATATTCTCGAAAACGGCTACGTTTACGGGGCGGATAGTTACGGAGAGATGCGGTGTTTGAATGCTATGACCGGCGCACGCGTATGGGAAGACCTCAGCGCAGTGCCCAAAGCTCGCTGGGCCACTATTCACATGGTTCGGCAAGCAGACCGCGTTTGGATGTTCAACGAACGCGGCGAACTTTTGATTGCCAAACTTTCACCTTCCGGCCTCAATATTCTTGATCGGTGCAAGTTGCTTGAACCAACGACCACCCAGCTTGCACAGCGTGGAGGTGTTTGCTGGTCGCATCCCGCATTTGCCGAAAAAAGCATCTTTGCACGAAACGACAGTAAGCTCGTCAAAGCAAGCCTCGCCAACGACTAGCCGTTCGGTGCTTCACTCGCCAAGCCTTGGGTTCATGGTCGCTGCGCGATCACAAAGCGACCCAGATTGGTCGTTTCGCGACTAAAATCCATCTTGGTCCGAGAATTGCATTCCATTGAAATAGTCAAATGTACTACTTGCTTTCACGGAGAACTTGCAATGCTCGGAACGATTCTGCTCATTATTTTGATTTTGTTGCTTCTTGGTTCTATTCCAACTTGGCCGCACAGTCGGTCGTGGGGATACGGTCCTTCTGGAGGACTTGGGACCGTGCTGATCATCGTGCTGATCTTGATGATTATGGGGCGAATTTAATCTCTCACAACGAATGGCGGTAAGCCACTTCGTTTTGACGAGTGTGCGTAGGCGCCCGCTTCGCCGCCGTCGCTGGCCGAGTAGCGGGAGACTGGCCGAAACGACGCGGAGCGTCGTCCAACGAAATCCGAGACAGTTGCTGAGTAAAATAGCCAAGAAGAAAGATCAAGCCGATGCGATATGTAGTTCTGTTCCTTTTGGTCCTCCTTGTTGTAGGAGGCGTTTACGCCTACAAAACCGGAATGATCAGTGTTTCCAAGACGTCAGACAAGACGCTCATTGAAGTCGATACCAATCGGATGGAAAAAGGTATGCGAGATTCGGTCAACAAGTTGGAAGATTTGGTCGCACCTAACCATCAGGCACCGATTAGGGATTAGGGACGAACGCTTTGAGCTTTGAGCGGCAGGAGCCTCACCCTCCCAAGCAAGGAATGGATTGGGCAAATTCGAGGAAAGCATTTTTACAGGGGTTGCCTTACCCTCACAGTGCGAACGCCGGCGTGATTATGCCGGGCAAACCGTTTTCTCGATTGCCTTGAGTGCAGACTGCAGCGCAAGAACCAGTTCCTCGATTTTCGAGAAGTCGGTGGCATTTTTATGTCCTTCCAGCAATTCGGCTTCGATCTCCCTCGCCATAGAAGTGGCTGGTTCTACCCCAAAATTCGATGTCAATCCAATGATGCTGTGAGCCAAACGCGCCATTGCGCCCCGGTCTTGGTGCGTCGTAGCGAGTTGAAGTTGTTTGATCAGCACGGGAATATCTTCAAGAAAAATCTCGGCAAGACTGAGCACCAGCGACTGATCGCCGCCCATGTTGGTCAATGCCATATCCATGTTCAATTTTGTTTTCATGGTCGAGCAGGTTGTTTGCCTTCGATTCTTGTCCTTCTCACAACAGATTAGCGTAGAACTCTATGCCGCGAGCGTCCAAACGAACAAACAAAGTAGGTGCATTCTTCATGCCAATAGTGACATGCCTGTCGGGGAGGAAGTGGGGATTATTTCTGGTTTGTATGAAAAGGCGTGATGGGATCGCGTACAATCGAAAGGGAAAACTGTCCCATATGGGTGTTGGAGCGATAAAACGACCATGGATAAAGTACTACTGATTGATGACGACCGATCGGTGCGTTTGTTGGTTGAACGCGGATTGTCGAGCGACACGATGCAGGTATTCGCCGCTGGAAACGGAGCAGATGGGCTGTTGTTGCTTGCGTCCGAACATCCGCATGTTGCCCTGATCGACATTATTATGCCGCAAATCAATGGGATAGAGGCATTTCGTAAGATTCGCGCCCTCGACTCTAAGATTCCTGTGATCTTTGTGACCTCGGATCATTCGAGTGAAACAACTATCGAGGTCATGCGGATGGGCGCGTTTGACTACGTTTCAAAACCCATCAATCTCGACAAACTGAGAAAATTAACCCGGTGTGCGATCGAATCGCGCCATCTGATGGACCAGCCTCTCGCCATGCCAATCCTGGGAAACAGCGAAATCGGTGAGCGGTTTATAGGTAGCAGTGAACCTATGGTGGAGGTATTCAAGTCCATTGGGCGCGTGTCGGGTCAAAATGTCGCCGTGCTTATTCGAGGCGACAGCGGCACCGGCAAGGAACTCGTTGCACGCGCGATCGTGCAACATAGCAATCGTTCTGACAATCCCTTCGTCTCAGTCAACTGCGCGGCAATCCCGGATCAACTTCTTGAAAGCGAGTTGTTTGGTCACGAAAAGGGCGCTTTTACTGGCGCCGAGAAAAATCGTGTTGGCAAATTCGAAGTTTGCGATGGCGGGACGATTTTTCTCGATGAAATCGGCGATATGTCACCGCTCGTTCAAGGCAAAGTGCTCCGACTCATACAAGACCAGTGCTTCCAGCGGCTCGGGAGCAACAAAGATATTAGCACGGATGTTCGAATCATCACGGCGACCAATCGAAACCTTGAGCAAATGGTAGTGGATGGTGAGTTCCGCGAAGACTTGCTCTATCGGTTGAACGGCTACACGATTTCCTTGCCGACCCTCCGCGACCGACAACAAGACATTCCCGCATTGCTTGAGTACTTTGTACGTCGAGCAAAACGTGAAATGACGAAAGACAGTATTGAGGGTATCGCACCGGCAACACTCGAAATGCTTTGCAACTACAGTTGGCCAGGAAACGTCCGACAGCTCCAATCGGTGGTAAGGCACACACTATTGCATGCAACAGGTACCGTGCTTGGGCCGGATAGCCTGCCCGAGTTTGTTCGCGAACCGATACATTCAAAAGAAGCCAGAGCAAACTTGCCTTCGAAACTAGACACGGTGGCCGTTTCGGATGGACCACCTGTAGACGATTCAGGATTCGCGAGCCATTTGCAAGCCTTCATTGAGGAGCGTATTCAATCGCGATCAACGACACTCTATGACGACGTCTTTGTTCAAGTCGAGGAGTATCTTTTCCGGCGCGTTCTCGAAGCGATGGACGGTAACCAATCCAAGACCGCTGAAATGTTAGGTATCACAAGAGGAAAAGTTCGCGACCGCATTCGAATGTTCAATATCCAGGTCGACAAGGTCGTTTCCTAGCGCGAGGCCCGCCTGCGGAGCGGAGGACTACCATCGGTCTCTGTTTTTAAAACCGGGGGCGATTCGAAACCAGATTGCGAAGCATCGAGAGTTTGATCGGTTTTGCCACGTGGAAATCAAAGCCTGCGGCTTGGGCTCGCTTTCGGTCCGAAGGTTGGCTGTAACCACTGAGCGCCACCAAGTAGGTGTTTTTCAATCGGGAATCCGCGCGAATGGCTTGGGCGACATCGTAACCATTCATGAGACCGGGGAGTCCGATGTCGCAAAGAATCAAATCCGGCAGGAGTGCTTTGGCCATCTTAATCCCTTCGAGTCCATCACGCGACTCGGCGACCTGATGGCCATCTCGGGTCATCAAAACTCGAATCGGTAAGAGGGCATCAGCGCGATCGTCGATCGCCAGGATGCTTATTGGCTTGGAATTGGCTCTATTGAATTCTGGGACAACTACGTTCAAGGATGACGTCTCAAAATCCTGTGGCTCAACAAGTGACTTGACTGGCAACTGGATGGTGAACGAGGAACCTTGGTTGCGTCCGAGACTGGCTGCGATCAAACTGCCGCCATGCATCTCCACCAAACCTTTCGCCAACGTTAAACCGATGCCTAGTCCGCCTTGCGAACGGTCGATCGTGTCGTTGGCCTGATAGAACAACTCGAATATCGATCGCAATTCATCTTCATTAAGTCCTATCCCCTGGTCCGTCACTTGGATAGATACGGCATCACAAGACAGTTCGTTACTCCACGCGTGTCTGAGTTTCACGACGATCGGTTCCTCCGCCGATGAAAACTTGCACGCATTATTTAACAAATTGGTGATACATTGACTCAATCGCGTTTGATCTCCGAAAACCACGACGGATGCCGTTTCATCCGCGCCGTCGAGGGTGAGCGCGCGCTCGGGATGAAGCTCTTGATGATCTCGGATCGCATGCCGCGCCACAGCAGTGATGTTGCAGTCCATTCGAATCAGCGAAACCTTTCCCTGCCCTATGCGGGAAACATCGAGCAAATCGTCGATAAGATATTGCATCATGCACGCTTGTCGATGGATCGATTCTCTCACGAGTTTGGACTCTTGAACGCTGAGCTCCGGTGACTCTGTTAGCAGTGCTTCGCTGCCCGTGAGAACTCCGGCGAGTGGATTTCGCAATTCGTGCCCGAGCATTGCAAGAAACTCATCCTTGCGTACCGCTGCCTGGCTCGCTAGTTCTGTTAGTCGAGTATTTTCAATTGCCGCAGACAGAATGAATGCGAGTTGCGCGACGATCGAAAGGTCGTTTGTGTTAAAGTTTCCGTTTAACTTGTTCAATAGTGCAAAACGTCCTATTTCTTCACGCTGGAGATTTAAAATTGGGGCAGTCAGAATACTATCGATGTGCTCAACATATTTCTGCCAGGAATGATTGGAGGCGGCATTTGCCAACTTCACTATCTCAGGCCGATGTCGAAAGAAGGTCGTTTCACCTTGACTCAAGTTATCGATCAGTTCGAAGACGAAATTCAAATAGTCTGATTTTACCTGATGTGTCCCGAGCGCAGTGACCCCATGTTCTACTCGTAACGTATCGCCCGTTTTAAACCTGAGCATAGCCTCCCGCGTACCGATCAAGATCCGAAACTCGTTCATTGCGATACCAACGATCGAATCGACATCCGGGCATGTGACGATTCGAGACGCGATATCGGCAAAGGATTGAAGTTGAATGGTGCGCTGCTGTTGCAACTGATCGCTTCTATTTCGAAGAGCTAATTCACGCCCGGCTCGTACGAACGAAACGACGATCGTGCAGAGGCCAACCAGGAAAGCAATCGATCCGAGGGCGATTGCATTAAAAGTCGATTGCCATGATTTACCGACTTGCAGGTGCAGTTCTCGACGATACTCGCTGTCCACTTTCCGAACGAGCTCTCGAATCCCATCCATGGTATTCCTGCTTGAGTTGTCTTTCATTCGCGATTTCGCGCTGTCGGCATTGCCATTGTGCACCAACTGAATATTGCTATCGAGTTGCTCCAATTTGGCGGTGCTGAGCGATCTCACTTCGTCAATGCTTTTGAGGACTTCTTGGCTACTGATGGAGTTGTAAAGGTCCTCGAAATGGCCAGGGATCTGAGAAACCGTTGCATAATACGGCTCCAGGTAATCGGTATCCTGCGTGAGAATGTACCCGCGTTGGCCTGTTTCGGCGTTCAACAGGTCTCGCAAGATCGAGTTAATTGCGGCGCTGGCTTTATAATACTCGACCGAGGTATATTCGCATTCTCGGATATCCTTGAGGCAGAACAACGATAAAAAAGCCAGCACGATAATCGTGCCGATTGGTAGGAGAAGGTACAGTCCTATCGAACGGCTTTCTCGATCGAGAGAGTTGCTGACGGCCAGACTTTCCATGATTGTATCGGATCTAATAGACGTTTTCGAACGCCCGTATTCTACATCCCCATGGAATTTACGAGACAAAGAAATCGTGGGAATGTACCATTTGTGAGTCATCGCTGTGCGATCCATCTTACACATACTGATACTCATCATGCTGAAACGCCCGCCCGGCAGGTAGGCTCCACCCTGCCGCCCGCCTAGTTAGGCAGCCCGCTAACGCGGACCTTCGGATGTTTCCTGTCCTGCGTGTGCCCGCACAATCACTCGATGGAAATGCAATTGCACCTCCCGGTCGCATACTCTGCGAACCCCTTCGACCAAACAGGTTGGTTCGTTGTATTGCTGGCCTTGAGCGATGATGTCTTCTAATTTACTGCCCGGCGGGACGGAAAACGTCGTTTGATTGATCGTCTGATTGCCTGCATCCAATTCCGGTACGATGAAATGGCAGGTTGCTCCAAACGTCAGCATTCTTGCAGCATAAGCGTCGTGGTAGGGCTTCAAGCCACGAAAACTCGGAAGCAGACCATGGTGCAAGTTGATGATTCGCCCCCCCGCAAACTTCCAGCAAGTGTCAGGCGGCAACACTCGCATATACCTTGCCAAGACAACATAATCCGCTTCGTAGCGATCAATCGTTCGCACCATCTCGTCGTCATCGGCGGATCCGTCCTCGCGACCGATGTATTCAAATGGGACACCAAACTCATGGGCTAGCGATTCGCATTTTCTGCGGTTACCAATGACGACGGCGGGCGTTGCATGGATGAGACCCTCTCGTATGGCTTGCAAGATCGCCCTTGGCGTATGTTCCAGTAACGTTGTGCAAATGGCCAAGTTTGGCTTGGAAGCACGTTCCTCCGGGCTCCAAACTCGAATTTCTAGCTTTTTCTGTGTCGCGAGCAGCTTCATCGTCGTTCGAATCGGAATCAAATGTTCGGCGGCAATTTGAATGCGACACACCATTGCGAAGACGGCGGCTTCGTCATGATCATACATTTGGATTTCTGCGATGTTGGCACCGCGAGAAGTGACTTCGTGAATGATCGGGTCGGCCAAGCCAACGTTATCAGGACCAACAGCAGTGATTACGATTTCCATTATTCAGTCGATTGGAGGATAGAGATGAGGGTTGCATATTGTGTTTTGCAAATGCGATGCAATTCGGATCGTTTGCGCATGGATGTCTACGATATCGACGATGGAATGAGCGTATCCGCCAGCCATTGCGATGGCGATAGGAATTCCCTGCGATCTCAATGTGCGCAGCACGATTTCATCGCGACTGGCTAAGCCCAGTTTTGTCAACTTCAGCCTGCCAAGCCGATCGCCTTGAAATGGGTCTGCACCAGCCAAATAGATCGCGAGATCAAAGGGTCCCTTGGATAACACCTCCTTTAGTGCTAGTCCGAGCGACGCTAAATATTCCGCGTCATTCGTCCCGTCCGGCAGATCGATGTCGAGATCGCTTGGGAATTTTCTGAGCGGGAAGTTCTTAGCACCATGAATAGAAAAAGTAAAGGTGTTCGGATTGCCGGCCAAGATTTGAGCCGTCCCATTCCCTTGATGCACGTCGCAATCGATGACTACGCCGCGTTGGATCGCACCTTCGTCTAGCAATGTCAGTAAGGCAACCGCCGCGTCATTAAAGACACAGAATCCCTCACCTGCTTCGCGCATCGCGTGGTGTGTACCGCCCGCCATGTTGACGGCTATCCCTTCTGCAAGGGCACCTCTGGCGGCGGCAAGCGTTGCACCGCTACTTCGCCGAGAGCGCTCGACCATTTCCGGAGTCCAAGGAAATCCAATGCGTTTGATCTCACCCTCGGTCAATTTTCCGTTGACAACCCGTTCGACGTACTCGGAAGTATGCGCCAGGTATAACTGCTCGAGGGTAGCTGCCGGTGGAATAAGCAATACGTCAGTGGCATGAAATGGATCTCCGACAATTCGATCTCGCAACATCCGATATTTGGCCATGGGAAAACGGTGACCCAAAGGGAGCGGCAGTTCAAAATGATCTGTATAGAAGAGTTTCACTTGCCCCGCCAACTGTCCAATAACTGGGCTAAACCGATCCGCAATTGATTGAGGTCCGACGCGTTTTGCAGCACGTCTGTCGCCATTTTTTTCTTGTCAGTCAGACTCATTTGAGCGGATTCGCGGTTCCGCAATTCCTCGGCGGACCAACCTCGGCGCATCGCCCATGCTTCTCGCAATTCGACTGGTGCGTCCACGTAAATGACTTTGTCGCAAAAGGGCAACCAGCCACCTTCGATCAACAGGGGAGCATCAAGTACGATGGTGTTGACGCTAGGCAGAGCTTGCATGGATTCGAGTTGCGATTTCGCGATTTTGCGAATGCGAGGATGCACGATGGATTCGAGTCGCTTTCTTCGCTGAGACGCATTCGACTCCGTTTGATTTCCGAAAACCAACGCTCCTAGTTTTTTGCGATCGATCGTTGGCTCGCTGCTGGCCGTTGCGGCAGACGAATCCGTCAAGATCCCAACGCCAAACGCTTGGATGAGTGCCTGAACAATGTCAGGCAAACAGAGAACAGCGTGCGCGATTTTGTCTGCCGAGATGACGCTGGCCCCCATTTCGCTGAGCATCTGCGTGACTTGGCTCTTGCCGCATGCAATGCCACCTACAATTCCGATCACAATCGGTTTTTTTCTCGGCTGTTCTTTCATAGCAACTCGCAGGCAGCCCAGTTCGCCCCATGCTTGACATCGACCTTGAGGGGAACGCTGAGCGGCATCACGGTTGTCATGATCTCGCGGACGACACCCGCCAAACGGCTTACGTAGTCATTGTGCACTTCAAAGATCAGTTCGTCATGAATTTGAAGCAGCATCCTGGCTGGCCAGTCCAAGGATTTGAGTTCTTTGTTTAACGCGATCATCGCCAATTTGATCATGTCGGCTGCCGAGCCTTGGATGACCGTATTGATAGCCATTCGCTCGGGCTCAAGCAACTGTTTTTTCTTGGGGTCCGGCAACGCATCGTAATCGCGGATTCCGCGAAGGAATCTCTTGCGCCCCGACATGGTAGTCACATACCCTTGCCGTCGACAGGCCATCAGTGTGGTCGCAATGAATTCCTTTACACCTGGGTATTTTTCAAAGTACGCATCGATAAACATGCCTGCTTCTGTTCTAGAAATACCAAGTGCTTTGGCAAGGCCGAATGGACTTTGACCGTAGAGGATCCCAAAGCTGACCGCCTTGGCGCTGCGCCTCATTTCGCTGGTTACTTGGCTTGGGTCGACACCGTTCACTTGCGCAGCGACGCTGGTGTGAATGTCGATATCATTTTGAAAAGCGTGTTCGAGCGAGGCATCGCCGCAATGATGCGCCAGCACACGTAATTCAATTTGGGAATAGTCCGCTGTCATCAATGACCAGTCTGATTCACGCGGCAAGAACGCGGACCGAATCGATCGCCCTTCGGGAGTCCGAACCGGGATGTTTTGCAAATTGGGTTCGATGCTGCTCAATCGCCCTGTTGCTGCGATGTCTTGGCGAAACGACGTGTGCACGCGTCCCGTTATTGGGCTGATCAATCGCGGCAGGGATTCGACGTACGTATTGATCAGCTTGGTGAGTTGTCGGTACTCGACGATCTTCGCGGGGAGCGGATGTTCGGCGGCAAGTTCTTCCAGAACTTCCGCATCGGTACTTGGACCGGTCTTGGTCTTCTTGACAACACGTAGCCCGAACTTTTCGAATAGGATGTGCGCCAACTGCTTTGGGCTATCTGGATTGAACTCCTCTTCGGCCAGTTCCATGATGTGCGCCCGAATCGCGTCTGCTTGCTGTTGAAACTCGCTGCCAAGTTGTTTCAGCCGAGAAAGGTCCACTCGAATCCCTTCGGTTTCCATGTCGGCAAGGACACCGATGAGAGGGATTTCCAATTGATGCAGGACGTCGAGGAGTTTCTCCTCTTGAAGTCGTTCTGTCATGGGTGCAATCAACCGGAATGGCAGGTCGACATCTTCACAAGCGTAGGTCGAAACGCTTGCGACCGGAACACGATCCATGGTGATTTGGTCTTTGCCAGTACCAATCAGCGACTCGATAGGAATACTGGTATGTCCAAGCCACCGTTTCGCGATATCGTTCAGGTCGTGATTTCGGCCACCTGCTTCGAGCAGATAGTCCGCCACCATCGTATCGAAGCCGATGTTTGCGATCGGCATTCCATGGGACCGCAATACGATAGCATCGTACTTGATGTTCTGGCCTACAAACGTCTTTTGTGAGTCGGCTAGAAAAGGAGCGATGGCGGCGCGAACGGTATCTAGTTCGAGGTGCTCCTCACCGGCTGGTCCTGATACGGCAATGTAAGCGGCCTGACCTTCGGCCCACGAAAGACTGATACCGACCAGGGCCGCATCTCGCGGGCGGGTGGAAGTCGTTTCGGTATCGATAGCGATGGTCGTCGCCGTTGTGAGATGGTTGACGAGTTCGTGGAGTTGGTCTTGCGTCCGAACCGTGCAGTAACCATGGGTGGGCATTTTGAAAGCGGGTTCGTGTGCGAACTCTTTTAGCAGGGTGACGAACGACTCCGAGAGTTTTCGAAAACCGAGTTCGCGGAACAAATCCAAAGCTTGTTGTCGATCGAAAACACCTGGGCGCATCTGGGACCAAGGAATTTCGATCGGGCAATCTCGTCTGAGTCGGACGAGATCGCGACTCATCAAAGCCAAATCGCGGTTGTTTCGCAAATTCTCCTTTCGCTTTTCGCCGGCCACTTGGTCGATATTGTCGAGCACCTCATCGAGCGTGTTGAATTGGTCGAGCAACTGCTGCGCAGCTTTCGGTCCGATAAGCGGTACCCCAGGGACATTGTCGGATGAGTCGCCAACGAGCGATTGAAAATCAACCACTTGATCCGGCCGAATCCCCCATATTTTTTTCAGTTCCGCTTCGCCAAAAAGTTCGTTTTTGCGAACGTTGAGCATTTGGACTTGGTCCGAGAGAAGTTGCCGGCAATCTTTGTCGCTTGTCACCAACAAAACGCGTGCACCTTGCTGTTCGGCTTGATATGCCAACGTCGCGATAATGTCGTCGGCCTCGAAACCTGGTGCAGATACCTTGGGAATGGAGAGCGTATGGAGGCATCGATGGATCATTGGAATCTGATCGCGCAACGCATCGGGCATCGGTTCTCGATTGGCTTTGTATTGATCGTACAATTCGTTTCGGAATGTGGTTCCGGAAAAATCAAACGTACAGACCAAGAAATCGGGTTTCCACTGTTCGAGTAAATTCGCGATGTCGCGCAGGAATCCATGGGCCGCACCGACTTCGACCCCTTGCGGACTCGTCATCGCGGGCAATGCATGAAAGACTTGGTAGATGAGCGAATGCGAATCGACGAGTATGACCAAATCGCCGGCTACCGGGAAAGGATGTTTTTCGCGAGCGGATTCATTGGGAGAGTCGTCGCGTGCGAGGTCCCCCTCGCAACCGCTCTCAAGGGGCAATGGTTGTGTATTCGCCACCGCTGTTTTGGCAGGCAATGATTCGGCGGGGAACAAAGCCTCAAATCCAGCCAACATCGGCTGGTTCCTTGCCGCACGCTTTGCCATTCAAAATCCGTTCCCGTGATACTAGTCGTTGAGTTTTGATTCGGATTTGACAGACAAGGACATGCTCTGCCAACCGCCATTGACCGAAATCGTTTGTCCATTGATGAACGCACAGTCCCCTAAGCTTACCGAAGCAATGACGCGAGCGATATCCTGGGGCATTCCCCAACGGCCTAGCATCGATTCGCCCGTTGCGCGCTTATGCCACTCGGACGAGGTCTGCGAGCCCCACTCGGTTTGAACCCATCCGGGCGCGATGCAATTGACTCGAATGCGTGGGGCGACACTTTTCGCGAGACTCTTGGAAAATGCAGCGACCGCGGCTTTGGTGGCTGCGAAGTATTGGCCGCTATCTCCTTCCATGCCATGTTCAGCCTGATCCCAACCGATATGAATCATGGACGGAAGCCTAGCGGGATTGGGTGGTTGTTCGAGCATCTTGGCTGCTACCATTCGGCTCAAAAGCATCGTTCCATGCACATCGGTCGCCCAAAGCAAAGCAAGCTTGTCTGCAAAGGAACGACCGCGGGCCTCACCCGTCAAAACGTCTGCACCGGCCGCATGAATCCAGGCGTCGACGTAGCTGAATCGCTCAAAGGCAGCGTCGACAAACGAGCGATTGGAATCAAGGTCTCGGACATCGGACACAATGGTCAATATTTCTATTGAGGTTTCCGCGACGTGCTGGATTTCCGAAATCGTTTTGGAAATACCGGCTAGATTTTTGCGACAATGCAAGATGAGGCTCGCACCGCGACGAGCGAATTCGATTGCGACCGCTTGACCGATCCCGCTCGATGCGCCCGTCACTACCGCGACGAATGGGTGCACCATGTTTTCTATCCGCGCTTTCTAATCCGCATCTTCGGTGGGGGGTGGCTCGTAGTTAAACTCTTGCCATTTGACGGCTTGTTCCATTGGTTCGATACGAAGTACCAGTGCTCCGTTTTGAAAGACGCGAACCGTACTACTCGATTGACTGACGACGATTGCGATGGCTTTCGTACGTTGCGTGATTGCCGCAGCGGCCCAGTGCCTTGAACCAAGTCCCTTGGAGAGTTGGAGGTTCTCGTGAAGCATTTCTATGATCTGACGAGATCGTTCTGCCACACCATCGGCAGACACGACAAAAGCACCGTCCATCTGAGCGATTTCCTTGATGTCCTCGCGAACGCGGGGATCATGCAAATTGCGACCTTTGCGACTGTAGCCTTTGAGTGGGTCAAATCCGCTGTCTTTGCAGTGCTGGAGCACTTTGCGGGTATCGCCTACCACAAACATCGTACCTACTTTTTTTCCCTCGCGGCCCTCACGTCCGATTTGGACGGCAAGATCGATAACAATCTTGAGATTGTTGAGTGGCACGGAACTTTCGAGGCGTTGCAGATCCCGACTCGTGAAGCGACGCATACGTTCATCGAGTCGAATAATTGAAATCGAATCAATTCGGTGGACTTCAAATCCGCAATAGACCGCAATCACGTCGCAATGGTTCGCCAGAAGCTCGTCCGCCACCGCTTCTAGGAGCGCGTGCTGCAACCGTTCGAGAAGAGGCGAGTCCTCTTTGTTTAAGACAAGTGGAATCAGGCCAAATTGGTCCGCGTCTGCAAGGTCCTCGACTCGATCTGCCGCAACCAGGATTCGTTTGATCTCGGCGGGAACGAGTTCGCGTAGCCGTTCCCAGTCCGTCGCGCTGTCGAGCAGGACAAGAATGGCATCCGCTTTGACGGCACAGGCCAACTCGCCGGCCGACTCGATTACGCTTGCAAATTCTCGCGTGAACTTCTGAACAGTCATTTTGCAAGAGATCCGCGAGGTTTAGGAGTTCGGTGAAGGAGGAATATGTGCCACACTGCGTTGCCGCTGAGTGTAATTTCCCTGCGATTTTTCATCAATTGGGGCAGGCAAGATCGGTTTTGATGTTGCGAGCCCCGACTTGGCGACTATACTTCTTTCCCCGTTTAGGGACAAATGTCAACACTCAAGGGTTCGAATTGTCGGTGATTTTAAGGATAGATCATGTCCAAGTCTTGCGAAGTTTGCGAAAAAGTGGCGTCTGTAGGAAATAGTATTGAGACGCGTGGTAAGGCCAAGTATCTGGGTGGGGTCGGTACCAAGGTTACTGGTATCACCAGGAGACGGTTCACGCCAAATCTTCAAAACGTCAAGGTTTCGTTGCCGAATGGCCAAATTCGTTCGCTTCGAGTGTGTGTTCAATGCATTCGCAGCGGCAAAATTCGCAAGGCCGTTCGAGTCAAGCCATTTGCTATGCCTTCTTAGTGATTACTGAGGTCCTTCGATGGCTTTGTCTGCCGAAGATGTGATTCGAATCGCAAGTCTCTCCAGGCTCTATTTGGCGCCTGGCGAAATGGACGAACTCACTATTAAACTCCGCAAAATTGTCGAGCTCGTTGATCAACTTTCTGAAGTTAACACCGAAAACGTCGAACCAATGGTTCACGCGTTTGATTTGCAAAATGTGCTTGCTCCCGATGTCTGTGGGCATTCCCTTCCTCGCACGGAAGTTCTTCAAAATGCACCTGCCTCGGATTCGGAGTGCTTCCGCGTCCCAGCGGTTCTTGGGTGATGGCTGTGTGGACGATCAGGTCGTTTCTCAACACTGATACTCCTCAACTTTCAAAGCTGTGGCTAGATCACCACTCCGCCTTCCGTTCCAACAGCACCTGCTCGGTCAGTGTGTGGGACCAGTGTGTCCTGAGCAAGCCGTTCTTCGATCGCGACTACCTAGCGCTGGCAGTGACGAACGACAATGAAGCGCTGGGATTCATTCATTTTGGCTTTGCTAGCAACCTCACGGGCAACCGTGCAAGCGATGCGAATACCATCCTTCACAGCATCTGCATTTCCCAGAGCAAAGACGAAGACAATATCGCAGCGGGGTTGCTGCGACACGCGCAGCATACATTGAAGTTGCAGGGGGCGACGCACATCACGGCTCTTGGCACCACAGAGCGAAGTGCATTCTATCTGGGTATTGGAGATGGCGACAATTTGATGGGTGTTGTGGCTCGCGATGCGCGCACGCAACGCTGGTTGGCCCACGCTGGATTCCTCCCGACCCGCCCCATGGAGTGCTGGGAATTGGATTTGTCCTCGTTTCGACCACCTATGGATCGGCTGCAAATAGCTATACGGCGGACTTGTACGGTTGGCAGGTTGCTCGACGAAGACTCGAATCAATGGTGGCTGAGTTCGGTGCTAGGGCATTGCGAACAAGTGCGATTCAACTTGGTACTACGGTCGCCTCCCAAAGTCGAAAACGAAATCATGTTTTGGTACCCGGACTCCACCATTTCGGAAATTGACTCAAGTGTGGTTCGTCTTTGGCTGCCTACCGTTCCGGCAAGTGAAGAGGCTCGCGAACGGTTCATCTATTTGATGGCTGAATCCCTTCGGCAACTACAACAAGAGCGGAAGTACGCTGTTCGAACCTACGCTTCGGCAGACCAACAGCCAACGATTACTCTTTTACTACGCTTGGGTTTTCGCTCTACCGAACACGGAATGGTGTTTACGAAAAACGTGTAGCAACTACTTCGATACCACGCTCGAGAGCGAGTGTTTGATGATGCTGGACCAGAGTTCATAACCTTGTTGATTCTGATGCAGCTTGTCTTTCAGAAAGAGCTCCGAGCGAGGCTCGCCGTTTGCCGTTAAATAGCTCGTTGCGGTCTTGATAAAGAATGTGTTGGATTGCCCTTTCGCAAGTGCTTCCAACGCTTGGTTCGCCTCCTGAATCTTAGGCCAAACCTTAAATCGTGATGGTGTTGGAGTAATCTCGATCAAGAAGATAGGCACGTTGGGTTTTTGGGTTCGGATGGACGCAATCACCAAGGTGGCCAGCCGAACAATCTCGCCTGGAGTCTTGTCGCTATCGCTGCCAGTGATGTCGTTACCAACAAAGATGAGCACGGCGCGATACTGAAGCCCATCGATGAGCTTGGGCGCAAAGATGGCCAAATCGCAATATTTCGAACCTCCATACGCCCGTCGCAACATCTTGTAGGGCGCCATATTTTGGTTGATGCTTTCCCATAATCGAAAGCTTGAACTACCCAGGCACAAGATGTCGGAGTCGCTTCCTTCCGTCGCATTGTTCTCCGACAACCGATCCACTTCGGCTTTCCATTTGGAGGCTTTTTCTGCATACCCCAACAAATCGTTTTTGCTGCAAAAAGCCTTTTGAGATTCGCTAAGTCCTTCTGCGGCCTTTTTTTCCTGGCCAATCGCACCGAGATGGATCAGTGCAACAAAAACAAGCGCGTGAACACGAGTAAGAGAAAACAATCTTTTTGAAATCTTCATTTGGCCAGTATTTTTCTGTCGGTAAGCAATTGGATTACCTGAGCAGCGAGTTGCTCAGGCGGCTGGGTTCCACCGGCAAGCTCGAGATCGGGGCTGTCGGGCGCTTCGTACGGGTCCGAAATTCCAGTGAAGTTTTTTATTTTACCCTCGATTGCCTGTTGATAGAGTCCCTTTGGGTCGCGAGCGATGCAAATTTCCAGCGGCGTATTGACAAATACCTCCAAAAAACACCCGTTGCCGCTCGACTCAACCCAAGATCGAACGCGATTGCGATCGATGCGATACGGGCTGACAAAGGCAGTCAAGCAGATCATGCCCGCGGACGCGAAGAGCTCGGTAATCGCACCCACTCGGCGAATGTTTTCTTCCCTGTCCTGCGGTCCGAATCCTAAACCAAATCGTTTGGCGAAATCGGGGCCATGCACTGGTTCGAGGAGATTGGGACCCGCGCACAACCCATGACGCACGTTGTCGCCGTCGAGGAGAAAAGTCTGCGCTCCACGATCGAAGAGCATTTTATCCACGACATTCGCGACCGTGCTTTTCCCCGATCCGCTCAATCCAGTAAACCAAACTACGCATCCACCATGCCCATTTCGCTCAAATCGATGCTCTTTCGAAACCGACTGAGCATGCCAAACAATGCGTGGATTTTCGGACATGGTGGCTTAGAATTCGTCTTCAGAAACTTAAAGGGTAGGGCCTGACGCAAGGAACAGACGTTTGCTGAACACTCGCGTAAATCCCACATTATTTGCGGTCGAGTTTGTTCCATCCAGTGTAATCGTGTTAATTTGACCCGTTCCAGCAGTACCACCAGTCGTCCCTGGATTGGCGGCCCTGAAATTGAAGTCCGGGGCGGCGGCGGATTGAACAGTGTACGTTCCACTATTGATGTTGGCAAACGTGTAAGCTCCCGTCGAGTCCGAAGTTGTGGTTCGTGTAATCGGTGCGCTAGATCCCGTTGGCGTTCCCGTTAAGGTGACGGCGATTCCTGCAATGCCCGGCTCCGTTGACTGGCCCGTTCCATCATTGTTGCTGTCCAGATAGAGACGCCCGGACAAGCTCACTAAGACAGGCGCTGTGATCGTCGTTGTAGCAGTGGCATTGTTGTTGGTCGAAACCGAGTCATTCACGGCTGTTACGGTTACGGTGTTGGTAATGTTTCCCGTTGAGGTCGAGGACGCAGTCGCGAGGATGGTGACTACCGCTGATTCGTTCGGCGCCAATGTTGGAATGACAACGTTGGCCGTGTTGTTTGCACCGGACGAAACCGTGCCCGCAGGGGTACTACCGATCAGCGATGTACCGGAAACAAACGTTACGCCGGCGGGCAATGTATCCGCAACATTCACGGATGTCGCTGTCGAAGGACCGTTATTCGTTACTGTCAAGGTGTACGTAAGTTGACTTCCGGCCAGTAGGGTGGCTGGTCCGCTCTTGCTTACTGCGACATCGTTTTGCTGCGTTAGTGTCGTCGTAACGAATGCGGAATTGTTCGTGCTGATGGCATCCGTTGACGCGGAATCCGTCGTGTTAATCACCGCACTGTTCACCAAGGCAGCGGTCGAGTTTGGCAATATTGCGGCTACGATAGTGATTGTGTTGTTCGTCGCGGCGGAACTCAAAGCACCCACGGGGAAGATCAAGTCGTCGGGATTCGACGCCGTGAAGTCCGATGCCGATGCTGGAATGGTTATGGAGGTTCCGTTGATGGTTGCAGTGATGACTCGAAGACCATCTGGAATATTGTCGACCACTTGAACTCCGATCGCATCGGACGGACCATTGTTGGTTGCGGTCATCGTGTAGGTGATCGTATTCCCAGAAATGGCCGTGGTCGGCCCGTTCTTGGTGACAGCTAGGTCAACGGTCCGAGGGGAGCTTGCAGCAACCGAACTGGTATTGTTGGCCGTGTTCGTTTCTAGGTTGACAGCCGCATCGGTCGCCGCAATAGTGGCTACGTTGGTGAAATTGCCGATGGTTCCATTCAATGCAACCCCAATGATGGTGATCGTGGTTTGAATTCCTACTCCGCCAATCGCAAGATTGCCAACATCGATTATGACATCATCGTTGTTCGCAGGGATTGTGTCTTGAGCTGTCGCAGGAATCGTGATGGTATCCGTTGCGTCGGATGAAGTCACCGAAAGGATTCGAATGCCATCCGGAATGTTATCGGTCACACGAACCGTTGTGGCTGGTGAAGGGCCGTCGTTTCGAGCCAGGATCGTATAGGTGAAAGTGGAACCTGGGTTTACGATAGCAGGAGTTGCGATCGAAACCGGATTGGTTGCAATCGACTTGGTCACTACCAGATCAATGCTTCGCTGAGCATTCGTAGCGATCTGACTGGTGTTGTTGGCAGCGTTGGAATCGCTGTTTTCCGTCAAGTTGATTGGTGCAATCGTGGCTGTGTTGGTAAAGAGACCTGAGGTCGTGGCAAGCACCACCGCAGTGATGGTGATCGTGGTTTGGTTGTTTATGCCTACGAATAGGTCTCCAAGCAAAATCGACAAATCGTCCGGATTGGAAGCGATGGTGTCTTGCGCAGACGCAGGGATAGTTATGGTGTCCGTGACATCACTAGAGGTCGCCGTCAAAACTTGGATTCCGTCTGGCAAGTCGTCAAGAACACGTACGGTGGTTGCTCGAGAAGGCCCGTCATTGCGAGCGACTATTGTGTAAGTAAGAGTTGTGCCGGGTGCGGCAATTGCCGGGCTGCCGGTCGAAGCTGGATTCGTTGTAACCGTCTTGACCACAGCTAGATCGGTCACGAGCTGAGCGGGTAAAGAGAGAGCAACCGAATTTGGGAGAACGGTAAGTTCTGTTCCAAGACCCGCAATCGTTGCGGAATTGACGATGGGACCAGGCGAGCCAGTACCTGTCGTAACGGGGAGTATTTCTGCTACGATCGTGTAAGACCGTTGCGTTACACTGCTAGCTACTAAGGTACCCACCGAGATTGAGATGTCGTCCGGATTATCTGGCGTCGTATCGGACGCACTTGCGGGAATCGTAATGACATCGGTCGCGACATTGGATACCGCGCTGATGACTCGGATCCCATCTGGAAGACTGTCCAGGAGCGTGACTCCTGTCGCAAGCGAGGGACCGTCGTTGCGAGCTGTTACCGTGTACGTTATGGTCGTGCCAGTTGCGGCCACTGTCGCTGTCGATGTCTTAGCGACCGTCAAATCAAATTGAGGTACTAAGCCGATGTCGAAACTCAGATCGCTATTGGCGTTGCTGTCCCCGTCATTGATAGGTGCCCCGTTGGCATTGAGAGCAACCAGGGAAGTGACGACACCTGTACCCGCCACCGCGATCCCTTTATTCGCATTGTTAGGCTGCGAGTTTGGGGTTGTCGAACTCACGATGAAACCTGCGGCGGCTCCGCCTACCCCCAGTTGACTAGCGGGAATCACAACAAAGTAGCGACCTGGGAAAAGGTTATCGAAGGTGTAGAGGCCCGTCCCATTTGTGACTGCAGTTATAGGGAGGTTCGTGCTATCCAGGGTGGCTGCATCAACACCTGGATTGAAAATACCGTTATTGTTCGTGTCCGTGAAGAGTTGCAACGTGACTCCTGAAATACCAACCTCGGGAGTACCTGTTGAATCGAAAAGCCCATTGTTGTTTCGATCTGCAAACACCTGATCTCCAATGCTCATCGGCGTAAGATTGGCGAAGTTGCGCACAATAGCCGTTTCGCTATACGTTCCGATCATATCGATGATGGCGTCTGCTGCGTCCGGCCCGGTGACTTCAAAGGTGATTGCACCCACAGATGCGAAATCCGCTCCGGTTCCGCTTCCGATCGCAAAAGTTGAGAAAGGGATATCGAGTATGGCGGAGGGGGTTGCACCTGACGTTGTTGGAATTGCAACGGTTCGCGTCGAGGTGTTTGCACCGCTATTGACCGTAACCACCAAATTGGTTCCGATCTCGCCGCCGATTTTCAGTCGGAATCCGGCGGAATTACCTGCATTGGTCAGATCAAGTCCCCCAAGCCCGTTGGTCGCAAGGACTTCTGCGTTACCATCCACTCCATCGTAGGTCAGGATGCGAGACCCGTTCGATGCTGCCCCAACATCAAAAGCCAAAAAATTGGTTGTCGACGGCGTATCCGCTTGCATAGATACAGTTCCAGCCGTTGCATTGACAAACATGTCACGTTCTCCCCCAATGCCTTCTGCAGGCAACAGCGGCACAACCGAGAATGAAGGGTTCGTTCCGCCAAAAGAGGCCGTAATGGACTGGGCCGTTGTATCAAACGTATCGATCGGATTGACATCGGTGACACCGTTCAAATCACTAGCCGAAATGATCGCGGTTTGAACGCGCTGAGTAGGCCGTTGGATAAGCCCCGAGGCGATACTGGTTTGCGTTACGAAGTATGTGCCTGCGGTCTCTATCCTGAAACTGTATGCACCCGTGGTGACTGCCGATGTTGTCGTACCAAGCGCAACGTCATCACCGGCGCCGTTGTCGAATGTGTTGTTACCGCCGTCGCGAAATAGTGCGATGGAAACGCCCGATAACCTCGGGTCTGCTCCGTCAAGGGAATTGTCCGTTAAATCCTGAAAGACCGTTCCTGTGATGTCGGCAGCCATCAATTCTCGGCCTTCGAGCAACTCCAGTCGCAATTTTCGCCTGTTTCGAATTTTGTTTGCGGAAGAATTACGAATTGCTCGCGAGCCGCTCAATAATTCATAAATGCGATTCAATAGGCCGGCCATCTTCATTCTCCATCTTGGGCGCGTGGCCTGAGAGGAGGCGGGCGCAGATCATTCGACCCTGCGCGCCTTCCATCTTCCATGCCAGCTGCGATACTATTTTGAATTGTGTACATGAAGGGAGTTGTCTCGGGCACTCAACGAACTAAGGCTCAAAAGAATTTTCATTCGATTGAGCCTTTGACGATGAATCGTTTTAGCTGTCCAAAAATCAGATGGTTACCATCGATACTCGCCACCGAGACTCAACCCTTGAATCCAGTAATCGGTTTCCTGGAAGGCAAACCTGGGGTTCAAGAACGCAGTTTGTGTTGGATTCTCTGGCGGAAGTAGGTTTGGGTTGACGGTTGTATCGATTTGGTCCCCTGGACGGACAACGTTGCTCCAATAGAGGAACGAATAACCGGCCGTGAGTCGTAAATGTTGCGATACTTGGTAGCCAAGCGTGGCACCCAATTCCGGTACAACGCCAAACTGATTTCGAGAATAGGTGCCAACATTGGTGCGTTGAGCTAGCAATCCACCGCTTGCATTGGTTACGTTAGCACCTTGCGTCGTTTGCGTGTCGCCGTTGATCCTAACAGTCTGAAGCGTGTTGCCGAGCCCCATTCGCATCAGCATGTCCAGCGACCAGTATCCGCGGCGTCCCAGCCATTGGAATCCAAGCTCTGCGCCATTGAACTGATTTCGTGTGTGAAATTTGTCATTGATGATGAAACTACCTGGGTTACCAAGGCTGAGGGATGTTAAATCCTCGCGGATCTCCAAATTTTCCTTGAGCTCGTAGAATCTCCAACCGATGGTCGCGTCGATACGTGACTGGGATGGGACTGCGCCGCAAGCTATCGATGAGAATCCGCATTCGTTGCTACAGCAAAGCATGCGTCGAAATCGTACGGCTGCCCCGTTCAATGTCGAATCTGCTTCGGTCCGAACACGACCTGAAAGGACGTTCGGATAGGCAACTAATTCGGAATCTTGCAAACCGGTGACGGCATTGTAAAACGGACGAGCCAAGATCGGATTGCCCGTCGATTGACGGTCGAAGGATTCTGTTTTGGTACCGAATCCCAAATACTCACCTTCGACTCCAATGTTCGGATGATTGGCAAACCACCATCCAAATCGCACACGTGTACCGTTCATGCGATCGCTAAGGATATCGTTGTTTCCACCATAAAGAGTCGTTGCAAGTGGCAGCACCCCTGCGAGATTTTGTGCCGTTGGAACAGGCGAAGTTGTTACAAGTGCTGGAGTTTCCATGCCAGACTGATACCAGTTCAGGTACTCAACACTAACCCACCCGTGCGATGGCAAGCAGATGCAGAGTTGACGACCTTCAATTCGACCTGGATTGCACAGGTCGAATCCAAAAGGACTGCCGCAACCGATGCCGCAACGATCGCAGCCATCTCCGCCACAGGAAGTGCATCCACCTCCAATCTCGGCAAGGCCTTCGTTGGGATCATAGGGATAGGAATCGCCAAGAACAAGATTTTCCGAGGCATCCTCGTAAACGACTTCTTCTCCCACGCTGCTTTCCATCAAGCTCTGCGATACGAGACGACCGGCGGTTTTCGCGGGTCGTGGTACCGAACTGGATCTCGCGGGGATAACCGTATTTTGGGCGAAGCGGACAGGGGAGGTGCCTGCGCGATTGGATGCTTGACCTTGGCCGAAGGCATTGCCAGCAGCAACCGTCAATACGAGTAAGAGTGCGTTTAAGCGATTCACGACTGTCTCTTCCATGTTGTGAGGCCGGAGACTCGCGTCGAACATGCCTGTTGACGCAAGTAGAAATCTTTTACCCAGGCGGAATAATCATCCCGCTCTACGTGTATCGAACTTGCAGCCCGGATACTTGACTTGTTCCGAAAAGATTCCCAAGGAAGAAAAATCAACGCATTCTTCGCAAACCTCCTAAACGTCGCAGCCGTCAAAAGTAGCAGGCACGCTCCGCCGTGCCGTTCGCGGTCAAGCTTTTGCCGGGATTCTAGGTGATTCTAGGTGGACGGCACATGGAATGTGCCTACTACTTTGACTTTTTTGTCGGCTGTCTCTAAACAGCACGTTAAAGAACGTTTTGCCGATTTGCCCCAAGACTCTGGGCATGCATATCGATGGCTTCTTCGGCGAGCAAACAGGGGGTCCCGTTCTCCAATAAGTAGACCCATCTACCGTTTTCGCTAACTAGACCTTGCGGCGAAAACTCAGAAACAGTACGACCCATAACGTTCAGTAGCTTTCCATCGTGGGACAACTGAACCAGCCTCGCGATGGAATCCTGTGAAGCTAGTAATAGTGTCCCCCCCGACTGCGGGCATCGAAGATATTTTAGTATCCAATCCGGCAAAAATATGCTCCTCAAACTCGATGTACTTAAGACATTCCGTCACCCGATTGCGGCTTTCATCGCAGCGGTTTGCATGTGTTCGATTGCAGACGCCTTTCAAGGCGAAGTGCTTCCTTCGAACAATCAAGTGCCAACGAACACTGCGACACCCAATTCCAGCCAGCCGAATAATAGCGATGGCTTTGCAGCCAGTACACCCGTAATGACGTTTGTCGACCAAACGGGCCAACCCTACGGGCGATACGTCATCAATGAAGCGGTCCCCGTCGTCAATTATTCCTTTCAGCAGGTCACGGAGCGAATCTACATGCCGAAAACAGTGACGGAAAACAAAACCGTCACCAAGACTCAGTATACCCCAATCTATTCGTATCAACCGCAGCTTCGGAATGTCCCTAGTTCGAACCCTTTCGCCTCTCCGAAACAGGTTTGGCAAAATGTTCTCGTCGTTCAGTATCAGCCAAGTTACATTCAAGTCAACGAGCCAGTGACTTATCAAAAGTACGAATTGCAGGATGTACCGCGAATGGTACCCGTCCTCTTAACGCAATCGGAGCAACGCCCGCGATTCGTCGATCGCCCCTTGGGCAACACACCCAATGGGGTCAATCCAATTGCGATGTACCCGAACAATTTGTATGGCAGTAATATCGTTCAGCAAACTGCCCAGGCGGCGCAAGACAATCGCAATGCTACGAGACTTCCAACGACCCCAATAAGCTATCCAAGTTCCAATCCCGCCGGCTACAATCCCGGCTACGCGAATCCATCGGGCCAGAATGCAAATACGATCGCGCAAGCCCCTGCGCCATACTACCCAAACACCGGAAATCTACCCGCGTCTACCTCGAGCTACTCATCGAACGATGTCTTGCCTTCCGTCCCGGTGCCACAAAGTAATCCTAGTGGCCAAAACCTAGTCGCAAGCAATCAACCGGTTCAGCAGCCATACCCAACGTCGAATCAGCCATCTCAGCAATATCCACCGACTCAGCAATATCCACCGACTCAGCCGTCTTATTACACGAATACGGCCTTGCTCCCGACCTTTCAGTGGCCTGCCTTTATGTCTTCTAACGGTAGCTTGTTTAGCACCGACCCGTTTAGCACCAGCAGCCGACCTCCAAGCTACGTCGCATCCAACACGCCCGTTAGCCAGCCCTCCAGCCAGCAATACAGCCAACCCTATATATGGGGAAACAGCACCCCAGGCTCACCTGGTTTTCGGCCAAACAGCAGTCCCTACACGACACCCCCGCCCACCTGGGGCATGTCGCCGACAACCACCTATCGCGATCCAGTGCAAGGCGGCATGCAAGCAACCGAGCTTCGATAGACACCGCAATGTCGTCTTCCGCCCCGAATGGGGCTGCAATATTCTAATCGTAAGCCATTCACGGGGTCAGGATTTTTGCGTAGTGGGTTCGGTTTACAGGAGTCAGAAACCGGGGACTCGCCCCCAAAGGCACTCACTTTGGTAGTGGAACTCGCTAGAGTTCCTTGTTTCGCAGTTTCGCACTGAAATCAAAGGAAGTCTTGGCGACTTCCACTACGAATTGGAACCACTCGCGGACAAAGTGAGTACCATTTGGCTCGCGCCGCTCCGCTGCGAAAACGGCTGTTCCAAGCGAACGCCTGTCGCAACTTGCAAGAGTCAAGCCCTTATGTCGCTGCGCGAACGCGTTCCGAGAGCGCCGTTGTTTTCTCGCTGGACCCGTGCAGTAGATAGCTGCAGCCAGCCAAGTAATGCCCTCGCCATTTCGGATCGATCGCCATCGCATCCTCAATCGCGGCCGAGCTAAACTTGTAATCATGCGAATCGGTCCCCTTGGAAAAGACGAGCTCGCGTGCCTTGCGCATCAATGGCACTATGTCTCCACCACGCTGCATGTAGGTCAAAACCTCCGTTGCTGCAGATGGCCTATCTGCTCGCACGTTATCGAAGATCGTATCGACCAACGGAGCGACTTCCCCGCGCGACTCCAATTGGTCGAGTTTGCTATCGGGCAACTTGCCTCGACCCTTGGCAGCCATACGAAAATGAGCAAGGAACGATGTGTTTTGCAAAAGGATCCACCGCCTCAAACGATCATCGCTTACGGAGTGGAATAGTTGGTGCATGGCATTGCTCGTTGTAACAGCATGTAGCGGAACAATCTCGGGTTGTCGCATGACCAACTCTGCTGAAGCTAGCAACACTCCGTCATAAATACTTCTCGGATGTATTTGGTTATTCAGAAGTTCGACAACCAACTTCGATGCATCCGTCGGCGATAGCTCACGAAGAGCTTCCAGAACGTCTCGACTGACGTTGGGATCCAACTTGCCTGCAAGCCACTGGGGTGAAATCGCTTCGGCCATGTCCCAGTTGGCCCGGCCCGCACGATCCGCTTCGAAGTCGTGAAGCGAAGGGTTTTCTTCGCCTGTATGGTTCAAAATAGCATAGGCCAACGATCGCATCACGGGTTCCGCGTGCTCCCACCCAATCACGTCCAACGTTCGGAAGGCGCCCGAGACGTAGATTGCTTTGTGTCCGATACTTCGGAAATCGCGAGCCGCTGAGCGTGCATAAACATCCAGGAGTTGGCTCCTCGTTGAGACTCGCGAGGCGGCGGCTGCCGCGACATCCGCGGCAGGTTCGTCCCAATCGGTCATGGCCTGTCCGAGTGTCGCGAGCGATTTTTCGGGAGACGGCATTCGGCTGACGTTCACAGCAGGCATCGTCCAATCCCCCTCCTTCACATCGGTCGCTTGAGCGCTCTTGAAGTAATCGATCGCCCAAAGTAACGGCAGCCAGCGAGCATTATCGGAAGCTGCAATCGACGCTTGGTGTGCTGCATGGACCACCATAACGCTGTGGAACTTGAAGCCCACTGCTGGGCGAGGTTGAACATTGCGAATCGCGGCCAAGAAAAGAGATGCGAGCAACTCACGATAGCTGGTTCCGCTACGAATGGCGTTGAGAACAACTTCAACTATTTTCTCGCGGGACGTCTCTTCGAGCAGCCTGACGAGCGGCTCAATCTCGGGCCGAAATCGAACCATGTCGGATGCCATCTTGACATCTTGCGCACCTAGTAGGGGCAAGAAAGCAGGCTGGATACCCACCATGCCTACGGCAGCGGAACTCGTCGATACCGAGAGGAATTTTCGTCGGGACACGGTAAACATGATCGGATTGCTCCTGAGTTAGAAACACTTTGAAGCGTTGAGGTGCAGGTCTTTGCTCGCCTTAGGACGTATCACCTCATCGTAGCAGACTTTCGTGCTCGGGGGTAAGGAAAGTTTCGGGTGCGGCTTGCGCCCCATGGGGAATCCATGGGAGGACGAGGCTCCTGCCGAGCTAGCGACGCAATGGTTCGGCAGGAGCCTCACCCTCCCAAGCAATGAATGAATTGGTAGGGTCACGTCGATGCAACAGAGACGTACCGCCCACAGGACTAGGCATGACAATCGCTTAGTGCCTAAAGTGCCGTTGGCCAGTGAAAATCATCGGAATTCGGTGCTCGTTGCAGGCTGCGATGACTTCATCATCCTTTCGCGATCCGCCCGGTTGAATAATGGCAATGATTCCCGCTTTTGCTGCCCGATGGATGGAGTCCGCAAAAGGGAAAAATGCATCCGATGCCAATATGCTCCCATTCGATCGGTCCGAGGCTTTTTCGATGGCGATTTCAACGCTGTCGACTCGGCTCATCTGCCCCGCTCCCACTCCCACCAAAGCAGCATCACGCGCCAAAATGATGGCATTGCTCTTGACGTGTCGGACCATTTCCCAGCCAAACGCAATGTCATCCCACAACTCTTCCGCCACGGCCACACTCGTTACCGTTTTCCAATTCAAATTGATTGCAGGTTGATTGTCGGATTGCTGGACAAGGACACCCCCACTTAGAAATCGATAATGCAGCTCAAGCGGCTGTGGGCCGAAAGGTCCCGTTTGCATCAAGCGGACGTTGTCTCGCCACTTTGGCTTGGTCTTAAGTACCGCCACTGCCTCCGGCAAAAACTTCGGCGCAACAATTGCCTCGATAAACAATCCTGGCTCGCAAAGCACTTCCGCAGTCTCGACATCCACCGTCGTGTTAAACCCGATCACGCCTCCAAATGCACTCAACGGATCGCCAGCCAGTGCTTTTCTGCAAGCGAACGAAAGCTTATGAGCGGATGCTCCGCCGCAAGGGTTGTTGTGTTTGACAACGACAGCGGACGGTTTCGCGAAACATCGAACAATGCCCAACGCACTGTCCAAATCAAGCAAATTGTTGAATGATAATTCCTTGCCATTCAGTTGCTCTGCGTCGACAAGCGAAGCGTTGGAATTGCCTGGCAACCGATATAAAGCTGCTGCTTGATGGGGATTCTCACCGTAACGCAAACTGCTCTTGAGCTGCAACGGAATCAACATACTCGACGGCATTGACAAAGGAGAAACGACTGTAGAGGTTTCTGCAACAACCGACTTCGTAAGATAATTTGCAATGTTGGCATCATAGCGTGCTGTCTCGGCAAAGCACTCAGCCGCCAATTGCAAACGCGTTGCATCACTTGTGCCTCCATGCTTACCTAATTCCCTAGCGATCAATTCATATTGGTTAGGACTCGTCGCAACCGTAACAAACACGTGATTCTTTGCGGCAGCTCGAATGAGACTGGGACCGCCAATGTCGATCTGTTCAATCGCTTCGGGCAAGGTCACATTTGGCTTTCGAATCGTCTCTTCGAAGGGATACAGATTCACAACAACGAGATCGAACTCCAGTATTTCGTGTTCGGCAAGCGAATCGCGATCTTGTGGGACGTTGCGTCTGGCAAGAATTCCGCCAAAGATTTTCGGATGCAGTGTCTTCACTCTGCCATCCATGACTTCGGGAAAACCCGTATAAACCGCAATTTCGTGCGCATCTAGCCCATGGTCGAGCAAGTATTTGCGAGTCCCCCCGGTGCTGTAGATCTCAACTCCCCGCGACTCAAGCGATTTCGCGAGTTCGACCAAGCCCCGCTTGTCGCTGACACTGATTAACGCACGCTTGATAGACGAAAACGAACTCACGGATGGAGACTTTGGACCGGTTAGAGGCACTACAAGAAAAGAAAAGGCAACGTTAGCCTTCCTCTAATATGGTCGCCGAATACCCTCAAAATCGCAAGCCTGGATTCTTCCTAGGCAAGTCCATGCTCCACCGCATCCAATAGGAAATCGATTTCCGATTCTGCAATCGAAAGGGGCGGAATAATCGGGATGACATTTCCCAGAGGTCTAAGCCATAACCCCTTTTCTAGCATGCGTTTGCAGATCTTGCCAGCGGTCTGCTCCCGCCACGGATGAGGAGTCTTGGTGGCCTTGTCCGAAACCAATTCAATGGCTGCCATCAATCCGCACGTTCGAATATCACCTACCTCTGGATGGTTTCGCAATCCTTCCAAGCGGCTTCGTAATAAATTGGCTTTTGCTGGCAATTTCTCAAGGGTACTCTCCATTTGGAAAAGGTCCAAGGTCGCGTGAGCCGCCGACGCCGAAAGCGGATTGCCTCCATAGGTATGACCATGGAGAAAACTCCGAGCGTCCTCGAATCTCCCTAGGAATGCTTGCCAAACGCCCGTTGCGACAACGGTCGCACTCATCGGCAGGTAGCCGCCCGTCAAGCCCTTCCCTAAGCACAGAAAATCCGGGCACACCGACTCGTGCTCGCAAGCAAACATTTTGCCTGTCCGACCCATGCCGACGGCAACTTCATCGGCAATGAGCAAACACCCAAACTCACGACAAAGCCGTTCGATTCCTGACAAGAACCCAATGGGGTGGATGACCATTCCTGCCGCCCCTTGCACTAACGGCTCAATGATCATCGCGACGATTTCGTCCGAGTGTTTCTCAAACAGCTCCCGATACTGCGACAGATAGTAGTCCGTCGCCTGCAATGGAGGGACCTCGATCGGCAGCCGATAGAGATCAGGACAAGGCCCTCGCAAGACGGGAAACAGCAATGGTTGAAACATCTCTTGAAATCGCGATACGCCTCCGACGCTGACCGTTCCAAGCGTGTCACCATGATAGGCGTTCCCCAACGCCAAAAACGTCGTGCGTTTGGGCTCCGGCTTGGAACACTGCCGCCAGTATTGGAATGCGAGCTTCATCGCAACCTCCACCGCCGAAGCTCCATCGCCTGAGAAAAAAACATGGCTGAGCCCGTCCGGCGTTATCTCGACAAGCCTCTGTGCCAACGAAATCGTGGTCGGGTGACTCATTCCCAAATTCGTAACGTGGGAGATCCGTTCCAATTGATTTCGGATCGCTTGGTCAATGTAGGGATGACGGTGCCCGTGAATATTGCACCACATGGAGCTTGCACCGTCCAGATATCGGCGGCCATCGATGTCCGTCAACCAACAACCTTGCCCCGTCTCGATGATCAAACCTTCGTAGCCTTCCATCTGCGAGAACGCGTGCCAGACGGCGGTACGATCGAGTTCGCGAAGTTGTTGTCGACTCCCTCCAGATCGAAGGCCCTCACTCATCGTTGAGCTCGACTTGAATCTCATCCCCAACCACGATTACCGCAAAAATATCGACTTTGATCTTTGGGTTATCCAACCAGGATCCATCGGTCAAGGAAAACCGCCATGCGTGCCATGGGCAGGTGACGGTGTCTTTGTCGATCCATCCACATGCCAGCGATGCTCCCATGTGGGGGCAAAAATCGTCCATCGCGTGGAATTGACCATCTTGATTGAAGATCGCGATCATGCGGTCGCCCACGGGAAACGCTCTCGCCTCATTGAGCGGAATATCTGTTGTCTTCGCAACGGTGATTCGCTCAGCCATGCTGCAACAACTCCAGCCGCAAAAAGTTCAATCCCGTCTTCGCCAATCGATGATAGAGCACGTCCGGATGAGCCCCTAGGGAAACCGTCGTGTGTTGGACTGGCTTGCCCCTCCGCGCGAGAGCGAACGTAAAATCCGATGTCGGCAAACTCTTGGAGGAGATCACGGATTGATGTGTTGGGTAAACGCCTGCAGCGAGACACAAGTCGAGATCCAACTGATGTCGCAAATGCTCCGCCGCGTTCGATAATTTGTTGGTTATTTCGTCACTCGCATTTGGATCCACCAAATCTGCCGAAAAACCAGAGGGAATACTCGCCGAAAGGTGGTCTAAGGAGGGAAACCATCGACCTGCTTGAAGCCCGGTCCAAGCTTGACTAGAAAGATCGGCAAGGTATTTCTGAATCCAAGCTCCTGAGCCGATTTCAATGACTCCAAGCTTTGTTGCTCCATCGGTCAGCGAGGCTTGGGTTGCGCTATCAATATCGATCTCTCCTTCGCCGAAGATCAACTGGCCGAGTTGTTCGTGAATCTGCTGAATCGTCGGCTCGATCTTGGATTGGAACTCCGCTTCGTTGGAACATAGGGCTGCGATTCGCAACGTGATCGTGGCCTTGGAAACCGTGATGCCGACGATTGGATCTCGGTCGCGATGGATCAGGTCTGGCAGCTTCTTTTCCACGTCGCTCTCGCCGATACCAAAAACTTTGACGCTATGATAAAACCAACGTTTGCTGCCAAGCCCCATTTCCTGGATTAGCCTGGGTTGAATCGTCTCAGCGAACATCTGCATCATTTCAGCAGGAACGCCGGGCAAAGAAAAGATACGGCTCGTTCGGCCCTCCAAAGTGTGTGGACTAGATACGATCAAATCGATTCCAGGTGCGGTCCCATGTGGGTTGTCGATCATTCGAGAACCGGCCGGAAACATGGCTTGTGAGCGATTCCTTTCGGGCATCGGTCGTTTCCTCAAAGCGAACAAAGACTCGATATGCTCAAGGGCTTCTTGGCGAATTTCAAGCGGAATTTCAAAAGCTAAGGCCATGGCTTCGCGAGTCAAGTCGTCGGCGGTTGGCCCCAGTCCACCGGTGGCAACGACCAGGTCCGCCCTTCGAACGGCGTTCCGAAACACGTCGATATTGTCTTGCATCGCATCGCCGACGGTGGTGTGAAAAGCTGTCTTAATTCCTAAATCGCCGAGCTTTTCGCTAATCCATTTGCTGTTGGTATCAAGGCGTTGGCCGCTGGTGATTTCGTCACCAATAGAAATGATCTCTGCTCTTAATGTCATGAAAATGTTTGGCTTGCGGTTGCGGGGTCAGGCTTAGTATTCGATAGCGGAATCGCTGGGTTTTTCATTTTGTGCTTTGAGGACTTCATCCATGGTCAGAGCCATGACGCGCGTATACCTACGGATAGCCTCGCTGTAATTCTTAGAACGTTCCGCGGTCACAGCCATATGCATATGTTCGTCGATTTCCTTCGACTCGATCTTCCAATCATTTTCTTTGACCCAGTCGCCCAATTCGTGAAGCACGTTTGTCAATTGAGCGGTGAAACTCGCGTCTGGTTTGCAAGTTGCTTTACGATAGGGGCCGCGTCCATAAAATCCTTCAAAATCATTTCGAACGCGCTGTCCTTGATATTTGTACCAGCCAGTTGCAAAAGCCACTGCTCCCGCGCCTGCTGCCAAGCATGCAATGGGAAACTGACCGAGCAGCAACAGTACCAAACAACATAGAAAGCAAATCGCAGTCGCAATTCCAAATGGAACAGGGAACTGTGGAGCGACCGCAGATGGGTTCTTGTCTTTCGAAGCATTGCCGCGTATCAACGTGTCGCTCTTTACTTCGCCAACAACGACAGTTATGTTGTCCGGCCCTCCCCGTAGATTTGCGAGATGGACCATGGCTTGCACGGCGCTATCGATGTCTAGAGCCTGCAAGAGCACCCCCATCTCTTCATCCGTCAGCTGGCCGCTCAACCCGTCACTACAAAGCAAAAACTTATCTCCGACACGCAACGGGAAAGGACCTTCCAAGTCGACCGCAACCGTTGCGTTGGGGCCAAGCGAACGAGTGATCACGTTTTTCGGAATAGCATTGCTTCGCAGGGCTTCTTCGCTCATGTCACCCGAAGCTCGCATCTCCCAAACGAGGGAATGATCAAAAGTAAGCTGCTCCATGACGTTTCCTCGCAGTCGATAGACCCGGCTGTCACCGACGTGGGCTATGACCGCTCCCTCGGGCAGAATCGCCAATGCACAAGTTGTCGTTCCCATACTTCGGAAATCAGGATTCGCTTGTCCTTTGCGAAAGATCTCACTGTTCGTTTCTACGAGTGAGCGTTGCAAAGCCTCAGAAGGTATGCCTTTTAGAAGCTTCGAGAAATGATGTGGAATCAGTTCCACCGCAAGCCGACTCGCGAGCTCACCAGCAGCATGAGCACCCATCCCATCCGCGACGATCAGCAAGTGACCCGCTCGTTGCCAGGAACTATCGTCCTCAGCGAGGACAACCACATAACTATCCTGGTTGTTGCGACGCCGCATCCCAACATGTGTGGCAGAAGCGACTGCGAACGAGTCTCGCCATGCGGGTTGTGAAGTTGGATTTGACTGAGACAAAATAAGTGTTAATTCGTTAAGACGAAAACTGTCGGAAAGGGAATAAGCCTGAAATGATACCACGAGCTCGCCATCGCTTCGATTCCACAAGCATCACTTTTTGAAATTCGCGTCGAAAGCAGAAACGGGTTCGCCTCTGCGCCTTAAACTGTGCAGTATAATTCCAGCTGCTACGCTGACATTCAACGAATCCGTCCCTAACTCCATCTCGATCCGTACGCATCGATTTGCAGCATTTTGAACGGACTTTGGGAGACCGTGGGCTTCGTTTCCAAGAATCAACAAAGTGGGCCCGCAACGGCGAAAAAGGCTCAATTCTACACTTGCATCGGTCAGGCAAGCGGCCACCGATTCAATTCCCGATTGACTGCAGATTTCAATGGCTGCAAGTGGTTCAGGAACTTCATAGTACTTCAATTTGAATGCGTTTCCCATCGACACTCGCAACACACGACGGGCGAACGGATCCACGCATTCCGGGCCGATAAACAAATCCGAAATACCCAGCGCCGCGCAAGATCGAAAGATCGAGCCCATGTTTTCTGGATCTTGAACTCCAATCAACATTACCCCCATCCAATCTCGCGTTGGCTTGAGCGATTCTTTCGAAACCTGAACGAACGTTGGCCGTATTCCACATGCTAAATAGCCACGATGAAACGAAAAGCCAATCAACTCAGAGACTTGCTCGCCCGGAACAACAAACAAATCGACGTCGCTCGGCAACCAAGAGACGGCTTCGTCAAGATACTTCTCGTCGATGAGAAAGGAATCTACATCCATTCCGCTCGCAATCAAGCGGTGAACTAGCGGTTTGCTCTCCGCGATAAACCGACCGCTATATCGCGTCAAGTTCGTGGTCCGCAAATTTCGATACGGATCTAAGCGATCGGATTCAAGGTCGGTTAGGCGATGGATGGGCATCTATGGATTGGTTTGCGATTCTGATTCAAATTTATTTTCGATTCATGCCATTCGGCTTCAGCCAATGGTACCCGACCTTCGCCCCAGCGGGACGCTACGGAATCGTCCCGCCAACCAAATTAGCATCGGAATAATGCTAATAAATGCTAGGACTCTCGCAGGCCAGTCGCCCACGATTTGCCAATACCCCCAGCGACCATCTGGGTTGGGTTCGGCAAGAATCGAACCTCCCTCCAGACGCGGGATGAAACGAATGACGCGACCGTTACCATCGATCCATGCCGATATCCCAGAGTTTGCCGCCACCAACATCGGTCGTCGGTTCTCCACCGCCGCCAAGATCGCATTGTTCAAGTGGTGGTCCAAAATACTGGAACCACGAAACCAACCATCATTGGTGATGTTGACCAAAAGATCCGGCAGATGCCCGTTGGCCGTTTGCGTAACAATTCGTGAACGCACCACATGTGGCAGCACATCTTCGAAACAGATGGTTGTTGATAGAACAGCTCCTGACGGAAGCTGCCATGACGGAACCTCTTCACTTGTCGACAGGGTCCCCATACCGAAGCTTGCTAACAATTCTGGAAACCAAGAGACAACAGGGATGTACTCGCCAAACATGACCAAGTGCTGCTTGGTGTAGTATTGCGCTTCGTCTGGCTTGCTGGGATCTAGCCAGAGCGCGGAGTTGTATCGGCTACGCTTACCTCCACGAATCTTTTCCGTATCCGTCCCAACGAGCCAAAAAGGCGGCGAGGGTTCGAACGCTGCATTGAGACGATTTAGTTTGAAAGCATGTTCTCGCCTGATTTTCGTAAGGATGTTTGCAAACTCAACTTCGTTCACCCCAAATTCGGGCGGGACTGCCGAGCTGCTGTCCCAATCAAACCACGAAGTCGTACCGCCAAAGGTGCTCTCTGGCCACAAGACCAAATCCACCCCTTGCGTTCGAGCTGTGCGCGCCCCAATCAAAGTCTGTTGTTCATAGCGTTCCCAACCCAATTTCTTGTCTTCGTAATCGGCGTCGAACATCGTGGGCATGTTCTCTTGAACGATCAATATTCTGCCTAGGGGCTTAATAGGCTCTTGGGCGGCAATCCATTGCTCATACGAACTCAAATACAAAGCCGAACCAACCACGACTCCCATCGCAAAACAACTCAATGCAACACATGCTACGGGGGAAATCCTACCGAACTGATCCTCCGAGCCATTTTTCTTTCGAACCCCCAAAATCGTCCATTGAGCTAACAGCGCTCCAATGAACATCACAACGTAACTAACGCCATAGCTGCCAAACTGCGATGCGATCGGCAGCATCCAAGGCCATGGCGTCTGGCTATGTGCCAGCATGCAAGCCGCAAAACCCGTTGCAAAATAAGCTCGTATTAATTCGCAACCCACCCAAGCCGTGGCCGCCGCGATTGGCAATGGAAATCGAAATTGGTGATGAAGCGATCTCGCCAGGGAAATAAAGAGAGGTAAGTAAACCGCCAAGTACAGCGACAAAGCCAACCATCCTGCGTACAGCGGCCAAAACGCCAATCGAATTCCCTGCAACAGGGCCAACCACATGATCGATCCGGCAAGCCAAATGCTCCAATACTCTCGCCGAGTGAACGGGCCCTTTTTCGCAATGATCACAACCCAACAAGCACAAGCCAGATATGCCGCCCAAGGAAACTGGAGCGGCGGCAAAGACATCCAATACAATAATGCACCAACCACAGCCCAAAACCAGTTTTTGTTTGCGACATTCATTTGTCTTTGCCGTCTTCCATCGAAGCCAAAATGTCTACGGCATTGCAACCCGCGACCGTTTCCACGTGGCCAATTTTCGTCGGCAAAATAAAATTTAACTTGCCGTGCAGAGTCTTCTTGTCCATTTGCATCGCTTCGATCAAGCGTTCTCCGGGTATGCCTTCAAACACAACGGGCAGCCCAAACTTGGAAAGCAATCGCGATTGCCGCTCAACACACTTTTCTGACCACAAGCCTAAGCGCTTTGCCAATCTAGCCGCCATCGTCATTCCAATCGAGATCGCTTCGCCATGCAAATATTGACCGTACGAGGTTTTGGCTTCGATGGCATGCCCAAAGGTATGGCCATAATTAAGCACTGCTCGAAGTCCCGTTGTTTCACGCTCGTCTTTGCAAACCACCTCTGCCTTAAGTTCACACGACCGACGCACGATATACTCCACTTGCTCTGCTCGCCTATTCAAAATGGCATCGGCATGTTCCTCAAGAAAGGCAAAGAAAGTTTCGTCGAGAATCACTCCGTATTTCACGACCTCCGCCAAACCGCTCCGGTATTCCCGTTCCGGCAAGGACTCCAGGGATTGCGTGTCGATCCAAACGGCGTCGGGTTGCCAGAACGCGCCGATCATGTTCTTTGCCTGCGGTAAATTGATTCCGGTTTTGCCGCCAACACTGCTATCCACCATCGCCAACAAAGTCGTTGGGACTTGAACAAAGCGAAGGCCACGAGTGTATGTTGCTGCAGCAAACCCAGCTAAATCTCCAACGACACCACCACCGATTGCGACCACCACGCTTTTTCGGTCCGTCTTGTCCTGCAGCATCTCAGCCCAAATCCTCGTCAGTGTGGAGACCGATTTCTGCTCTTCTCCACTCGGAATTTCAATGCGGGTTGTCCGCTTTCCAAGCGACTCAAGGTTCGCCGTAATGCGATGAGCGATCGTGCCAGCCACCTTGACATCCGAGAGAATAACCGCATGCGTCCAATCCAAGATCTGCTCAGACAACTTCGAAGCCATTTGATCGATCGTTTCGGTCCCAATGAAGATCGGGTAGCTTCGTTCCGCGAGGTTCACTAAGACGTGTTGCATCAAGAATTGGCTTGCAGGTGTTGGAGTGTTACGGATACAAAAGTGGGATAGGCTTCTAGCCTGTCGTTTTCAGATTGACAGTTCAAATTGACAGGCTGAAAGCCTATCCCACGACATGGCAAAATCAAATTGACAGTTCAGATTGACAGGCTGGAAGCCTATCCCACTCAAAGGCAAAATCAAATCCTACGTGGATTCGCTTCCTCGATCAACCGCTAGCACCACTCGGGAGCGGCAAAGGTAATCATGCAATGACTTTTTCCCCTTGAGTAGAAACATTGTCGCCCAATCTACCGCAAGGAACAGAACGAGGGTGGTCTGGAGAACTGCACCGAAAATGTGACCTTCCCTACGATCTGGGTCGACGTAATACAAAAGCGGAATAAACCAAGCAAAAGCGTTTCGCAATACTTCTCGCGAGACCAACTGCTCACTTCTCGGCGGCAATCCGTTTTCTTCGACGATGCGAAGTTGAAATAAATAACGGCCAACGGTCCGCCAACCCCGATAGATCATCAACAAATACAGTCCCGGCACGATCAAAGAGAGAAATGCGATAATCGGAGTCGACCATTGATAGCTGCGAAGCGAGGGTGTTTGACTGAGAATGGCGATCGCAATGGCAAACGGGGAAAAGCATAACAAGAGTATTACCTGATCGATAGCATACGCCATGGCTCGCAAGGCAAAGCCGGCCGTGGTCGTGCTCACCGGTTCGATCAATTTCAGGTCGGCGGTTAACTCATCGTAATTTTCGTAGCGATCACCGGGTTGCTTGGCCAGCAATCGATTGATCAACAATGCGAACTCCCGAGGAATGGAATTGGGCCATATTTGAGGGTAGATAATCGCTGCGGACAGGTGCGTTTCGAGTCGTTCGCGAACCGACTCACCCACCAATGGAAATGGCAGTCGTCCAAAAACCAACTCAAACAACGTCACTCCAAGCGCATACATGTCCGTTTGGATACTGTTGGGATTTCCTTGAATCATTTCCGGAGCAAGATACGCGGGCGTTCCCGAAAACGTCATGTTGGGATCGGGAGCACTTTGGATACGTGACAGTCCAAAATCCGATAACTTGATACGCCCCTCGCCAGCCAAGATCAAGTTGGCTGGCTTGATGTCCGCGTGAACGATTCCAAACTGCGAGGCATGCCGCAAGGCGGAGGCAACCTGAATCGCATACCGAATTGCATCCCCATAGGGAACGGTTCCATCCGATTTTAATTGCTCCGCCAACGTTGGGCCCGGCAACAACTCCATCGCGAGAAAGGGTTCTTCGTCCTGTCGTCCAACGTAGTAGATCGTCACCACGTTAGGATGATTGAGGCGAGCTTGTGCCACCGCCTCCCGCAGCATCATTGCGATACGCGAGTCGACACAATGATTTGGGTTCCGCATCACCTTGACCGCAACGTAGCGTTGTAGCGACGTGTCGAGCGCACGAAACACTGCCCCCATTCCACCCGATCCAAGTTTTCGTTCGATTCGAAAGTGGCCATACACGCGATTCGACAAGGTCTCCGCCTCGTCGAGCTCGAAGTGGTGGACGTTTTCTTCCGTAAAGAGATCTGAAATGGAAATGGTCGCACCCATCGCATTTCTGAGCGCCTCTGCCTTGACAATGCGCTTGCACTGGGCGCATTCCCCACCCACATCGGGATCGACGCGAAACTCAAACGCACAGACGCACCGATACATCACGCCGGTCAGGAGTGGCTTGCTCGGTGTTTTGGGCTGTAAATTAGAAGCCGATAGCGTCATCCCCGAATTGTACATGAGTTGCAGTTAGCGAGAATGGAGCATGTTCAAACAACGATCCGCTTCTAAACAAAAACTTAACGCATTCTTAATGGTGTAGGCGGTGCCATGGGACAGGAAGTGGATAGATTGACTGCACGTTAGTGAAATTCAAGGTGAGAAGCAATCGTTTGCCTTCATCCTTACTCTCAATCCAATGGAAAGGTTGTTTCCGTGCAAGAAAAATCCGAGCCGCGTTTTCGTGGTTTTACGTTGGTCGAACTATTGGTTGTCATCGCCATCATCGGCATCCTCGTTGGCCTGCTTTTGCCGGCCGTTCAAGCAGCGCGCGAAGCGGCTCGCCGTATGCAATGCAGCAACAACAGCAAGCAACTCGGCTTGGCTCTAACCAACTATGAAAGCACCTTTCGCGTCCTACCACCCAGCCGAATTAACTTGACCTCCCCCAGGATTTTTCAGCAATCTTGGACAGCCATGATCTTGCCCTACATTGAGCAAGGAAATGTCTATAGCTCGTACAATATGGGAACTCCTTGGTTTGCAATTGTGAATGATCCACTGACAAAAGTAACACTGCCGACCATGCTTTGCCCATCGGCACCGACCAGTCGTGACTTGCCGCCTGCAAACCTCTATACAGCCATTACCGGTGGCACACGAAGCGATCAACCCATTTGGGGGTTTGCAGACTACGGCTCGATCAACGCTGTACGAAACGCTGCGTTTATTGCAGCAGGCCTACCCTCGTTAGGCACGAGGGAAGTGCTTGGCGCAATGGCACGAGGACCAAAGGGTGTCAAGGTCGCGGAGGTCACCGACGGTCTTTCTAACACAGCCTTACTTGCGGAAGGTGCTGGTCGCCCTTCGATGTATGTCAGCGGAAAGAAGGTAGTCAATCCTCGAACCGACAACATTGCGGCTGGTACCAACGTCACCGCTGACGGTTGGGGTTGGGCGGACATCAATGGAGGCTTCAGCATCGATTTGTCCAATACGAGTGGTCTGCAAAACGGCACCTCCGGCTCTGGAAATGTGACAATGGTTCCAAACGGGACGTGTTTCCTAAGTTGCACCAACGATAGCGAACTCTACGCCTTCCACACTGGAGGCGGCAATTTTACTTTTGGCGATGGGTCCGTACACTTCCTAAGCTCGTCGACCGACCTCAAGACCGTCATCGCACTTTTTACGCGATCATTCGGGGACATTCCAGGTTCGATTGATTAGTAACGCGGCACAGCACTAGCGTCCCTTTTGCCCCCGTGGCGTAAGCTTCCAGCTTGCGATGAATTGAACATCGATTCACAGGATAAACAGGATTTGCAATTCTTATCCTGTGTATCCTGATAATCTATGTTTTTTGTTCCGTAATTCGTCAATGCGTTTTGGCTCCTGCCGAGCGCGTTGCCGCTGATCTGTAAACAAACGGGAATCATGGTGCGCGATACTCCTCAATCTCCCGCCAACTCTTCCCTTCCGCGCCCAACGCAAAGACCTGCTTGGTTGTCTCGTTCAAGTAGATGATCAATCCGTAAACGAGCAGTGCCACTGCCGTCGGTGTACAGTAACACGTTCCCATCGAAAACAATCCCGAGATAAGGGCTACGATTCCAAGGATCCGTCCCTTCAGCCTTAAGTTGGCAATTCCGGCGATAATCTGCAACAAGCCAGGAATGATCCCTGCCGCCGCCATGCCGCTGTAAACAGCAACAAACATGGTTTGCATTTGCTGTGGGTTAGCTCCCTCAAGCTGTGGCTGCATTTTTTGTTGTTGGGCGACTATTAGGTTGGGTAGAAAAACGGACATGGCGGCAAGTCCGATCCCCAGGAACACACACAGAAAACCATGTACTATCATGAGAATGGCAACGACCCGGATTTGGGAGACGATGCTACGGCTTAGAACAGGTTGCCCCGCAGAGGACTGAACTGCAGTCCCTTGTTCTTGGACTGAATAGGGATTGGTCGGTTCCACAGAAAAGTTCCCTTCCGTTAAGACTATAGACGATCAATTACTTCGTCTCGAATTATGGGTTGGTTTGAGTTTGGACTCAAGCACCTGTCGACACGAGCCCATAAGAAAAGGGGAGATAATCACGCGTCTAGGCTGTGAAAAAATGCTTGGGTCATCACCGGAGGGCTCGCGCCTTGCCGCTAACATTTGCTAGCGGAACGGCGTGGGCCGTCCGGTGAGTCGATCAGAATAAATTCACAGTCTAGTCATAAGGAAATTCGATTTTTATTGGCCTGCCAACTGCGAAATCGATTCCATGGCGGCTACACTAGGCCTCGCAGGGGCAAGAGTCAGACGGAATCGTACCTGTCCAGTGGTTGGCACGTTCCAAGGCTGTGATTAACATCGTCATCCTTGGTTCTTAGGCTTTTGAAAAATGCTTGGGTCATCACCGGAGGGCTCGCGCCCTGCCGCTAACATTTGGTAGCGGAACGGCGCGAGCCATCCGGTGAGTCAAGCGGAACGGCGCGAGCCGTCCGGTGAGTCAATCAGAACCCGACGCGTGACCGCTTGTTGCTTTAGTGAAGTCGTTATTGGGTAAGGGCGGTAAGACGGACTTCCAAGTCCGTCAATGGGGAATTCGACGGACTTGGAAGTCCGTCGTACCATTAAATCCACAAGCCGGTTAGCGAGGAGCCGACCTCAATCCCTCGCTCTCGGGCACGGGTTACCCATTCACAACCGATCCGAAAATGTACGCGTCATTCTTGAGAGCCTGCAACCCAATTTCCATTTAGTTTTCCTATGACGAGCACGATTATGTTGCCTTCGACCGACTCCGGCTTAGCACCAATAACTTGCGATACGGGAGTTCGTTTCTCCATTGCAAGTTTGCTCTTGATAGCGTTGCTCATTTTTGTCATCGGTTGTTCTACTGCCAAACCGAAATCCGCATCGGCGCCTCCAGCCAAAGTGACCGTCACAACAGTGTTGGAGCAAGACATTACCGACTTCGACGACTTCGTGGGTAGAACCGAAGCATCGGAAACAGTGGAGGTACGCTCGCGTGTCTCAGGCTACATTGATTCCATTCAATTTCAAGATGGTAGTCAAGTTGAAGAGGGGCAATTGCTCTTTGAGATCGAGCCGGATTTGTACCAAGCGATTCACGATCAGTCCTTGGCTCGGATTGAACTGTGGGAAGCAAAGAAAGATCTGGCCGAGAAAAAGCTTGCGCGATCCAAACTTCTGATTCCAAATGGTGCTATTTCGAAAGAAGAGTACGATGAATCCGTTTCCGCAGTCAAAGAAGCGGACGCGGCGAAAGACACGGCGATCGCAGACGCAAAAAAAACAGCTCTCGACTTGAAGTATACCAAGATTCGAGCCGAAATCGCAGGCCGAATTGACCGAGCTTTTGTTACGCCAGGGAACATGGTAACCGGAGGAATCGGCAGTGGAACCCTATTGACTCGCATAGTGACCACCGATCCAATTTTTGCGTACATCGATGTCGATGAGCGAACGGTCCTGCGATATCTCAGGCGCTTAAATCAATCGACTCCGGACACCACTAGTGTGGAAACGGTGGCAACGACGGTTCCAGAAACTGCTGCAAACGTCACTGGAGTCAAAAACACGATTCCATGTTACATGCAATTGGCTGACGAAAAGGACTTTCCACATGCTGGCACGCTCGACTTCGTCGAGAATCGGGTCGATTCCGCGACGGGCAGCATCAAGGTGCGGGGTGTCTTTCCAAACACCAATGCGATGCTTACCGGTGGACTCTTCGTTCGAATTCGGATTCCAGTATCGCGAGAGTATCGCGGACTGTTAATTCCGGAACAAGCGATCTGCACCGACCAAAATATCAAGTTCGCCTACGTCGTCGGGTCGGACAACATTCCAAAACGAACGAACTTGGTCTTGGGTGCTCAACGAGGTGCCATGCGTGTCGTTAAATCGGGTATCGAAGCCAACCAGAAGGTGATCTATCGCGGATTGCAACGTGTGCGACCAAGCAAGGCTGTCGAACCGGAGTTGGTGGATTTTATAGACCAGTCGTCCGATACGGGAATGTCCTCCACCAACGTCGTTCCCAAGCAAGCGACCGACGGCGGCAGTAAAACACCTGCTGCAAATTCGAATCCTCAGTAGGCCATCCAAAGGTAACAGCGTGCTTTCACATTTCTTTATTGATCGGCCTATTTTCGCGGGTGTCATTTCGTTCGTTATTACGATGATCGGCGCCATCTTTGTCTGGACGTTACCGATCGCTCAATATCCTGAGATCGCTCCTCCGACAATTCAGGTCTCTTGCTTGTACCCAGGTGCGAATGCCAACGTTGTGTCCGACACGGTCGCTGCTCCAATCGAACAACAAGTGACCGGCGCGGAAAACATGCTGTACATGTCTTCGCAGTCCACCAACGACGGCGCGTACAATTTGACCGTGACATTCGACATTGGAACCAACCTGGACATGGCGCAGGTCTTGGTGCAAAACCGAGTCAACCTGGCACTGCCAAGCTTGCCCAGCGAAGTCAAGCAAACGGGGGTGAGCGTTAAAAAGAAATCCGCCAGTGTTTTGCTGGTCGTAAACGTGGTCTCGCCCAAGGGCTCACGCGATCAACTCTATTTGAGCAACTATGCCACGATCCGCCTTCGAGATGAACTTGCTGGCATCAAGGGGGTCGGGGACGTTTCGTTCCTTGGACAGCTTGACTATAGCATGCGAGTATGGCTAGATCCCGAACGCCTGGCCGTACTAGGGATGACCGCACCGGATGTACTGCAAGCCTTGCGCGAGCAAAATGTGCAAGTTGCGGCGGGAGCCCTCGGTCGCCCGCCTGTGCCCGCTGGTCAAGTTTTTCAGCATACGCTAACCACTCTCGGACGATTGACCGATGCCGAAGAGTTCGGTGAAATCATTGTCAAATCCGGACAGGCAGGCCAAGTCGTGCGTCTCAAGGATGTCGTTACCCCCAATCGAACAACTCCCGATGGGCAAAGGCTAGGTGGGATTGAACTAGGTGCAAAGAGCCAAGACACGTCTTGTGCACTCGACGGAAACCCTTCGGTGGGTTTGGCTATCTATCAACTGCCTGGTTCGAATGCACTCGATACGGCGAAACGCATTCGCAAACGGATGGCGGAACTCGTGGAGTTGTTTCCGGAAGACGTCGACTACAAAATTGTGTATGACACGACTCCCTTTATCTCGGAGTCGATCTCCGAAGTCTTCAAGGCGTTGCGAGATGCAATTATACTCGTTGCCATCGTGGTACTGGCGTTCCTGCAGTCATGGCGAGCAACGTTGATTCCCTTGATTGCTGTCCCGGTGGCGATTGTGGGTACCTTTGCTGTCATGGCCGGACTCGGTTTTAGCTTAAACAATCTCTCTCTGTTCGGCTTGGTATTGGCCATCGGTATCGTTGTCGACGATGCCATTGTGGTGGTGGAAGCGGTTGAGCACGCGATCGACCACGGGTTAGCTCCACGCGACGCGGCTCGCAAGGCCATGGACGAAGTTTCTGGACCGATCATTGCCATTTCACTTGTGCTGATGTGCGTCTTTATTCCATGTATTTTCATCACCGGAATCACTGGCCAGTTCTTCAAGCAGTTTGCTGTCACCATTGCGGTCTCCACATTCTTTTCCGCGTTGAATTCATTGACGCTCAGTCCTGCTTTGGCTGCGTTGCTGTTGCGGCCCAAAGCAGAGCAACGCGACCCGCTCACCAAACTTATCAACGTTACATTTGGCTGGTTCTTTAAGCTCTTTAATTTTGGGTTCAATGCGGCTTCGAGCTTTTACGCCCGGATCGTTGGAGGTCTGTTGCGTCTAAGCTTTGTCGTAATGCTCGTCTACGTTGGATTGCTCGGTCTAACATACTACGGTATGACACATGTTCCGTCTGGCTTTATTCCAGCCCAAGACAAAGGGTACGTACTCGTTGACGTTCAGTTGCCCGACTCCGCATCGCTGGATCGCACTCGTCAGGTCATGAAGCAAATCGACGGCCTGATTCTCAATGCACAAAGTGGTTCTAGCGAAGGTCATTCGGCGGAAGATCACTCGCATGGCAACGCCGGTATTCCTGGAGTCGGCCACACGATAGCCGTTACGGGTCAGTCTTTTATTCAAAACGCGGTTGGATCCAACTACGGATCGTTCTTTGTGATTCTGGATGAGTTCCATCATCGCCACGGAGCCGATCTCAGTGCGAACGCGATCGCCTCCAAGATTCGAGCCTTGGTCGCTGAGAATGTGCAAGACGCGCGAGTCGCCGTGTTTGGACCGCCTCCGGTGGATGGACTGGGAAGTGGTGGTGGATTCAAGGTGATGGTTCGGGATGTTGGCTCGTTAGGACTTGTTAGCCTACAGCAATCGGCGGACGAACTTGCGAGCACCGGCAACAGCACACCTGGTTTTGTCGGTCTATTCAATGGCTTTCGAGCCTCCACGCCACAGATGTTTGTGGATGTCGACCGAACAAAATGCAAGTCGCTCGGTGTCTCGTTGCAAGAAGTCTTCGCTACGCTGCAGTTGTTCTTAGGTGGATCATATGCAAACGATTTCAATCAATTCGGTCGAACGTGGCAAGTCAACGTGCAGGCCGACTCAAGCTTTCGTTTGCGCCCCGAACAAATCTCTCAGTTCCGAGTTCGCAACGCGGCCGGTGGGATGGTTCCACTGGGGGCTGTTTGCAGCGTCTATGAGAGTAGCGGACCATCGATGGTATTGCGATACAATGGAGTTAGCGCGGCTGCCGTCAACGGATCAACCGCTCCCGGGGTCAGTTCTGGGGCCGTCGTGACGGTCGTCGATGAGATTGCAAAAACGCAACTCCCGTCTGGGATGGACGCTCAATGGACCGAGCTAACATTCTTGCAAATTCGAGCTGGGAATACGGCCATCTATGTGTTTGCGATCGCCGTCGTGTTGGTATTTCTCGTCCTCGCTGCTCAATACGAGAGTTTATCCATGCCGTTGGCAGTTATTCTGGTCGTGCCCATGTGTTTGCTTTGTTCCGTCGCTGGAATCGCCATGGCCGCGATGGATATCAATATCTTCGTCCAGATCGGCTTTATCGTTTTGGTGGGGTTGGCAAGTAAGAATGCGATCCTGATTGTGGAATTCGCGAAAGAGAAGCAAGCATCCGGAACTCCTTGTTTTGAGGCAACGGTGGAAGCGTGTCGGCTGAGACTGCGTCCGATCATGATGACCTCCTTCGCGTTCATCTTGGGCGTGGTTCCATTGGCCCTGGCGGTCGGGGCGGGTGCTGAGATGCGACGTACACTGGGCATTGCCGTGTTCGCAGGCATGCTCGGCGTTACTTTCTTTGGAATTCTATTCACGCCTGTCTTCTATTATCTATTGGCTCGTTCGAAGCCTTCGTCCCAGCCTGGCGCTGCCCTGGAGTCACCCCCTCCCCAGTAAACATGTTTTGATAGGCTTTGCCCGATCCATTCCTTGCTTGGGAGGGTGAGGCTCCTGCCGAACCATTGCGTCGTAAGCTCGGCAGGAGCCTCGCCCTCCCATAGATTTCCAATAGGTTATAAGATGCAGAGATGTTCAAAGGGCGTTCTAGATCCGTTTGTGAATAGCCCAGCGGGCTTTTGGGTAGCCCGCAGGGCTAATGGGATTTGATAGCCCAACGGGCTTACATGGCCTAGCTCAGGGCAGATCGTAGCTAGCTCAGGGCAGATCGCAGCGCCGCCCTGGCTAGTCATTTCAAGTTGCTTCGCTGAGAAACGCGGCTACCGCAGTGAAGCCGTGCGTTAAATTGCGATTGCCGACCGGTGCAAACTCACCTGCTGCAAAAAAACCCGTGATGGGCAGTCCAGGAAAGGATTGATCGATGGCCAGCGCATCATGATTAGGTCGAGCAAACATGCGGCGCCCTCGGCCGTTGCAACTAAAAACGAGACAAGCCTTCTTCTCCATTTCCCCCCGTTTCGTACGATTCAGTAGCGTTTTGAAGTCGCTGTCGGCCCCCTCCGCATCGCGAACGTGGAATCGAATGGTTTGTCCAACTTGAAACCGATCCGTCACGATGACCCCACCCACCTCCGCATCCACTCCCTGAACGTTTCGAATTAAGAAGTCACCATGCGAAAGTGTGTCCGAGTACTCGGTGATGGCTCGGCCGATAAGCAATGCCTCGATGGCCATAGCTCGTTCATGGGTAGGCAGTTTTTGGAACATGTCGTTCAGCATTTGCAATGCCGGCCGTCCCCCCAATCCTAGAATGACATCGCCATCAAGCGACGTTATGATCATCGGTTCGCCAATCGGCCGGCAGCCCTGACTTACGATTGTTTGCCACTGCAAATCGGGCGGAAGCACCAAACCGACTCCACCTTGAGTCAAGATATGCTGATTGCAGAACAAGAGATTTTCACTATCCCAATTTTGACTGCTGCAGTACCCACCTAGAATGGGAACGATAGGCTGACCTCGGGCAGGTTCCAATGCGTCAGCAAGCATGTCGATAGCAAAAGTCATGGGGCAACCGACGACCATTAGCCCGTTGCACTTATGTGCGGCTGCAATGAGCTCATCGTTGTACCCCAACACCGTCGGCCCATCTGGCGTCCTCATGCACTCAAGCGGGAAAATGTTCGGCGGAGAAGAAAGCCCGCCAAGAAGCATGATGCTGGCCGCGGTTTGACCTTCAATCTCACGGCCCGTCCCCATGATACTTTCAGCAGAGCATCCGAATACCGGAACGTTTGGGGCAATCTCATCCAACATGGAGCGAATCGCGGTCGCTTGACCCGCGAGAGCGTCACCGCTGACAAACAAAAAAAGACACGAAAGGGGTTCTCGCAACGAATCGGAAGCGTTGCGAAATGCATTTCGGACTGCGAGAGCAACCGAGGCATGTTCCGCGATGCCGGAGCTTGCAAACATTCGGTCCTAAGCTCCTTGAATGATCGCAATTAAATCGCGATCCATTTGACCTCTCGTCAGAACCACATCAGCCCCCGCTGCTTTCGCAAGCTCAAGGCGTTCGACGTCAACATGCGGGCCGTACGCAACCACTTTGCAATTCACAAACGATTGATGAAGCATGGGAATAGCCACCCCCAAATCGACCGCTCCCAATGTCAAGTCGAGTAGCACCAGCTCAACTTGGTCTGGCGTGGTAGCTCGTTCGACTAGTTTTTCAACCGACCGATCCACAATGCAGGATTTACTGGCCGCTCTTGCCGCACTGCCAATTCGGGATTGAAACATCAGATCGCTTGACAAAAGTAAAATCACTAGATGGCTCCTGGTCCACGTTGACCATCATCAATCGTGATGGCTTCAAAAGTTGGCAATACAAAAATCTTACCGTCTCCAATACATCCCTCAGAACCCGTCCTCGCGATGGCCAAGATCGTTTCAACCGTGCGTTCAAGGAAATCATCATTCACGCAAATCTCCAAAGAAACTTTCCGAAGCAGATTGACCCTGTATTCAACGCCTTGGTAAGTAGCGGACTGACCTTTTTGACGACCGTAGCCTTGTGCATCCACCACCGTCATGCGATGCACGCCCATGTGGCTTAATGCTTCGTGCACGGCTTGCAGCTTATTCGGTTGGATAACCGCAATCAACATTTTCAAAGTAGTGCAAAATCCTGAAGTAATCTAGCGGCAATTTGGCAACCCGACGCGTAACGGCTCGTTGTTTTAATGGTACGACGGACTTCCAAGTCCGTCGAACTCCCCATTGACGGACCTGGACGTCCGTCACATCGCCCTTAACCAATAACGACTTCACTAAATCAACAAGCCGGTGAGCGAGGAACCCACTCGTAGCGGCAGTATGGCTCGCGCCGTTCCGCTAACAAATGAAAGCGGCAGGGCGCGAGCCCTCCGGTGATGTTTTGCCCTTCGCAAGTGAATTCAATTCCTATCCCTAAGATAAGCGTAATCGGCCCTTCGGTCCATCCTGCTAGTCAATCGACGCCTCTGCGTAGGACTCATCGGTTTCCCAAATGCGCACTCGACTTGCTTCGCTCCCTGTCCCAATCAAAATTTTTGGGCAGACCTCCTCGAGAAGATACTTGGCCATATTCTCTGCCGTTGGGTTGTACGGCAAAACGAAAAGTCGAGAGGGTTGCACCATTTTTAGTGCTGCAATTGCGTTCGCGTCTTGATGCGATACCAAAAAACTGTGATCCCAATTCTCGTCCAGCCAGCCTTTGCATTTGTTTTTTAGGTCTGCAAAATCCATGACACGTCCCACGGAATCCTGCACGCTTCCTTTGATGAAGAAGTCGGCGACGTAGTTGTGGCCATGAAAGTGTTCGCACTTGCCGCCATGTTGGAAGAGGCGATGTCCGGCACAAAATTTAATCCGACGCATTATCGTTAGGCTCATAATCCATACAGTCTTTGCTAAGGGTGCTAAGGGTGCAATTTTGGGTTGTTGCGATGCCGATCCGCATCGCGAATTGTTTTTTTCGCCAAGTTTTCGTGAATCGCTTGGGTTAGATCAACTCCAGTTTGATTCGCCAAGCATACCAGGACAAAAAGGACATCCGCAATTTCGTCCGGCAGACTATCAGTAGTGTCCGTTTTTTTGGAACTTTGGTCACCAAAAGTTCTTGCCAAAATTCTTGCCAACTCCCCAACTTCTTCGACCAGAATGGCCAAATTAGTCAGTTCCGAGAAATACCGAACCCCGACACTCTGGATCCAATTGTCCACAGTTCCTTGCAATTCCCGAAGGGTAAGTTCCTGGGAAGACTGGGCAAGCTGCGTTGTTTCTGGCATGGATTCTTATGTTTCGTTCGGTTTCGAGACAACACAACGGTATTGGGTTCCGATCGTTCCATAGCACCCAGAGATCGCAAATCGTGCAAATCACGTTCCGTAAAGTAATTTATTCGCAAGTCAAGTCTGCACTTTCCGTCAGCAAGTGATACAGTAATGGTAACTTTTGAAAACCCCGGGGCGCAAGCCGCTCCGAGTTTTCAAACAGGATAGAGCGTCAATCGACATCCATGGAGCTTTTTTTGAAGCGTCGCACGCTCTGCGTGGTTGGATTGGATTGCCAGCGAATTTCCATACATCGTTTTTACGGATTGAACCCATTATGCGTCTGTCGTTCGGACTCGAAGCACGTCAGCTTCAGACTCAAAAACTGGCTCCACGGATGATCCAGTCGATGGAGATTTTGCAATTGCCGATCCTGGCTCTGCAGGAACGCATCGAGCAAGAGATGAACGAGAATCCGATGCTTGAAATCGAGGAGCGCGATGAAACGCTTCCCGATGAAGAGCTATCGGACGAGGAAAATCCATCCGCTGTCCGCACCGAAGACGAAAAAGAGTTGGTTGTTAAAGACAATCAATCCAACGCAGAAGATTTCGAGCGACTCGCCAACATGGATGGTGACATGCCCGATACCTTCGATGATTTTCGACGATCCAGCAATCGCATCCAGGAAGACGGTGATCGAGCTCACGATTTGATGGCCAACGCAGCGGAACGACCCGAGTCTTTGAACGATTATCTTTTACACCAACTTGCAGAGATGGATATCGATGACGACGTGGAACGCATCGCCGAACGAATTGTCTCCTGTTTGGATGCGAGGGACGGCGGTTACCTGAAGACATCACTCGCGGATATTTTGCCGCCCGATCACAAGCCATCCGACCTCGCCGTGGCCGAAAAGGCGCTCGCCATTGTCCAGTCGCTTGAGCCTGCGGGCATCGCATCACGCAACTTGCGGGAGTGTCTGCTCAATCAGTTGCGGCCGGAAATGCGCATGGCAGACGAAATGCGAACGATGATTGCGAATCATTTGGATGACTTAGCTGAAAATCGGTTTCCTGTCATTCAGAAAAAGACGGGCTACTCGATCGATTTGATCAAAGAGATTCGCGAGCAAATGCACCAACTCAACCCCAAACCAGGTGCTGCCTTCATGGAAGTGCACGTGCCGCTCGTAACCCCAGATGTCATCGTGGAAACGAACGAGCACGGCGTTTACACGGTTCGCCTCATCGATGATTCTCTTCCCCCGTTGCGCATCAGCGAATACTACAAGCGACGGCTCGGCGATCCGAAAGCAACCGAAGAAGAGAAGGAGTTTATTAAACGAAAAATCGGAAGCGCTCAGTGGTTGATCGAGTCCATTCAACAACGGCGCCGCACCCTAACACGAGTCTCTCAAGCAATCGTGGACTACCAGAAGCGTTTTCTGGACGAGGGTCCAGAGGCAATCGAGCCGCTGAAGATGCAACAGATTGCAGATCAAGTAGGCGTGCACGTAACGACGGTATCCAGAGCGGTTGACGACAAGTGGATTCAAACTCCACGCGGAATCTTGCCTTTGCGTCGCTTCTTTGTTTTCGGCACTCAAAGCGCCGATGGCGAAGATGTCGCCTACGAAACGATTCGCATCAAGCTTCAAGAAATCATTGACAAGGAAGACAAGACCAATCCGATGAGCGATGACGATCTGGTAGACGAACTAAAGAAACAAGGCTTGGGTGTCGCTCGTAGAACGATTACGAAGTATCGAAAGAAAATGGCCATCCCAAGCAGTCGTCAACGCCGAGATTGGTCCAAATAACGCCGCGTCCAACGCCCCGAATGGGGCATCAACATCGAAGCCCAGGGCAAAGCGAAGCGTCGCCCTGGGTTACCTTAAGGTTCCTTATGCCAAGATCTGGCGTACGCCAACCGGCACTCACATTCATCGCGATCATTTGTTTTCGTAGCGTGCCCTTAATCAGCCGGAACGCGCTAGGGGCGTGTCGATTTAATCGTACGACGGACTTCCAAGTCCGTCGAATTCCCAATTGACGGACTTGGAAGTCCGTCATACCGCCCTTAACCAAGAACGACTTCACTCAATCAACAAGCCGCTAGCGTCCGGTTTATGGAACGCCGGCGTACGCCAAGAATTCGTTATGTTTTTCATACAAAAGGGATAAGCAATGATATTAAAACGGGTCTTTTGGATTGGTGTACTTGCAACCCTCTGCATGGGTACAGGTGCTCTATTCTTTGCGTTTAGTAGACCAAGCAACGGACCGCGCCGCCCTGGCCTCAACGTTGCCATGAAACGGCCTGAAGTGCAGACAGAATCGCGTGATTTGAACGCATCCGAATCCGATCTCCTCAGCGAAAACTCGGTGGATGGGACTGCCCATTCATCCGTCAAGAAGACCGTATCGACGACGGCAGAGTTGAGCGACGCATGGTCTCGATTTCGAGGCGTGGATGGCAAAGGGATCAGCGAGGATCGCGGGATACCCACCGAGTGGAATGACACAAAAAACGTCCGATGGAAACTCAAGTTGCCTGGCCCCGGTTCATCGAGTCCTGTGTTGACCGACAAGTTTGTATTTGTAACCTCCTACTCAGGATACGGTGAGGAGAGTCGTTCGTCGGGCAAGATGGACCGCTTGCAGCGACAAATGAATTGCATCGACCGCAACGATGGTAGGTTGCTTTGGTCGAAGAGTATTGATGCATTGCTTCCGGAGGATCCCTATCAAGGGATGGGGATACCCGAGCATGGTTATGCAACCAACACGCCTGTAACGGATGGGCAAAACGTGTACGCGTTTTTCGGCAAAACGGGGGTTTTCGCATTCGACAGTTCGGGCAATGAACTTTGGCGAGCATCCGTAGGCACGGAGTCCGGCAATCGCGGTTGGGGAACGGCAGCCAGCTTGGTGCTTTACAAGGACTTGGTGATTGTGAATGCGTCGGAAGAAAGCCAATCGATCATTGCGCTCGACAAAACAACCGGCAAAACAGTATGGGCGGCACCTGCCTCGACCTTGCAGTTGGCCTACGGGACGCCGATCGTCGTCAAGGTGAGTGACCAACGCGACGACTTGGTGATCGCGGTCCCTGGGGAAGTGTGGGGGCTAAATCCGAATACGGGCAAATTAGCGTGGTACGTCGAGACGAATCTAACGGGAAATCTTTCACCGAGTGTGATCCAAGATGGCGACAAGCTGTACGTTTTTGGAGGATATCGATCTTCGGGAAGCCTCGCGATCCAGGTTGGGGGCAGTGGTGACATTACGAAGTCGCACACGCTATGGACGAGTCGCAATTCGTCGTACGTGGTAACGCCCATTTTGGTCAAAGAGCATCTTTACTGGATTGATGACAATGGAATGTATTTTTGCATGGCGGCGAAGACGGGCGAGTTGGTCCAAAAAAAGCGAGTCTCGGGGATTGAGTCGCGAGGGCGGCCTGTGTACGCATCGCCGGTCGCGATAGACGGCAAGCTCTACATGCAAACTCGCAACAGCGGGCTATTTGTGCTGGCGGCGGAGCCGGAATTAAAGGTGTTGAGCCAAAACAAATTCGAATCGGACAGCAGTGTTTTTAATGCGACGCCGGCGGTAAGCGGGGGGCAGTTGTTTTTGCGTTCGTACACGCATCTCTACTGCATTGGCTCGAACGCGGCACGTTAGAGGTGCAATACGGACCTATCCAGAACTTGACACGTAGAATAAATGCGGCTAACCTTTGCCAATCGGGCGAGAGGAGACAACCCACTCAGCACGATTCACGGGGGATTAGCTCAGTTGGGAGAGCGCTTGCATGGCATGCAAGAGGTCATCGGTTCAAGTCCGTTATCCTCCATTGGCCGGAGGCCAATAGAGAGTAGACAGGAGAAAGTAGAGAGTAGAAAGATTCAAGATCTTGAGATTTTCCAGGGTCAAAAGTCTTCCACCACCACTCAATCTTCTCCTTGTCTACTCGGTCTACTTTCTACTCACTAACTCTTTCGTTAGAGCCTCCATTGAGTCCAACTCTGGGGAAACCAGATGACCTTCGCCCTCAAAAATGACCATTCTTCTATTGGTCTCAGGGGATGGTTACCGTCGAGCTAGGGTGAAGGTCATATACCACTGGCGTAAAGCCAGATGGCATCAATCAAATGCCACTGGGTTTAGCCGACCAAACTTGGCTTCTCATGACACAAGGTCATGAGGGTCAAAACCAGCCTGCTTCGCGGCTGGCTCAGTGATCCGCGAGCCAGCTTGCACAGTGATGCTGTTTGCATGCGACGCAAGCGCAGCGAGCGTTGCTGCCCCCACGACCTTGAGTCGTTGGACAGCGAGTTTGGCCAGCTAAGCATAAAGTGCTTATTGGGTAAGGGCGGTACGACGGACTTCCAAGTCCGTCGATGTGGAATTCGACGGACTAGGAAGTCCGTCGTACCATTCACGGTTAGCCGACCAAACTTGGCTTCTCATGACACAAGGTCATGAGGGGCAAAACCAGCCTGCTGCGCGGCATTTGACAACCCCGCCAAGCCGTGATTCTCACTCAGGACGAACCGTCCTGATGCAGTTTGACCGAAAGCCCAACTCGCACCGGTTTGGCACGTCGGGTTGGGATAAGTTTGGCACGCCGGTGCAGCCGAAACAAAGCAAAGGGACGCAGCACATTGTCGGAGATCCGAGCCGTTGCGGAAGCGGAAGTGGCATACAAAGAAAAAAAGAAAGCCGTTGTTTCGTCGGGAAAAGAATTGGTGAGTGTCCCCTATTGGTCCCCTAGAATCCTGGTAAATGCTTGACTGCAAACGGCACGGCGGAGCGTGCCTGCTACTTTTGTCGGCTGTATCCCATTTGTCCTACAAAAGTGGTGTGCCCCTCAGTTGGCCTACGGTGAAGATCAATTACCACTGGCGTAAAGCCAGATGGCATGAATCCAATGCCACTGGGTTTATCCCAGGGGATCGTTACCTTCTTGCTAGGTCTAGGCCAAGCCCATTCGTTCTTTTGGGTCTTTGAGAGCGTGCTGAAGTCGAGCGAGAGCCTCGGTTTCGATTTGGCGAACGCGTTCGCGGGTTAGCCCGAGAGCGACACCGATCTCTTTGAGCGTGTGCGGCTGTGTATCGGAGAGCCCGAACCTCATTTTCAAAACCGTCGCTTCGCGAACGTCCAGGGTACTCAACAGCTCGATAGCCGTTTTCAGGACATCGTGATCCACCATCACTTCATCAGGACTTTTAATACGCTCATCCATTACCATTTCGCCCAATGACCAGCCCGAGTCCGACTGATCGCTTTGGGGGGTTGCGTTGTACACCTGAATTGCTTTTTTGATGATTGGCAATTTTTTCTTGGGCAAGCCAAGAATCCTGGCGATCTCCTCTTGCGTTGGCATCCGACCCAACTCGTCGCTCAGACGGGCTGTGGCACGCCGCCACTTGCTCAGCAGTTCGACCATGTATGCTGGGATGCGAATGGTTTTCGACGAATTGATCAAAGCGCGTTTGATCGACTGCTTGATCCAGTAGCTTGCATAGGTGCTGAATCGCGTTCCCATATCGGGGTCGAACCCTTCCACGGCGCGAAGCAGTCCAAGGTTTCCTTCCTCGATTAAATCTTGAAGTGCGAGCCCTTTGCTGACGTAACTTCGGGCGATGTTCACCACGAGGCGCAGATTCGCCCGCACCATTCGGTCGCGAGCTTGTGCGTCACCGAGAGCAATCTGCCGAGCGAGCATTTGCTCGTCCTCGGCTGTCAGCAGTTTAGTTTCGTTGATCTCTCGCAGGTATGTTTCCAGCGGAGATTGGGGTTGAGCTCCATCCTTGGGACTTTTGCGACGCGAGATCAGCTGAAGATCTTCGTCTTGTGGATCCTCCACATCGTCTAAGTATGGGCTTGAATGAGCCATGAAGTCTCTTTGCACGCGGGAGTTATTTTTGACGACTGCAACCAGAGCATCCGCCGGAAATGTCATGTGTCCCACTACTATCGACGGAAAAATGCATGCAAATCAAAGGAATTCGTCGCGATGCAGCGCATAGCGGTTATTCCGTTACCTGCAAACCCTTTGGCAGAATGGGTTTTCGGCGTACAATCCGAGCCGCCGACCTAATCGGAGCAAAAGGATTGCGTTTCCCAGTCACACAATCCGTTTGCTTTGTTCGGGAGGCCAAGATGCTGCCATGCAAAAACCGTTAGAATTGGCAAATCCACAAATTTCACCCGAAACTACCATATGATCCCATCGGCAATCGAACTTAACCCTGACATGCGTTCCGACTCCGATTGGAAAACGCTGGCCAATCGCGTTCTAGGCGGGCAATCCATCACGCGTGAACAAGCGATTGCGATACTTGGGTCGGCGGACGACCAATTGCTGGATTTGATCTCGAGCGCCTATCGGATTCGTCACCATTACTTCGGCAAAACGGTGCAGCTTTACTTCTTGATGAATGCCAAGAGCGGATTGTGTCCCGAGGATTGCAACTACTGCAGTCAATCCAAGATCTCGGATGCGCCGATTCCCAAATACAACATACTGAGTCGCGATAAATTGTTAGACGGAGCCAGACTCGCAGCGGAGCGTCAAAGCAAGACGTATTGCATCGTGATCAGCGGCCGCGCACCCAATGAGCGAGAAATGAAAGCCGTCGAGACCATTGTTCCGCAAATCAAGGAACAGTATGGTCTCAACATCTGCGCTTGTCTTGGACTGCTCGACGAGGACCAAGCCAAAAGGCTAAAGGCCGCTGGCGTGGACAAGGTGAACCATAATCTGAACACGAGCCGAGAGTATTATCCCGAGATTTGCACGACTCATACCTTTGACGATCGTGTCGAAACGCTCAAAAATGTTCGTAAAGCCGGCATGGAACTTTGTAGCGGTGGTATCATCGGGATGGGTGAGAAACACGAAGATATCGTGGCGATGGCGTTTGAACTCAATGAGTTAGCGGTTGAATCCATACCGCTTAACTTTTTGCATTCGATCGATGGGACTCCGCTGGAACGCAAAGAGTATTTGAACCCTCGCGACTGCCTACGTGCGTTGTGCATGTTTCGATTCGTAAATCCCAAAAGCGAATTGCGAATCGCAGGCGGACGCGAACGGCATCTGCGCTCGATGCAACCGCTGGGATTATACATTGCCAACAGTATTTTTGTTGGGGACTATTTAACGACCGAGGGGCAACCGCCCCAAGAGGATTACGAAATGATACACGATATGGGTTTTGAAATCACAGGAAGCTGTGTTTAATGTTCATTGAACTGCTAGCCGAATCCGGTTTGTCATCGCTATTCACTCGCGAAGCCCTATATGTAGTAGCTGCGTTAGTGGTTATCGAAGGGCTGTTATCGGTCGATAATGCACTGGCTATCGCTGCCTTGGCATCGCAACTGGATGAGAAAAATCGCAAGCTTGCCGTTACCATCGGCTACGCGGGAGCCTATGGCTTTCGAATTCTTGCGTTGCTGCTTGCCTCTTACATCATCCATAACCATTGGCTCATGGCGTTTGGAGCTGGGTACCTTATTTGGTTGATGTGCAATCACTTCTCGGAAAACTTGGAGGAAGAGGAGTATGAAGGTATTGAGCCAAGAGCGCCGCAGAGTTTTGCAAAAACGATCGCCATGATCGCGTTCCTCGACTTGAGCTTGAGCTTTGACAATGTCGTGGCTGCCGTCGCGTTTGCCAGGACCAACATTTATCTCGTGTACCTGGGAGTTACCATCGGTATTATCACGCTGAGATTGGTAGCAGGTTATTGCATCAAGTTACTTGAGAAGCATCCCTGGCTGGAGCATACGGCTTTTTTGCTGGTGGGCTTTGTTGGGACTTTACTTTGCGTTGAGCTGTATTGGGACTTGTTCGTACGGCAGGAGCTTGCCGTTTTCAATTTCAAGATCATTCATGAAGACAGCGGGCTTTACCACATCCAAAAGCCGTTCAAGTTTGGAGGTATTTTCTTGATCCTCCTGGGGCATTTGGCCTACGAAAAAATTCCGGTCGTCCGAGCGGTTTTTCGCCCCATCGCCATGTTCTTTCGATACTTGTTCGCGGTGTTTGCCAGAACCATCAATACGCTCGTGTACGTGTTAATCTGGCCGATTCGAGTATTCATCAAGCCCAAGCGTAGGACAGAATCATGAATCGTGGCCTTGCTTGGCGGTATGACGGACTTCCAAGTCCGTCAATGGGGAATTCGACGGACTAGGAAGTCCGTCGTACCATTCAATCAACAAGCCCCTAGCGGCGATCGGGTTTCAGGCCGGTCGCGAGGTAGCGTGTCGATTCCTCTTCCAGAAGATCGGTGTCGCTGCCAGGGCTTTTGACTTCCGCACGAAATCGGTGGACGCCGGGTTTCGAAGCTTCTGCAACGATTCGCAAGACCAATTTTTCGTTGGGTTGGATGGACGGAATCGAATGGAAGATCGCTTGACCGGGCACCACGCGGCCCGTGTGCCCTTCCAGGCGAATGGGTTCAATTCCTTCCGAAAATTGAGCGATCACTTCTATGTCGGATGCCGCTTTCTTGCCGCGATTTGTGATCACGAGTTCATAGATAACTGGCTGACCCACAGGGGCAGGCGCCGTAGGATCGACGACGGACAAATGCAGGTCTGCGATCGAATCGACGAGTGTCGAGAATTCCGCTTTGGCTTCTTCGCCCGAGTTGCACTCGGCGGTGAAGCTTAACGGGTTTTCGCCGATTTTGGTTAACGACAACCTGAAGGGGAACGACATTTTTTCGAGCATATCGATCTTCTTAATCTCCCACTTCACGAATTCACCGCTTCGAACCGCGCCAGGTGGCAGTGAGACAACTTCGGTACCCGATGGCAATTTTACTTTGCAAGAGGTCGCAACGGCTGGGATCGATCCGGTGTTGGTGAGTTCGAGTTCGAAATCGGCAACACTTCCTTGATAGAATTCTGTCGGACCAAACCAAGTAGCCACCAATTCCGACTGTCGGACTTGAACTGCGATGGAGCTCTCGGCCTTGAGTTGGGAAGGGACGCTGGTCGCAGTGGCTATGATTGGAAGAGAACCGGACTTTTCAAAGGTAAGTTCGACTTCCACGATACGTTCGCTGCCAGCCGCAACGTCCCCGATATCCGATTGATTGTTTCCGTATGGTTCGGCTGAAAGAGAGACCAACACCGCTTTTGCATCTGAGTTACCGGGATTGCGAACTCGAATCCGGTACGTTTGTGGCTTGCCAAATTCGACCTCAGATGGACCCTCGAGAGCGAGAGCAAGTTGAGGCTGTTGAATTTGGATTTGCAACTCGGTGGACTGAGGTAAAACGGTCCATTCCACCCCAAGCGCGAAGTGTTCCGGCAGGGAAGTTTGCATCACCAGTTGAATCGATTTAGAACCTCCGGCAGGGACGAGGTCGAGTTCCCAAACGACCGCGTTTCCATCTTGGTCGTTGTCTATTTGAGTGGCACCCCCAGAAACGGTCGTTTTACCGAGGATCACATGATGCGGGACGGCAACTCTCATCGCGAGCCCATCGAGCGGCTGGGTGCCCTCGTTTTTGACGATGAGTTCATAGCTTCCGTCTTGATTGACGAGCAAGGAAGTTGGGCCGTTGACCAAGACGCGTACGCCAGGAACCGACATTTCTCTCTGAAGGACTGCAGGTGGAATGTTCGATGTCGGAGCGGAAGCTGGGGCCGCTTGCTTTTCGGGTTCCTTGGGTTTCGATGCGAGTGCTGTCCGGTTGGTTGTGTTCGTGCGGCTGATCTTAGGCTCATCATTTGAGACGGATGGATCGTTTGAGACGGATGGATCCACTTCGGAAAGCTTTGACGGTGCTTCCAGATTGCGTTTGGTGTCCAGAGCGATGGCCGTCAATGAGGTTGAGGTTGAGCTAGACTTCGGCTTGGCGATCTCCACCTTTGCCTGTGTGGATGTAGGGGGCTCGGAGACGGTGCGCGAGGGTTTTTCTCGTTCTGGAATGTCCATGGCAGTTCGACGCGAGGTCGAATTGGATTCGAGCACTAGATCGGACGAGCGAGTCGTTGGTAGCTCTGGTTTTATCGATGTTGTCAGCGGATCGCTGGGTGAGGACAACAATAAAAGCCCGCTGGATTGCGGTTCCGTCTTGGTGGCGAGCGCCTGCCCTGAACGAACGATCGGGGCAGCGCGAGGATTGGTATCCAGTAATGGAGGTTTGCCAATATCCGATGGACCCTTCTCGACTTGGATATTGTTCGAAGCATGATCTCGGCGTTCCTGAACTCGGGGCGGGGTGCGAAAGGGCTCGCGAGGAGTTCGAGAAGCGGACTGCGGCGCGACGCGTGTGTACTCCGACTCCTCAGTAAAATCGGTTTCGGAATTACTCCGAAAAGCCTTTGAGAAGGACTTAAGGGGAACAAGGAACCCGTTCCGAGTGGGCTTGCCTGCGGTTGGGGTGGCAGGGGTTTTGGGCTTAAGGGCTGGCGAAGTTGTTTTTTTGCTGGACGCGCTAAACAGCTTAGAGAAAACATTGGTCGAAGTGGAGTTGCCCGTGGGCTCGTCATCATCCGCGTTGTTTTGGGCGAGGCAGGGAACCAACGCGCACAGATTCAACGCGAGCGGCCAAGCCCATAATCGACCGGCGTACACCAAAGCCTTGGTTGTTCGAAACATTATTGACGACTCCATCCCATTCACCATTCAAGGTAGGTCTACGAAAACACCTGCTAGGGTCATCGGAATTGCCGGAAGGTTGGATTGAACGGATTAGGGTAAATTTGAGGATTTTTCGGCTTATTTCGTTCCCTCACTTTTCGTACCTGAGTGTGCGATATTGCGCAAACTCAGGCGTTTTCGATGTCGCAAAACGCAATATTTCGCTGGGGAAAAAGAAAGGCGACTCTAGCCTTGTCGCTGGATAACTGCAGGGATTTCGGGGGAAAAGTTGCTCAATACCTCCCAAATGTTCGCAACTTTCTAACGCGACACGCAATGTGACCTTCTTGTAAGGAAAAAATTCTTTCAGCTTTGTTAAGATTGGATCGGAATTTGCTCAGCTGTAAAATCGTCTTAGGCTGCAAAAACACCACAAGTAATTGATAATCGTTGAATCGATCGGTTTTTTAATGGCGTATGCCCCCGATGAGAAATACGATTAGATAGATTCTCAGGTGGATTGGAACCTGAGTTCTAACTCATTCACCAGTCAGAATCCGTAGTCGGAAGATTTTATGTCTCTCGTCCGCTTCCCCATTCGAGCCAATTCGGAGCGAATAAAAATGAAGATGCGTAGTTTGTCGGCATTTCCCTGCCAGTTCGTTTCTGCTTCGCTTTCCTCTGTCATGGGCATGGGGTTAGTGATTGGAACGGCGTTTTTCGAACCCGAGGTTTCGGCAGCGGAAAATAGCACCAATCGATTGGTGACGTGCAAGGATGAGGGGCGAACCCATTTCGCTCTAAGTCTATTGGCCACCAAGGATTTTACTCCTATCCTATCTCCTCTCGTGGCGGTTGTGGTGGATACCTCAGCCTCGCAGAGTGGCGATTACCGTACCGATTCGATGGAAGTGGCGCAATCGATCGTAGAGGCATTGCCGGAAAACACTGTCGTGACATTGCTCGCGTGCGACGTCGAGCCTGTGGTTTTATCGAAGGCTGCGTCTCCGACGAGCGATTCGATTCGGGTAGGTTTCAAATCACTTGAGAAGCGGATTCCGCTTGGCTCGACGGACCTTGCAGGTGCACTGCGTGCGGCACGGCGCGAACTTGGGGACAAGCCTGACGCCAGTATCGTCTACATTGGCGACGGCTTTCATCTCACGAACTTGTTGAACACTGCCGAATTTGAATCGTTGATCGATGACTTGCGTGAATCGCGGACCAGTGTTCACTCGCTTGCGATTGGTCCTCGAATCGATTGTGAGTTGCTCGCAGTATTTGCAGGCCACACCGGTGGAAACGTGTGGATTCGAGAGAACATTACGAATGCGACTTGTCAGCAAATTGGATCGGAGTTGGCGAAGGCGACAGGTTCGCCCGTCTACTGGCCATCGACTGCAAGTTGGCCCAAGGGAATTATCAATGTCCTTCCTGGCAAGCTTCCGCCTTTAAGATTGGATCGGGACACGATTGTCTTGGGCGATTTGAATAGCGAAACTCTGACAGGTAAGTTGACAATGGAGGGAACGGTTTGTGGTCAAGCCGTTTCGATGGGCTGGGATCTCAAGAGCGAACCATCCAATTTAGATTTTGCTTTTCTGTCACAAGTTATTGCGAAAGCGACTCCGAATTCGGGTTTGCTGTTGCCGGTCCCGGGTTCGGACGCGCTACGGGAGCTCGGGTTGCTTATGACGAACACGTCGGAACAACTGGTGAAAGACGCTCGCTATGCATTGAACTCGGGGGACTTGGATTCGGCGGTCAATATTGCTCAGGAAGCTCTCAAGAGGTCTCCCAATAGCCTTTCGGCTCAGAACATCTTAGAGGCCGTGGAGCAATCTCGCAAAACGTCCAAGCCAATCAAGAAGAGCGGCTCGCAAGGTGGTTCGTCGCGGGGTGTTGTCAAGTTTGTTTCCGCACAAATCGGAGACGATCCGTTCGCGCAACCGCCCAAGCCTACCGTCGGTGGCGACAACCCTTTCGGAGACGAACCCGCTCCAGTGAGCACGCCGCAGGTTCCGGTCGTGCAACCGCCCAAGCCTACCGTCGGTGGCGACAATCCTTTCGGAGACGAACCCGCTCCAGTGAACACGCGACCGGTTCCAGAAGTGTTTGGAGATTCCATTCCGCCGAGCGATCCATTTGGTGAACTTGCAAACGCATCGGACCTCCTATCGGAAGATGAAGGTCAGCGTCGTGTAGCGGCTCAACAGTTGGAAGCTTTGGTGCGAAGCGAACTTGCGGAAGCAAGAAGGAGTCGCGATCCTGGTTCAACGAAGATTTCCCTGAAAGCGTTGCAAGATCAGATTCGCCGCGCGTCTGAGCTCGATGCAGGTGGTCGCGCCAGATTGGAATCTCAAGTCGCCAGCGCCATTCAGACGGCCGCGCGTGCAGAAGCAACCAGAAAAGAAGAATACGCTCGCATCGAGGCAGTCCAGTCGAACCAATCGGCTTCTAAGCGGCTTTTGGCTGAGACAGAGCGTAGGAATTCGACGATTCAGCAGTTGGTCGAGCGCTACAATTCGCTGATGTCTCAGCAGCTTTACTCGGCTGCAAACAACGAGATCGCACCGCAAATTACGGCAGTGGACCGAGATTCCGTCATCGACGTAGTGGTCAATTTAGAGTCAAACCTTGCTGCCAACGCGCAGTTGATTGAGGACGTTATCCGCAAGCGGAACCGAGCCTTTGTGGATTCGCTTTATCTGAACGAACTCGCATTGGTACCGTTTGTTGACGAGCCACCCATTCGGTATCCACCAGCAGATGTTTGGCAAGCTCTTAGCGCTCGCCGAATTGAGCGATATGCGTCCATTGACTTGTCCGGTGGCAAGGAATCGGAACGAGCGATTTTCCGAGCATTGAACGAACGCGGTGAAGTCGCCTTCAATGCGCAACCGTTGTCTGCGGTTATGAAGTTCTTTAGCGACACCTATGGTGTTCCTATCGTTATCGATGACAAGGCCCTTGAGGAAGAGAATATCACTCAAGACGAACCTATCACGTTAAATCTGCCTCCCGTATCGTTCCGATCCGCGCTCAAACTGATCTTGGAACCGTTGCAATTGACTTATGTTATCCAAGACGAAGTGATGCGAATCACCAGCAAGCAGGAGTCAGCGAACGTGGTCCGTGTCTATCCCGTCGGCGACCTTGTTATAGGTGCTGCTCAGTTGAGCATGGCTGGCGGAGGCATGATGGGCGGTATGGGCGGCGGCATGGGTGGAATGGGCGGAGGCATGGGCGGAGGCATGGGAGGCATGGGAGGCGGTATGGGTGGCATGGGAGGCGGCATGGGTGGTATGGGCGGTGGTATGGGTGGCATGGGCGGCATGATGGACGTCAAGGACCAACCGACCAAAGCCACTGCGGTTCGATCGCCAGCAGAATTGGTTGAACAGCTTGTTTCCAGTGACGGCGGTGACAAACTGCTGGCAGAAGCGGAGCTGTCGAAATGGGTCGTCGGCAAGATGGAGTTGGCTAGAAAAGCCTCCCGTGCGAACAACGACAAAGAGGTTCGAGAACACTTCCAAGAGGTGATCGATACGGTTGGCGATGCGATGCGCAAGACGCTTCCAGCAGCGTGGATGTACACAGCGCTCAGCACCGCCATGGAAGGTTGCGAATATCCGAGTTCGGAGATTCGCAGAGTTTTGTTGTCGAGTATCGATTTCGGCGGCGATGTGGATGCTGCGATCAAGATTGGCAAGTATCTTGCAGGACAAGGGATGAAGCGCGAAGCATTGAGCGTTTTTCGCGATGCAAATCACGCAAATCCGATGTTAAAAGAACCGCTTGAAGCTGGACTAGCTCTGAGCCTGGAACTCGAAGACCAAGAATCCATTCGATGGGCTTGTACTGGAATCTTGGGCCAAGCCTGGACAGATGAGCAATTGCCGTTGATGGAAAAGGCTCTACTCGCCGCGTCAGCTGCCTATATTCGAATGACCAATGCCAAAGAGACGATGAAGGCATATGCGTTTGAGAAAGATCTCAAGCACGCACAGCTTCGAGATGTCGTTGTGCGGGCCGTATGGACAGGTGATGCAGATATTGACATTTCCGTCGAAGAGCCCACTGGAACCATTTGCGATAAATCGAATACGCGAACACTGAGTGGCGGACTTTTGCTTGCCGATGGTTCGTCCCTGGACAAGCCAAGCAAGGATGGATACTCCGAAACCTATGTTTGTGCGAATGGCTACTCGGGGCAGTATCGTATTTTGCTTCGAAAGGTATGGGGAAAAGTGTCGGGTGGCAAAGTGACCGTGAACATCGTGACCGATTACGGTACGAAAGATCAACGTGTTGTTCAGCAACAGGTTCCTATCGATCAGGACGCAATCGTTTTGGTGGAGGTCAAGAACGGGCATCGATCGCAACCGATATTTGAAACCCAACTTGCCAAAGTGCAACAACGAAAAGCTGCTACCAGCGGAGCTGTACTAGCTCAAATGGCGCCAGCGGGTGCTGGTGGAGGTCCAAATGGTGGCCCTGATTCCGGAAATGCATACGGTAGGCTGTTAGGCCAGTACGGCAATGGCAGATTCGGCAATGGGCCGTTTGGGGGGCAAGGTGGATTTCCCTTCGCGGGCAGAGGTGCCGTCGGCTATCGTCCGATTATTCAATTCATTCCAAGTGGTACTCAGTTTTCGGTGACCGGTGTTGTCTCAGGCGATAGACGCTATGTGCAATTAGCTCCGTTTCCGAACTTTACCAACATCATCGCAGTGGACACTTTTAACACCGTTACCGGTGGATCGAATCAGGGCGGTGGTGGTGCGGGTGGTGGAGTAGGTGGTGGTGCGGGTGGTGGAGCTGCAGGTGGCGGCGGCGGCGGCGGGGGCTTTGGTGGTGGTGGAGCATTCTAGCGGGTTCGCCTGATCCAAGTCGCGTATTGAGACATAGTAAAGGCACGTTTCCGTACGGAACGTGCCTTTTTGCTTTATGCTATTCGGAAGACACCTTGTTCCAAGGCTGTCAAAAAGTCGGGTAAGCTACCAAGCAAATCCGCTCGATTTTGAAGTTCTTCGGGCGAAAGCCAGAGGATTTCAGCGACCTCCATGGGAGACGCAACTGGTTCTGAGCCAACGCACCGCTTGCATGCGACCCACTCAAGTTTGGTACCCCATCGGGTGCTGGATGTCCAAAGATGACTTTCGATTTCAACATTGAGAGAGAGCTCTTCCATCAACTCGCGATGCATTGCGGTTTCGATGCTCTCCCCCGCTTCGATCCCTCCGCCTGGAAAACACAGCAATCCCGGGGCCCTCACCAGTTCAGATCGGCGAATCACCAAAAAACGCGATTCCTCACGGATCACCGCCACCACAGCATGTCTTCCGTGATCTGGGCCTGTCGAAAACTCGCTCGCCATCTTTTGTCTCTACCAATTCTGTTCAAACTACAACACAAATAGAACGATTGCCAAGTAATGACATGCGCTGGCAACGATCACCAGGACATGCCAAATGGCATGAAAGTACCAGGATCGATGATCGTTTTGGAGGAAAAGTGTTCCGGCAGTATAGAGTACTCCCCCCAACGCCATCATGGCAAAGCATGCAATAGGGACATATCCGACTAAAACCATCGAAGGGATCCATCCCATCAATACGTACCAAACTGCGGTCATGTTGTTGATTCGATGCTTCACAAACACTTTGGAATAAAAACCAACGGCCGCTGCCAGCCAAACCAGAAACAAGAAGCTGGCTAGCATCCATCCGCTCAGCACGCTGCATGCGAATGGCGTTACGGTTCCCGCGATCAAAGTGTAGATTGTTCCCTGGTCCAGAGCCCGAGCTCTCTCGCGTGCAAGGGGATCGCGAACCGCATGGGAGAGAGTTGAAAAGAGATACATGGCTGACAAGCTCAGGCTGTAAACGATACAAGCCCAAAAAACAGGTCTGCCACTTGCGGATGCCATCGTGCACAACGCAATTCCCGCCGGGATGCTCGCAATAAATCCGAAACCGTGCGTCCAGGTATTTACTGCTTCTTGCGAGGCATTTTCGTTCGTCCAGATTCTTGCCATGTTGCGCTGCGAATTTTTCTTGAATTTTCGTTTGGAGCCAATTGTTTTCTGAATGCGCATTGTAACCGCGAAATCGTTGATCGGGACTGTTCTGCATTGATTGAAGCCGATGGATTCTTACCCTACAATCACCACACCCGTCAGGTAACGGCTTGTTGCTTTAATGGTACGACGGACTTCCAAGTCCGTCGAATTCCCCATTGACGGACTTGGAAGTCCGTCATACCGCCCTTAACCAATAAGGACTTCATTAAAGCAACAAGCCGGTAACGGAGGGGTTACTGGACGGCTCGCGCCCAATGTCACTCACTTTCGGTTCGAACAAAGGTTTTCGTAGCGGAGCGGCGCGAGCCGCCCGGTGTCCTTTCGTTGGGAGAGCGTTAGCTCTCCGGTTTTGCCAACCCAATTCTCTAATCAAAACCCAAAAAATGACAAACACCGACATTGTGCTCGCTGTGGATTTAGGTGCTTCCAGCGGACGTGTAATTGCAGCCGAGCTCTACGCCGATCGCATTCAGCTAAGCGACATCCATCGCTTTGAAAACTCGCCTGTCCCTGTAGGGTCGCGGTTGCACTGGAATGCGCATGGGCTTTGGCAGCATATCGAGCTAGGCATAGGTCACGCATCATCCAGGTATGGCGATCGGATTCAGAGTATCGGCGTTGACACTTGGGGAGTTGACTATGTTTTGCTAGATCGTAACCAGGATATGGTCGGTCCCGCATTTTGCTATCGAGATCCGCGGACGCTAGGCATGATGCAACTCGCATTTGAGTCGATCTCGCAAGCGGAGATATTTGCCGAGAGTGGAATCCAATTTATGGAGATCAATACACTCTACCAACTCTTTGCAATGCGAGCGCAAAAGTCTCCCTTGCTGGACATTGCCGAACACTTTTTGATGATCCCAGATTTTGTCAATTGGTTACTAACAGGGACCATGACGAATGAGTACAGCAACGCGAGCACCACACAGATGTTGCATCCGACGAACGGCACCTGGTCTGCGAAGATCCTCGATGCGCTTCAAATCCCGAAACATATCTTCAAAACGCCGATCCAACCAAGCACCATCCTCGGCGAAATTCGATCGTCGATTCGTTTGAGAACCGGTTTGCACTCCAACGTGCAAGTTATCGCTCCCGCAACGCACGATACGGGCTCTGCTGTGATTGCCGTACCAGCAGACGAGTTTGCGAGCGCTAAACCGAAATGGTGTTACATTAGCAGCGGGACTTGGTCATTGATGGGTGTTGAGCTAGCAGAACCTATCTTAACCGAAGCATGTTTTCAATTAAATTTCACCAATGAAGGTGGTGCCAATGGTAGCGTCCGATTGCTAAAGAACATTGCGGGACTTTGGCCTTTTCAACAATGCAGAGCTTCGTGGCAGCGAAAAGGAATCACCTACGAATGGAGTCAATTGGAGAAAATGGCCGCGAGCGCCCCTCCACTTCAGACGTTAATCGATCTCGATCACAAAATGTTCGTTGCTCCCGAGGACATGTTGCAAGCGGTTGTCGATTTTTCACAGCGAACAGGTCAAGGTGCGCCAAGGGACAACGCGGCTATCGCACGTGCTGCCTTGGAAAGCCTCGCGTTGCGTTATCGCATTTGCTTGGGATGGCTAGAGGAATTGCTTGGCTATCGACTTGAGACCATTCATATTGTCGGGGGTGGAGTGCAGAACAGATTGCTTTGCCAAATGACCGCAGATGCTTGTGAGAGACCCGTGGTTGCCGGACCAGTCGAAGCGACTGCGCTCGGAAACATCGTTTCACAAATGGTCGCTCTAGGTCGATTCGAGTCGATTGCCGAAGGCAGACGGTGGATGCGTTCGATGAGCGATATTGTTCAATATGAGCCTCAGCGAAACAGCGCATGGGATGAGGCCGCGACCCGATTGCAATCGTACGCGACGCTCTCAAGCCAATGGTGAGAGCGCTTGCTCGATGGCATGCGTCAGACTCATCGGTGAGGTTGCAGGGGAGTATCTCGCAATGACGGTCCCATCCCGTCCAACCAGAAACTTCGTGAAGTTCCATTTGATACTTTCACTACCCAAAAGTCCCTTGGCGCTTTTCTTCAAGGTAACGAACAGCGGATGAGTCCCGTTTCCATTCACCTCGATCTTGGAAAACATGGGAAACGAAACATGGTACGTCAACGAACAGAACGACTGTATCTCATCGTTGTTCTTTGGCTCTTGCGAGGCGAACTGATTGCATGGGAAGCCCAAAACGGCAAACCCACTGGCTTGATACGTCTCGTAAAGCTTTTGTAGTTCTGCATATTGGCCGGTAAACCCGCAACGGCTGGCCACATTGACGATCAACGATACCGATCCACGATACTGTTCGAGGGAAACGACTTTACCATCAATGCCAATAGCCGTTTGGTCGTAAATCGAAAGTGAATTCAAAGAGGTATTCAAGATGGAACTACACGTGAGTGATAAACTTGGCCGAAAGCCCGAGATCAGGCAGAAGCTGTTTGCATGTGATGCGAGTCGACTCATAGATGACTGGAAGTCCGCTGCCCGGATGAGTCCCACCGCCGACCAGATAAACTCCTCCCAATTCTTCGAATTTATTGTGCGGTCTCAAGTGCAACATCTGTCCTAGGTTATGGGCAAGATTGAAGGTGGCTCCTCGGTAAACCGAGAAGTCATCTCGCCAATTCGCAGGAGTAACGACTTGCTCGTATTCGATTCGTTCCCGAAGATCACCTAGGCCAATGTCAGCTAATCGCTTGAACGTCAGTTCTCGAAATGCATTTGTTTGGGCATCGTCCCAGGGAGTGTGCTCGGACAATTGAGGAACTGGTACCAATACGTACAGTGTACTTTTTCCCTCAGGCGCAAGCGATGGATCCGTGATACAAGGGTTTTGAACATAGATCGAGGGATCGTCTGGAAGTACTTTTTCGACTTCGATTTGGCGTAGATTGCGGTCGTAGTCTTTCGAGATATGAATCGTATGGTGCTTCAAGTCGTCATAACGCCCTCGTATCCCAAGGTACAGCATGAACGTGGAACACGAGAACCGCTTCTTCTCGATCTTGGCATTCGACCAACGTTTTCTCAAATGATCCGGCACTAACGTCTTCATCGCGTGAGCGAAGTCTGCATTGATGACAACTGCGTCCGCCTCGTAGCGGCCTTGAGCCGTGTGCACGGCTTTGACCCGTTTACCCTCAAATTCAAGGCGTTCTACCGGTTCGTTAGTTCGAACATCGCATCCTAGTTCCGTAGCGATTTCGCCCATTCGTTTACTGACTTGTCCACAGCCACCGATGGGATGAAACACTCCGTATTCATACTCAAGAAAAGAAAGGATCGAGAACAGGCTTGGGCATCGAAAAGGGGACATCCCTAAATACTTTGCCTGAAACGAAAACGCGATGACCAAGCGAGGATCATGGAAGTAGTCTTGAAGCTCCTTCCCCAACGTCTTCCACGGTTTTACAAACGAGGCAGCACTCATCAGCGAAGGACGCAGGAGGTCAAAAACGCTATTGAAAGGGGACTCCAGGATGGGGCGAAACTTAGCCAGCTTGACTCGGTTTTCGTCTAAGTATTTTTTGAGAGCACCCACGTCGCGTGGGGAGAGCGTCTCAATCTGTCGATCCATTTCCTCGAGATTGCTCGTGCAGTCCAAGTGCCCCCCAGCACCGAACGAAACGCGATACTGCGGATCCAGACGCCTCATCGGAATCTCGACATCGATGTCACGACCGATCGATTTGAAGATCTCTCGAAGAATGCGAGGATAGAGATAAAAAGTGGGCCCGGTGTCAAAGCGGAATCCGTTCTCGTTCACGCTTGAACAGCGGCCGCCCACGCTCTCCCTTGACTCCAGGACAGTGACTTGAGCTCCTCCATGAGCGAGTTGGAGGGCAGAGGTGAGTCCCCCAGGACCTGCACCGATGATTACGACTCGACGTTTCGACATTAATTGGGCAAGCTTGCTTTCGTGTATCTTGATCAGGGACTTACTATATCACACGCCCTTCGTCCTTCAGGGCATGAAAACCAATCGAGGTAGATTTCCAACTGCCGCTACGTTACAAAGAATCATAGCACAAAGGCAAGTGTGTGAATTAAGGTTGAAAAGCCGATTTGATTCGAAAATCACCTTAATGGAACGACTGGTTACGATTCAATCGAACCACCTGGGAGCCTCACGCATTTTGCGTTTTGGGCGGAGTCCAATCAAGGAATTTCCAGATGAAGTGTTACTTTGCCGCGTTAAAACCTACCAGTCGGCAAGCATCCACTCTACGGAAACAAATTCTGGGAACGTCAGGCTACTCCGAACCAACTTGTCAACGCCGGTTTTATCGATCTCAATGGAGGGAAGGACTACAAAAAACGATTCTCAGACCACTACCTTGTGTCGTGCGTCATCCAAGTAAGCGACGACGATGATTGATGTCGGTACACCCGACGCGTAACCGCTCGTTGCTTTAATGGACTGTGACACGGGGTATTCGAAAGTGGCATGGGCGTCTCGCCCATGGATTCACGAGGGCGTTGTGCCACGCGATGGTAACCCGACGCGTAACGGCTTGTTGCTTTAGTGAAGTCGTTCTTGGGTAAGGGCGGTAAAACGGACTTCCGAGTCCGTCAATGGGGAATCCGACGGACTAGGAAGTCCGTCGTACCATTAAATCAACAAGCCGGTAAGCGAGGTGACGACTGCAATCCCTCGCTCACCGGCTTGTTGCTTTAGTGAAGTCGTTCTTGGGTAAAGGAAGTAGGACGGACTTCCAAGTCCGTCAATGGGGAATTCGACGGACTAGGAAGTCCGTCGTACCATTAAATCAACAAGCCGGTAAGCGAGGTGCCGACTGCAATCCCTCGCTCACCGGCTTGTTGCTTTAGTGAAGTCGTTATTGAGTAAGGGAAGTACGACGGACTTCCGAGTCCGTCAATGGGGAATCCGACGGACTTGGAAGTCCGTCGTACCATTAAATCAACAAGCCGTCACGCGTCGGGTTACCGTAGCCTATCCGACGGAGAACGCACTCTTTCGCGAAGCGAAAGGCGACGATGTGCTAATTTGGAAAGTCGACTCGCATCCAATAGGGGTGCTGTCGATCGAATCGGCCTCGTACGTCCTCGAGAATGACTCGAATGTCAGGCTTGGGCTCAATGCGTTTGTTTTGCACGGTGATTAATCGCGTAAAGTCGATCAACTCCGGTGAGAGCCAAACGGTGTATGTCTTGGCCGGGGCAATCATCTTGATCGAGTTCGCTTCGGCATTAATAGAACCCTCAACTTTTAACTCGACACCAGGCTTGTAAAGCAGAGGATGGACCAATTTGTCCGGTGGGTTGAGTTGCTCGGTTTCGAACCACCAAAAGAATCGATCACCCGCTCTGGAAGTGAACGCGGTAAAGTTTTTTGGAGCAGGATTTCGAACTTTGGTTGGTAAGCTCATCCAATTCATGATCCCAGGCAATTCTTCTTGAAAATGATCGTGGCCGCGTCCTTGATAAATCGAGATCAAACAATCGATCTGCTTCCTTTCCAAGTATTTGTCCCAGGTAGTTCCATTCTCGAGCGTGCCAGGGTCAAGGTCCCCGGCGACGAAGTACGTCGGAACATGAATTGCGTTTTCCCTATACTGAATGATGTATCTACTAGCCTTTCCGCCAATGACAATACACCCTGCCCATAGATCGGGATGTGCGAAGGCGATATCCCACGCCGCAGTCGCCCCCATGAAATGACCGGAAATAAAGACCCGGTCGCTGTCGATGTTAAAACGACTCATGGCATCGCGCAATGGAGTCAATATCGCCGAATGCTCATTCTCGGTGAAATTGTAAGTGGGCTGCTTGGGTTCGGCCCACTCGGGCGACACAACGATATAGCCGCGTCTTGACGCTTCGCCCAAACATCTTTGCCCCGGACTGTTGGGTGCAAAGGGGCCGGTCCACCATTCCAATTGTTGCTCCATCGACGAGATTTCGCTGGGCAATGTTAGCACGCACGGATACCGACGGTATGGGTTGTACTCGGGTGGCAACTGAACCATGTAGCGTGTGGTTCGGCCACGGTTCTTTCCGATCTGCGGTACCTCCAAAAGATAGCGACCGGGGACGATCATTTCCGTGGGAGGCTGTGTTGCGTCCGACGATGGCACCGATTTGGAAACGGCGGACGCGGCTGACGTTACCACCGGCGGAGCCATAAACTCAAGTATCTTGGAGATCAAACTCGGACTTCCCGACTCCAGACTTCGGAGCTTTTCGATGATTTGATCGTTGCGACCTGGGGCCGAAAGATACTCGGTAATTAGCTGTCGCGCAACGACACCAGAATTTACCACGGATGAATTGCTCTCCCCAACAGTGGGTCCATAAATCCAACCGCTGATCGCAAGTGCCGCTAGTTGATCCGCCTTAAGTGTGGCGTCGTCCCTGCGACGTCGATAATCCGCAAATCTTGTCGCAGAGTCTGGCGAGATGGAATCCGCGATTTCTTGAGCCACTCTTTCGAACGAGACCTTGGCCTCTCCATCAGGCAGTTTTGCGATATCTTGCTGAATCCAGCTTACAAGTTCTTGCCGTTCCTTGAGATCGGAGGCAAGCGATTGAAGTCGCCGATCCACTTTGAGTTGCGTTTCGAGGGACACCACAGCTTTGTTAATATTCTCGAGGATTAATTTTGAATATTCGAACTGACCGGCATTTTGAGCAGCCTGTGCCGCAGTAAAAAGTTGGTCGGCCATGAGTTGGTCGAACTGCTTCAACTGGGATTTTTGGTTTTCCAATTCCGGGAATTTGTGGATGGAACGGACCAACATTTCCCGTGCATCTAAAAATCGCTCGGCTTGCGAGAGCAAAGTGACAACATCCAGCCAATCTTTCGCTTTGTCCTTGTCTGCATTCTGAATCAAAATTCGCTGGAGCGTTTGGCTGTCGAGACTTTCCAATGGGAGCCTCATATCCAACTCCAACTCGTTTTTTTCCGTTCGAAGCGATTCCACTTTCAAGTAGATGGGAGTGGCCTCCGTAATGCCTTGAACAAACTTGACCACCCCCTTTGGGGATGGATACAGGTAGTATCTCCGACCGAACACGTCAAACGGGGTTGTCTGGCCTGAACCGAGAATTCCTGTAACGCGTGGAGCGCCAGATACCTTTTGCTGCAGGTTGCTGTCGAAGGTAATCTTGATCTGGGCATCGCGAGGCTGTGGATTATCCAGCACGCGATTCGGATTCAAATGCATTCGGCGAAGGCCATCATCGAATCTCAAAATCGGCAAGGTCGTGACTTCTGCCCGCGAGTTCACCGATCCTTCCAACGCGAGAGTCTTTATTCGAGTTTCCACACCCGGCCCGAGGGTCATGCCGTCGACCAACGTAAGATTCACTTGCTGTCCGTAAGAGAGACTGTCAGAAACCGAAACCAGGAAAAACGCAAGAGAGATCTTTACGAAAGATCTGGTACGGAAGGAATTACCAATCATTCTCCAACGTTTTCCTTTGGGCTGCGAGTTGGACGTAGCAATCTCTGGAGAAGTTTGACAACCTGACGCGTGACGGCTTGTTGCTTTAGTGAAGTCGTTGTTGGGTAAGGGCAGTACGACGGACTTCCAAGTCCGTCCATGGGGAATTCGACGGACTTGGAAGTCCGTCGTACATTAAAGCAACAAGCCGGTAAGCGAGAAGCCGCTGCAATTCCTCGCTTGCGAGTCGGGTTACCATAGCATATCCGGCACAGAACGCTTCTTTCGCGGAGCGTAAGGCGACGATGATAAATTCACAGTCGATTCGTGAAACGCGACGATCGTTGGCTAACGGCCGCCAAAGTATTTTTTGAGTGTTTCCGAAGCGGCGTCCTTGGTGTTGCCCGTCAATGGAGCGGTTGTTTGTTTCGGCAACTTGATCGGAGCCCGTCGGTCAGGCCTCTTGGCTTTGTCCTTAGCGGGCTCAACGGAACTCGAAGAGGGCGTCAACTCGTTCAGAGCAGTTCCCTCTACGCGAGTCGTATCTTCCATCGTGATTTGACGCGTTTCGAGCTCCTTATCGACGACCGGAACACTGCGATCGATTTGATCCGCCTCGGCGAGCCAGGAACTAATGTCCAAACTCTCCCGGGAATCGAGGCTGCTGCTTTGCTCGGTAATTCGACCGGCGGCCTCCTTGACAGACTGGACCTCGGGTTGCTTTGTGTTCGCTATACTGACTTCGATTAGTACTTCGAATTCCAGTTGACCACACCGCAACCGGTCGCCGCTCTTCAGAATTTTCGCTTTGTCGGGCGAAAGCTGCTTTTCGTTGACGAAAGTACCATTGCGGCTCTTGAGATCGAGAAGCAATACGCGACCGTCCTTCAAGACAATAACGCAATGTTTTCTACTGATGGATTCGCTTTTGGGACGCAACTGGCAAGACTCGCTACGACCGATCAAAAACTTTTCATCTTTGATCTGAATCAACTTGCCTTCGTGGGTCCCAGAAAGCACCTTAAGCATGACCTGCATTTCAGTTCCCTCTATCAAATCAAGTTAGCACGTGTTCACGCGATTCAATTCGCAAGACAAACACAGTTTTAGTTGAAACACTGTTATTATACCACAGTGGGTACCCCCGAAAGGGGAGACCTACCGCCGAAACCATTCTCTTTTGCTCGACCGAAACCTAACGACCTGCTAAAAACACCGAACTCTCGTCAAAGTTTCTCTACCGCCACTGGCAATTTGCGATTTCTGACAGTCTCGATTTCAAAACCCCGACCAAAAAGTCCGCCCATGCGTTTCGATCCAATGAGGCCCTCGCGACCGAGGGAGCGCCCGCACTATTGAAAAACGCGTCAGTTAGACCTGTTTCCCGCATATGTTGATTGTAATTGCTGATTGAATCGGTGTGAAAAGCTTCCTGGACAAATTTCGAAGGGATGTACCGAGTTAGCTCCGACAGTCCAATCAGCTTGGGAGTCGTCGGCGATTGGTGAATAAGTAGACTACCGTGTTGGAGCAGTCCTGCTGACGTTCTGCGCTGAGCACTCCCTAGTATTTTATGCGTACCAATGATTAAATCGACTGGGGATCGCCTCGAAAAACAGAGAAAAGGCTCTTCTTTTTGGTTTGTCGCGGTCGAGCATGTGCAAGTTTCCGACAGTTTTGCATCCCATCCCAACTTTTTCAAGTTTTCAACTACCGAACCGTGAATCGCTCGGTAGAGAAGCTCGCTATGCCCCTTAGAGGTTTTGTTCCGCGTTTCGGGGATCAAAATGCTGTAGGTAATTTCTTGATCGTGGACGATAGCTCCCCCACCCGTTTTCCGCCGCACCCAGGGTAGGTCACTCAGACCCGGAATCGTGCGGCAATCCTCCCAGGATTGGAAGTGTCCAAGCGACAGCGTCGGTTGTTCCCACTGATAGACTCGCAAAACGATCGGCGACTCGGGTGTCGCGTCTCGAAGCAACGCTTCATCGATCGCCATGTTGGTCTCACCCGAGAGCGGTGGGTCGATCCGCACGACTCCCTCGCGCGGGCCCCCTGCTAGCGGGACGCCAAATTTCGTTTCTGGCACGAACGGCAAGCTCATGCGTTGTCGCATTGATGCTTGTAAGTGGTCCAATCGAGTAAACGTGCAAGTTCGCTTGGGTCGCTCATCTGCACCTTCATGATCCAGCCCCCTTCATAAGGATCCACACTCAAGCTCTCCAAGTTGTTCACCAACTCGGAATGGATCTCGACCACCGTGCCGCTGACCGGACTATACATAGGGCTGACGGCTTTGACGCTCTCGACTTCCCCGAATTCATGACCGGCCGAAACCGATTGGCCCACTTTCGGCAGCGCCATGAACACAAGGTCGGTAAGCTCCGCCACGGCAAATGCCGAAATGCCGACTGTGGCGATTCCAGGGGTCTCGTTCGAAACGTGTACCCACTCATGGGACTCAAGGTATCGCAGCTCTTCGGGAATGATGCTCATTGTTTCTAAGATTTCTTGTAGAAAGGGAGTGAAACGATCGAGGCCGCGACCTTGGTGCCTCGAATATCTATATCGACCGAAGTCCCAATCACCGCGACCGACGGATCAAGGTACGCCATCGCAATCGGTTTATCTACGGTAGGCGAAAAACTGCCACTAGTGACTTGGCCTAGAATCCGCCCGTCGCTATCTAGAACATCCGCCCCTTGCCGAGCCGCTCGTCTTCCCTCAAGGATCAACCCAACTCGTTTACGCAATGTTGTGTCTTTTGACTTCTTCTCCAAGGCATCGCATCCAATGAACCTCCTGTCCTTGAGATTGCAGGCGAATCCCAAGCCGGCTTGGTATGGATCCATCGTTTCGTCTAGTTCGTGCCCATAGAGCGGCATGCCCGCTTCGAGTCGCAGTGTATCGCGTGCGCCCAACCCAACCGCTTGCACGCCGAAAGATCGGCCGGCCATCATAATGTTTTCCCAAACGCGGGGTGCGTCTTCGGATTTCACAATGAGTTCCAGTCCATCTTCACCCGTGTAACCCGTTCGCGAAACGATGCAAGGTTTCCCCATCTGCTCCGTTACTTTGGCGCGATAATAGCCCAACGATAAGACCGAAGCGGGCAGAAGAGGCTTGCACAATTCAATGGCCCTCGGACCTTGGACTGCAATCATGGCCGTGGCGTCGGTGACATCATGATACTCAACATCAGGAAAGTCTGCTAAATGCGGTTGTAGCCACCGAACTATTTTAGATCGGTTGCTCGCGTTGACGACGAGCAGGAAGTAATTCTTGCCACTCGGACTTTCAAGGCAACTCACCAAAACATCATCGAGTATGCCACCTTCTTCGTTGCATAGAAGTGAGTACCGGACCTGTCCTGTTTGCATATCGACGACTCGACGCGTCAACAAATGATCGAGCAACTGATCGGCCCGAGGACCATCAAAGCGAAGTCGTCCCATGTGCGAAATGTCGAACACTCCCGCCGCAGTTCTGGTCGCTTGGTGTTCGGCAACGATGCTGGCGTATTGCACTGGCATGTCGTAACCGGCAAACTCAACCAATCGAGCACCATGCTCTTGGTGCCACGCATGCAAAGGGGTAGTTGCGAGTTGAGAACTCATAGTTGCTTTTTGCCTTGTCGGTGCTTTCTGCCTTGTCAACGAACGGCGGGTGGTAGGAAAGCCAATTCAAAGCAGACCATTTTTCCCACAACCTGCCACAAAGTATAGTGAGCCCCGCTGGAACTTCAACAAGTGTACTTGTCAAGTTACGAAACTGCACAGGTGAGACTGAGCCACCGCATGAGGGCAACTCCATACCAAAAAAAACAACGATTCACGGCACCAACGTCCGACAGCGTGATCGTTGGTGAAACCTGCCCCCTTGGCGGCAATCAAGGCCGCTTGAGTGCTGTTTAAAGCGAGATCGTTTGCCGACTTTCGAAGTTTCCCAGCGTCGCGAGCGGGCTCACCTTTCGCTAACGCGAAAAGTTCAACGTGCAGCTTTTGCCACTGATCAACGAAACGATTTGCAACATCGCGAAGCTCAAGACGCGCCTGCGATTCACCCAACAAATACTCAATCGCTTGGGCCGCATGCCCAATGGCTAGTGCGGACGTTTGAAGTCCACCCGCCCCGCCGGACATTCCGCTTGCCGTCATCACGTTGGCAATCGGCCCATGCAAAACTTCCGATCGATTCAAAACCACATTTTCAAATTGAACTTGCCCCGTTGCGCTTGCCGTCAAGGCCATGAGATCCGCTCCGGTCTCCACGATGATTCCCGTTCTCGCGACCGGGATCGCAAACAACAATTCTCTTGCCCCACCCGCTGGATCGGTATCGGCAGTATCGGATGCAACACACCGTTCGACCGCCCCAACAACCAACCAATGGGCAAAACCGCCACCCGTAACCCACGGGCAATATCCCTCAAGCGACCAACCATCACCAACTGGTGTCGCTTGAAGAGGTGCTTTGCTTACATGCTGTCGACTCGTCGTGAGATGGCTGATTCCGACTGTAACAAATGCATTCCCTGCAACAACCGACGGCAACAGCGTATTCTTTAGGGTGTGATTGGAACTCGTTTCAATGCGACGAATTGCTGCATTCCTCTGCGTCGATATAAATGCGGTCGTCAAGCAGCCACTTGCCAACCAAACATAGTATCGAAGCAAAGCGTCGTGATCGCCCCCGATGGATTGCTCGATGCCTGCACACCGACGAAGTGTCTCAATGGGAAAGTCCGTCACGGTCTTGAGATTGCCACTCACCATGCGTAACTCGGCAAGCCATTCTGCGGAATGCAGGCCGGTGACATCACGAATCGCTCGAGACAACTCTTGGTCGCACAACTCCATGGTTAGTTGTTTCACAAATGCACCGAGTTTACCTGTTTTAACATTCTTGACGCTCTTCGCGGCCCTCTTTGAACAAAAGCTTTTTATCCGTTATAACGATCCCACCGCCCAATGCGATCTTTGAATGCTAATGGAAGCAGAAAATAAGAATCCTCTCAAGGGAAACCAGTTTCAAAGCCGTATTTGAGCCGATAACCTGAATCTTAACCCAACCATCCCGCGAGCCTGAGTTCGAAAGAGACAACCATGACCCAAATCGAGTATTCGCTCGGACAAGAAGTTGGACTTGCAGGCATTGCAAACGAAATTGATGCAGAGGCTTTGTACGACAAGTGTTTGGCCCTTGCACACAATATGTGGTGGAGTTGGCAACCGGAGGTGAACAGTCTTTTTCGAGACATCGACCCGATTCGATGGCGCCAACTCGATCATAATCCAATCGCATTGCTGCGAGAGTTCACTCCGGAACGCTTAGCCATTCGAGCAGGTGAAATGGTTCTTCATAGCCGGGTGAACTATGCGTTTCGCCGTTTGCAAGAGTATCTTGAGTGCAAAAATACGTGGGCGCAAAACAATGCGGGAGTTCTCGGCGGGAAACCGGTCGCCTATTTCTCGGCTGAATTCGGACTTCACGAGTCTCTGCCCGTTTACTCGGGTGGTTTAGGGGTTCTCTCCGGCGACCATGTCAAAAGTGCAAGCGGCCTTGGGGTCCCCTTGGTGGGTATCGGTCTCTATTATTCGCACGGATATTTTAAACAGCATCTAAGCGCTGATGGATATCAACGCGAGGAATACTACGAGACCAAGGTCGAGGATTTGCCTCTTGAGCCCGCCGTTCAAACGGATGGAACACCTCTCATGGTTTCCATCGATACACGCAATGGTCGACTGCTTGCCAAAGTATGGAAAGTTCAAGTAGGGCGAGTTCGATTGTTCCTACTGGATTGCAATGTGGAAGGAAATCGTCCAGAAGATCGCGAGCTAACGAGCCGACTTTACGGTGGGGATGAACGCACTCGCATTCGTCAAGAATTGGTCATTGGGGTTGGCGGTGTCAAAGCCCTGCGAGCTCTCGGTATCAATCCAGGCGTTTATCATTTGAACGAAGGGCACAGCGCTTTTGCTCCGCTCGAAGTCATGCGAGAACGAATGGCAGACGATGGACTCTCGTTCGAAGATGCGATGCGTGAAACGGCGGAATCCACCATTTTCACGACCCATACGCCCGTGCCAGCCGGTCACGATCGATTCGATGCAGCGATCATCGAGGAACACTTGGGACCGCTCCGCGATTCGCTGGGAATCAGCGCCGAACATTTGATGGGCCTCGGACGGGTTAACACACAAGACCACAGCGAATCCTTTTGCATGACCGTCATCGGTTTGAAAATGTCGCGTTCGGCAAATGCAGTCAGCCAATTGCATGGCCACATCTCGCGACGCATGTGGAAAAACCTTTGGCCGAGTAGAGACGAACGCAACATCCCAATCGGACATATCACCAATGGTGTGCATATCGAAAGCTGGCTTGCCTGGCAAATGCAACAACTTTACGATCGACATTTCCCAGCGAGCTGGAAAAACCAAATGGGAGAACCCGATGTATGGCAGAACATACACTCGGTCGATCCGGGTGAGTTGTGGGAAACGCACAATGCGCTCAAAAATTTGCTGCTCTCGTTTGTTCGCCGACGCATCTCACGCCAATGTCGGCGACGAGGCGAAAGCGACGAAATTGTCGAAGCGGCTCGAAACCTACTTAGCCCAAACATCCTGACGATTGGTTTCGGAAGACGCTTTGCAACCTACAAGCGCGCCAACCTGTTGTTCAAGGACTTGGACCGTATTTGCAGGTTGCTAGACAGCACGGAACGACCTATCCAAATCATTTACGCGGGCAAAGCTCACCCCAAAGATGAACCAGGCAAACGGTTTATCCAAGAGATTGCAAACCTGCGTTTGGATAGTCGCTTCGCTGGCCGAGTGGCTTTCGTCGAAGACTACGACATCAACGTATGTCGCCACTTGATCCAAGGTGTTGACGTATGGCTGAACAACCCGAGACGTCCGCTGGAGGCCTCCGGTACGAGCGGCCAGAAAACGGTCCTCAATGGCGGATTGAATTGCAGTATTCTGGACGGCTGGTGGGCAGAAGCATATGACGGAGCCAATGGCTTTGCGATAGGCAAGGGTACAAGCCACACCGATGATCGATTGACCGACAAACGAGATGCCGAATATCTCTATCAGACTCTCGAGGAACGAATCATACCGATTTTCTACGATCGAGATCGGGATGGGCTTCCGGGCAAGTGGATCAAGATGATGATGAACAGCATCAGCACGCTAGCGTGGCGGTTTAGCAGTCACCGAATGGTCATGGACTACACAAGACAAGCCTACGTGCCAGCGGCCGGCGGGCTAAGTTGCGAGATGAAGGTCTTCGATTGATCGCGAAGACGCGCGATCGTTCGTAGCGTATTTAGCCGCAACACGGCGACATTTTGTAGCCTCGGGCGTGAGCCCTCATCTTTACCCACATTTCAGGGCACGCTCGGCTCGAAATCCCAATGGGTTTGCGTGATCTCCGTGCGTTTGCTCCCCCTTGCCCCGCTTCGGCCGAGTACGGGGCGAGGGGAGCAAGATCAAAAGATGTGGTTAAAAATGAGGGTTTACCCCAGGGGATCGTTGCCTTCGCCCTAGCACGAAGGTCAAATACCACTGGCATAAAGCCAGATGGCATGCATTGAAAATGCCCCTGGGTTTACCCCAGGGGATCGTTGCCTTCGCCCTAGCACGAAGGTCAACTACCACTGGCATAAAGCCAGATGGCATGCATTGAAAATGCCCCTGGGTTTACCCCAGGGGATCGTTGCCTTCGCCCTAGCACGAAGGTCAACTACCACCGGCATAAAGCCAGATGGCATGCATTGAAAATGCCCCTGGGTTT
>CAMCMB010000005.1 GCA_945875845.1 Pirellula staleyi DSM 6068
GTAGAAGCTAGAAGATCTACAGCGAGGCGTTTTTTAGAATTGGAATCGAGTGTCCAACTCTAATCAGAAAGACTGATAGTTGCGATCAAAGAATCGCAACCACCCCAGCCAACCTGCGAAAATGGCTGATTCTTAGTTGCGATTGATAATAAGAATGAAGATGGGTGGCCCCATCAGGTTGGGGTAGACCATCCCTCGCTCACGCGTCGGGTTGGGATTAATGCGGATTAAATCAGCAGTCTCCCACAGGAGGAGAAGGGGAGTTTTTATAGCTCAGGCTTTCGAGGGCTCAGGCTTTCGAGGGCTCAGGCTTTTGAGGGCTCAGGCTTTTGAGGGCTCAGGCGACGTCTGAGCCCGATGCCCTCTCGTCCAAAAGCTGCCAGCGACTCGGGGGGCTGGAGCTAAGGGGGGAGGCATTACCGAGACTGGGTGGATTTCGACTTGGTTGCCGTTTTGCTGACGGGGCTAACCCTCTCGGCCTTGACGACTTGCTCATCGAGCCTGGCTGAGTAATCCATTACACTACCATCGCCAGAAAATCCGACAACCGTCTTATCCCATGCCAACTCTTTCGAGAGCATGTGACCAGCGTCGATATCGAACCGGATCACCCCATTGCTCAGTTGTTGAAGCACTTGCGCTTCCTCTTTGGGTTCCGAAATCGCTGTCAGCATTTCGCTGCGAACCGTGATCGTCGCAACACCAGCGCTCACTTTATCAAGCCGAAATAGTTCTCGGAATCGGACTGTCTTGAGCGTGCGGTCGTCACGGTAAATTCGAAGCTCGCGAGGGATTTCCCAGGTTGCTCCGATGTTAACCGGCGTTGCAGGAACCGGCAACGTGATGTCACCCATGCCGAGGTTGGGCGGATTGGTGTCATCGCTTCGAGCGATGATCATCCCTTGCTCATCGATCGTTACCGTTGAAATCAGCTTGCCGACCGAGTCCGCTGCCGCTTGAAATTGGCGAGCGGGTTCGTCTTGGGTCTTGGAACTGTATCGGATTTCGTTGTCAGATCCGATGCGTTGGGACATGTCGATTTCGTCGATTCGGTATTCGAAAGTCATTTCGCCATTCTTCTTATCGATAACTTTCCACGATTTTTGGGAAACCGTCCTCGAGTTCGAATTTTGTCCGGTCGTATCGATCTTCGTATCGGTCTTTGCCAAGTGAATGACTTCGCTTCGGATGATAAGTCCGGGCTCGAATTTGTACTTCAGCACATATTCCTCGCCACCATCGGAGGACGGCGTCGCGGTTAGTTCCTTGCGTTCTACTTTGCGAAGAGGGGGCGAGGGTTGTTCATCAGATTTCGACGACGCAGGCTCGTTCTTTTCCGACGGACGAATGGCTGGCGTTGGAGACTGCGCGATGACGACGGCGTTGCCCAACACCAAGGCTAGGACGACAACAAGGGCATTGATATTGATTGCAGGCATTTCAGAACTCTCCACGAAAACACGAACAACGACGCGACGAACCGGCAATCCAAGCGAATAGCAAATTTGCGGGGACTGCGTCAAGTGGTTTCGTACTTGTTTCGCCTAGATTGGCACTCACTTTGTAGCGGAACAGCGCAAGCTGTCCGGTGAGGATTCACAAATCACTCGGGAATTCACCGGGCGGCTCGCGCCGCTCCGCGACGAAAACATTGGTTCGAACCGAACGTGAGTGCCATTCGTGCCAAGCACCGGCATAGACCTATTCACTCGCGCAGGTAAATTGGGTTGGACAACACCCACACTTGTTCTGTACCCGCAAGATCGAGCCAAGCTTCCGCTCGATAGATGCCGGGCTCCGCGACACGATAGCTGATTTGCTCCGCTACGGATTCGTAAACCTGCTTGCCATTGCGAATAACTTTCCAGCGTACCGAATGCGGTGCCGAACCTTGAACGAGCATATCTTGCTTCCAACTGCACTCGCTCCCCATTTCGATTCGCTGAGCGTTATCGAGAGCAACCCAATCAAAGCCTGTCGAATCCGCCATCCAATCGAATGCAACGAATACACGGCCAGCGTTCAGTGCGTCCCAAACCGACTCGGAACTCAGATCTTTCATCAAAAGATGCGTTCCAACGTGCCTCAAACTATGTTCATAAGAATCGAGTTGCATACGAAACAACTCCATTCCTATCGCGGCATCCTCAGGGATTTTCTGAATCAGAGAGAAGACGGCTTTATCGAGTTCGAGCAACTTATCACCTAAAGGGTCCTCGACTTGGACTTTGCCCCCTTCGATCAATCGAATTACCAAGCCCACGTTTTGGTGCGAGTCATTTGCCGAGACTCCGGTGTGCGGATGGATCAAACACAGCTCGTCCCAGCGTTTTAAGTAGTCCTCTGGATAATCCAAGAGCGAAGACAAGGCTTCTTGTGGATAAGCGTCAAACATTTTCTTGGCCTGAATCAGCCAAAGCGGATTCTTGAGCGATGCGAGCATGCGAGACTCACCTTTGAAGTCTGCGTGTGTATTGTAGATTTCGCAGCCAGTCACTCCATGCACCTCCCAGTTCATGCGTTCTTCCAGATGGGATACAAACGTCAATCCTCCTCGCCCCCGAACGATATTCGAGAAATCCTGTTTGTCTGCACCATCGAAACCTTGGACATTCTGTTTTGGGTAAACCAAAAAGCCTTTCATTTCTGCGCCTGGTACCAGGAGGACACCGTCTCGCATCCCTTGATGACCATCCACAAAGAAATCGTAGTGAGGTGCAGGATGCTCTGTGAACATGAGGACCTTGGTGCCAGCAGCTCTTGCAGCCGCAACAATCTGCTCAATCTGTCCGCGGCTATCGTGCGAGAATGCGGAATGGACATGTAGATTGGCTCGATAATCTTGATAGGGACGATCGACGGTTCGCTGGTTGCGATGTTCCTTACGTTCCGTGATGGCATCATGTTGCTTGCTAAGCCGATCCATTTTTAACCGGTCAATGGCATCTTCCGCAGATACGCGAGGACTCACTCCGCATAGGAATAGAATGAGGGAAAGTATCCAAAAATTTCGGCATCGGCTCATATTCACAGCTCCTGGTTAGCAAACTCACATTGACTTGAGCGTCGCTTTTTCCTTACGCTCGAACCTATTGTCGGGGATTGTGGATTGCAAGCAATGGCGGTCGAATTCTCGACCTTCCAAGACGCGAACGCCTAACTCTCAAGGTTCCATATGAATTCCCTTGTAAGTCCTGCTGCAATTCATCCGGGCCGTTCCCGTTTTGGCCAAAACGCCGTAAAGCATTGGAAGAAACCGCTAAAACGCATCGTGACCTTGGTTGTAGCCCTGTATTTTTTCCCGCTACTTTTTGCAGTGTACGTTGTCTTTGGATTGATCGATGTGCTGCGAAACACCCAGCGTACGATTCGCACACTAGACAGGTATTTTGCGGGAAACGGTGTCTTTACTTGGCTTCTGTCTCCATTCAATCTTTTGATGGATCTGTTTTGCTTGCCGTATCGCAATCGCGGTATCTATCAACTGCAAGACTTACCCGAAGGCTACCGAACGGAAATTCAGACGCTGATCGACGCCGCAACCGACAGGAATCTTGTTGGAATGCTTGAGTCCAAGATGAAAGAAAAGAAGCGCGGCATGATTTTCTTTAAGTGGTACGGGCAAAACATTCCTGGTTCCGTGGACATGCCCGAGTACCATCAGGCATTCAAGTACATCCGCACGATTGGAGTCTCCATCTTCAACAAGAAGCAATCCACGGGTGAGCATTTTGGACCGCTGCGAGTGACGCTTCGAGTTCTTTACAACATCAACGACATCCACAACAAAGACGTCTTTATCCGCGTTGGCAATCACACCCACTACTGGCAAGAAAACAAGCTTTTCATATTTGACGACACGCTCCAGCATCAATCGTGCAACGAGTCGGATGCGATGCGCTATTGTCTATTTGTAGACATTCTGCGTCCGTCACCTTGGCCGATGCTCCTCAGTGGAATCTTGACCAGCATTCGATACCTCATGGCACCCTTGCGAGCCATATTTTACAAGCACTGGTCCTTTATCAAGTAAGACACAGTTGCGACCCGTGTCGAATGAACCGGGCGCTAACGGCTTGTTGATTTAATGAAGTCGTTATTCGGTAAGGGTGACAAGACGGACTTCCAAGTCCGTCAATGGGGGATTCGACGGACTTGGAAGTCCGTCGTACCATGAAATCAACAAGCCGCTAACGCGTTGCGGCTGATTAGGTTAAGTTCGAACGCCGCCTAGCTTGCCGCTTTGAACATCGTTGTCCAATGTATCACCTGCGATCCATCCGCTCATCATCACCATCGGCATGCCGGGTCCCGGATGAGCTGCACCGCCAGCAAGATACAGGCCGCTCAAATCACGTGATCGGTTGGCCGGTTTGAATGCGCCCAAGAAACGACCATGGCTCGCAATTCCATAGATTGCACCATTTAACACTCGGTAACGCTTGTGGATCCCTTCCGGCGTTAGCGAACTCTCAGCGACGATGCGATCGCGAATACCTTTCATGCCTGCCGTTCGTTCGAGCTTGTCCAGAATGACCTCGCGATACTCGGGAAACATTTTCGACCAATCATGATCGGGTCGAAGATAGGGTGTGTGCACAAGGACATAGAGAGCCTCTCCCCCCTCCGGCGCAACTTGTGGTTCGGTACTCGCAGGCGCACATACATAAGCGGTTGGGTCGGGTGCTGGTTTACCCTGGCGATAGATGTAATCGAATTCTTCATGCGGATCCTTGGAGAACACGAAGTTGTGGTGCAATAAATGCTCATAACGTTTCTTGAGACCAAGATAAAGTACGACCCCGGAACAGGCTGGCTCGTACTTGCGCCTCTTCTCAAATTGCTTCTCGCTAGGCGTTCCTTTCAGAAGCTCGCGATGGGTGCGTACTGCATCGCAATTGGAGACAATTGCGTCGAATTTGTAGTGTTGCCCGTCCGTCGTCGTAACACCTTGAACCGATTTACCGTCCGAATCGATGCTAGCCACGTCCGCTTTCGTTTTGATCTCGACCCCAAGTTCACCCGCCAACTTGGCTAGGGCTTGGGGAACTGCCCGTGTACCGCCGATGGGATACCAAACACCTTCCTGTGTCTGCATGTGTGCGATGCCGCATAAGACGGCCGGCGAAGCTTCAGGCGACGAGCCGACATATTGTGTGAAGTGATCGATCATCTGGGCGGCTCGCTGGTCCGGCACGCACGAACGCACCAGACCGGCGACGGTTGTGCCCATTCTCAAACTCAGCACGTCCTTCAATACTGTGGCGGAAAACGCACCACCTACTTCCATCGTGTCCGAAATCCCACCCACGCTCCTCCAAAAGAAGAACTTGTTCGATACCTCATGCAGCCGCTTCGAAATCTGCATAAAGCGCTCGTAGCCCTCGCCAATGTTGGCCTTGGGCGAAAACGTCTCAAGATTGGATCGCATCTTGGCAACATCCGTAACGAGATCAAGCACGCCGCCATCCTCGAAAAAACAACGCCACTGGGGATCCAATGCGACGAGGTGCATGTAGTCCTCTAGCTTGCGATCGGCCTCTTGAAAGATTCTGTGCAGAACCGACGGGAGCGTTAAAATCGTCGGGCCCATGTCAAAACGAAATCCATTTTCTTGATGAACGGCCGCCTTGCCTCCAACCCATTCGTTCTTTTCAAGCAATGTCACTTTATGGCCGCGAGCTGCGAGCGTACATGCCGCAGCCAAACCAGCCAGCCCCCCACCGATCACTCCGACGCTCAATGTTCTTTTGGAACGCTCAATCATGAAAATCCTCGATCCCATTCCTGTTTTTTGGTTTTGAAACTCAGCCGTGAGTCTTGGCGAGACCTGATTAGGCTGTGAATTTATTCTGTTTGACTCACCGGACGGCTCGCGCCGCTCCGCTACCAAATGTTAGCGGCAGGGCGCGAGCCCTCCGGTGATGACCCAAGCCTCTTTTCATAGCCTATCCGCGAAAGTACGCATCATTAACGCTGCTTTTGCGGAGCAAAAGGCGACTATGTTTTGTCACTAACCGCCGGAGCGCTTTCGCTGGGAAATTGCCGCGCGTGCGGTTTGCAACAGCCCTTTGATTCTCCCCTTGAATTGCCCGTTATGGCTGAATTGTAGCAGCCCGTCCAGCAACGCCTCGTCCAAGGCGTCTGGCAGCTTGGAATGCGGCAACCAAGAACCCAAACGGGCCGACACGACTTTGGGACTTGTCATCTCCAAAAGCCCTTCGTTGCCGCGTGTGACCCCGTACCCACTTTCCCCCCGACCACCAAACGGAAGCCTCGGATCCGCCGTTGGAACAATCAAGTCATTGATTGTCACAAAGCCAGCCGAGATGAACTTCACTATTCGCAAGGCATCTTCCATCGGGCCAAAGATTGACGCGGTCAACGCATACGGGCACTGCGAATCCGCGCGAAGCGCATCCGACCAATCGTCCACCGGAATAATCATAGCCAATGGAGCGAAAATATCGGACGAACACAGTCGCATGTCTGTTTTCATATCCGTTAAAACAACATGACCGCAAACAACCGGTTCGGATAGTTCGTTGGCGGTCGCAAGAGTACTGGGACGGCGTTCCCCTGAAAAAATGCGGGCTCCTCTCCCAATCGCCTCTTCAACTCCATCCCATAAAATTCGGGATGTCTGAGATGAAATCCTCGTTGTCCAATTCTTTTGCCTTGGGTCATCGAGTCGTTGGGCAAGCAATCGGTGAAAGACCTCGCTGGATCGCTTCGGAACGAAAATACGACGGGGTGCCATACAGGTCGCGCCTCCGTTGAGTCTTAGCCCAAAGACCAGCAGATCACAAACTCGGTGCATGTCCGCACCCGGCAGGACATACACCGCATCGCAACCGCTCAATTCCATCACCGCAGGAGTCAGTTTATCCGCTAGGTGGTGCAGTACGTTTCTGCCCGATCGGCTACTTCCGGTCATAATCACTTTGTCCACGCCGACGTCGATCGCGTCCCTAGCCGCCTCAATCGAACTATCGAGCAGAACGATCAAGTCTCCAGGTACTCCAGCACGCAACAAAAGATCAACCAGCAATTGCGACACTCGATCACAATCTCGGGCAGGCTTGAACACAACTGCATTGCCTGCAGCAAGTGCATGAAGGATTTGTGCACCGGGCAGAAACAGCGGGTAATTCCACGTGCCGATAATCATGACTAAACCGAAAGGCACTCGATGAACGGTCGAACGCAATCTGCCGAGCCAAAATGGCCCAAATCCACCGTCTAAATTTCTCGGCGCTAAGATCCGCTTGGCATTTTGATGGAGCCATTTTGCGGTATCGGCCAATGGCAACAACTCAGACGTAATTGTCTCTCTGTAGTCTTGTCGACTTTGCGATTCGATTGCGTTGGCCAATTGCAATCGATACTCTACAAGCAAGGACCTGAATTTTCCTAAGATCGCTGTTCTCGACGTGATTTTCGTCTGACTCCAAGTCAACTGAGCTTGGTAAGCTTTGGCAAACAACACCTCAGTACTGGACCGAGGATTGCCAGTACCGGACTGGGGATTGCCAGTGCTAGACTGAGGATTGGTCGTGTCCGGCAAATTGGTGCTGTAAATCACTGACGTATTCATGCTACCAAGATAACAGTTGTTTATCGGCAGTAAATGACAAAAGGGCGGACTTAATCGTCCACCCTTTTCCGTTTGTCTTGCTAGCTTCCTTTTTCGTTTTCGTTACCCAACCGAGCGTGGTAACGATCGTGCAACAGAACGAGTTTCGACTTTATGCATGCAAATTGCAATCGGAGGCCCTAGAAGCCGCCACCTGCACCTTGCCCAGCCTTGACTCCCGAGGCAATCGCCTTCATCACACCGTCTTCCAGCGTCAATCGGACGACTGCACCTCGTTCGCTCGACTGGCTATCGATCATGACACGATCGTTTCCAACCGCGGCCGAGCTTAGCATCGCTTCCGCGACAGGTGAGGGCTGGATCGTTTGCATGTAGTTCAAAAGCTGCGTGAGTGCAAATCGCATCTTGAGCATCTCCGCTTGGCCCGATGGCTTTGCAGCAGCTCGATCAATTGCTTTCTGGAGACTTTCATCGCAATTCTTACCGATCGCGACGTGAACAGCTTTGGGCGAAGTTCCGATTGCAATGGTTGCGGTACTGCCGAATACCCTGCGAGCAGCTTCATCGGCTTGCGGAGGTAAGGCCAAAGTCGCTTTGTGCAAGTTCACGCCCAAATACTTGCCCGTTCCGATTTTCAACTCGAAGGGACCATTTTCCTTGGCCGCTTCCTTTGCAATATCGCTGGCGAGGGCTTCGACTTTGGATCCATCTGCAATCGCGATGCTTGCAACAATGTTCAAGGCACCTTCTGCGCCGACATCGACTGCGGAATCCAGCTTTCCTTGCTTCGCCGTCTCAACCAAGATATCAACCCCCCTGGCGATGAAATCCTTGGCTTTCGCTGCGGAAGCTGCATCCTTGCTCTTCTCGTCAATCGCATTGAATGCAGCCTTGAGGCTTGCTTCAAGAGTCTTTTCGAGTTGTGCGATATCTTCTGCTTCGACAAGCTGCACCGTTTGCAGCGTCATCATCGAGTTTTCTTGGGGAATGCCTGTGAAAGCGGACTTGCTAGCCTGGGCCTTCTCCATTTGCTTGGCGTACTTGGAACCAGCCACAAACTGGGAGCCGAAGTCTAGAATCGATTTCTTTTCTTGCTTATTAATGGATAGGCCGAGAACCATTTTTTCCGTCCCCTCGATGCCTTCTTGCATTTGCGCAATCATTTGCTCGGAGCTTGCCTTTGCAGCGGCTGCTTCGTCCGGCTCCATGTTTTCGCGTTGAGCGGCCATGGCTTGATCTAGACCCGTTTGCATTTGACCGATGATGAAATCGACCAAATCATCCGGGATGTTCTGCGGATTAGCCTGAATGCGAACATCGTACTTTTGAACCATATTGGCGAGGCTATTTCCTTTGCCTGCGGCGATGCCAGTTAGCGCGTCCTCCGATTGAGCGATATACAGCCAGTCGCCCACTTTTCTCGCGTAGATTGGAGCGCCAACGGAAAATTCATAGAGACCATCCCCCAAATCGTTCGGCTCGCCGAACACACTCAATTGGTCGAAAAAGGCCGTCAGATCGCTAATCGGCAAGCAACCCACGGGTGCGGGCTGCCCGGATTCATCTAAGTCCAGGAAAACACCAATGGGACGCTTCTTGTCCAGTCCAGTCGAGTATTGGTTGACCAAGGTCGAAATCGTTCCAGCGGCAGCACCTACCCCCACTGTGCGGGCGATGTGCTGAATGTTTGGCACAACACTTTCAAGCGAATTGATCGCCACTACGACAACCGAAGTGTCCTTGCTCTCGTCGATAACGGCCTGGGCGACAGCCGCTTCGGCAACTATCAACTGAGGCTTTGCGACTTGGGCATAGCAGTTGGACCGCGAGTCCATGGTTGCTATCGCGAAGGTGCTGCAACATAAAGCCGCCGGTAACCATCTCAATCTCATAACAAATACTCCGTAACTAGGAATCTAATGGACGTTAGGCGAAAAATAATTCGTGGCTGTTCGGCCCAACTTGGCACAAATAAGCGTTTTGTCTTCGAATTCTTCGTAGATTTCCAAATACCCCTCGGATTATCGTTCTCGGAAGACGATGCGACCCTTGGTCAAATCGTAAGGGGAAAGCTCAACGCGCACCTTGTCGCCCGGCACAATACGAATGAAGTTCTTACGCATCTTCCCAGCAACATGAGCCAGCACCTCAGAACCCGTCTCGAGCTGCACGCGGAATCGTGTATTAGCCAGGGCCTGCGTCACTGTTCCTTCCACTTCAAATGCTTCTTCGTTTTTCGCCATAAGGGTTTGGTGACGTTATTCCTGGAAATCATGCGGCCAAAGTGGAAGTAGACCATGTTGTTATGGAACACAGCCTCAATAATCGTTATTTATAGGCTAGACAGTAGAGAAGCGTCCACTGCCAAACTCGCAGAATCGCTCCTTTTCTCTCACTTCTCAGCCAACGCCGTCACTTTTGAAACTCGCAGTGCTTTGAAATCCCTGTTTTTTCGAAGTCTTAATTAGCCATAGTTGGTGTGGATCCGCGAGAAGTGCCTCCAAGTGACGACAGACATTCGCCGTTTAATGTCTTCCGCATACCTGCTTTTTGATTATTCTCACTAGCAGCCTCGTTCCTCCGCAGTTGATCGTTTGTCCCGTCTGCCAATCCATGTCTAACCCTCTTCACAGTTCCTTCATCTACTTTTCATGCCAACATGGTGCCGAAGCGACCATCAAGTCGCAGCTCTGCGAACCGGAGGGTCCGTATCGACTTTCCTACTCTCAAAAAGGTTTCGTCACCCTTAAGTCCGACTTGAACACTCCGGTCTGGTCCAAAGCCTTACCTGATTTACCCTTGATTCGTTCTCGTGGCCATGCGCTCGCCCACTTCGACGGGGATCAGTCCGCCGAACTCATCCAACAAATTCTTGGGGAATATCAAAGCTCGGACTGGGACTTCTTGCATGTTTGGCAGCGCGATGTGGCAACACCCGGTTGGCACGGCTTTGAACCTGGTCGATCGACGCTCGCCGAAATGGTAGCCGATCAGTTTCAAAAAGCACTTTCCGAACGAAACGATCCTCGCAGCCAATCGGTCAATGCAATCGCCCCTGTGGGCGCCAAACTTTTAGAAGTCATCCTCGTCGACCCGAATCGCTGGTGGGTCGCGGCCAAACCAGTCCAAACCCAGGCAGACGGCTGGCCCGGTGGAGTGTATGCGGTTGCTGCCCCGGAAAACATGATTAGCCGAGCCTACCTGAAAATTTCAGAAGCCATTCCGTGGAGCAAGCTGCCCATCCGACCCGGCGATCGGATTGTCGAAATCGGATCGTCGCCAGGCGGAGCTTGCCAGCGACTGCTCGATCTAGGAGCACAAGTGACTGGCATTGACCCCGCTGAAATGGACGAGTCCATCGCAGGCAACCCAAGATTCAAACACTGGAGATCCAAGTCGCTTCAAGTCAAACGAAAACTGTTCCGCCCCTTTCGCTACTTGGTCTGCGACGCCAATGTCGCGCCCAACTACACCCTGGATACCGTGGAATCCATTGTGACCTATCCTACTTCCAAATTCCGCGGTCTCCTTCTCACGATCAAACTTTCCTCTTGGGAACAAGCCAAGGAGATTCCACAACATTTGGAACGCGTTCGATCATGGGGCTTCGAACGTGTCGAAGCAAGACAGCTTGCACACAATCGTCGCGAGTACTGCCTCGTTGCCGAACGAACGGATAAAGAGAGTTGATTGTGGGAATACAAGGACTCGGGTGAATCATCAGCCGGTACGCGTTACTCGGCTGGCAGAAACGGAAATAGTTTGCGAATCTCGTCGGGCTCCGGCTGTCGACCGTACTCGCAAATTTCAAACGATTCCGCAAACTCAATCTTTTCGGCGCGCTCTGCTCCGTACCATCGAGCAAGAACCTGCCGATTTCGCTTCGCCTCGGCTGTATGCCGCGTGACCCAACGGTCTCGCAGCCACTTGCGTCGTAATTCGGGTTGCGATGCGGGTGGATTTGCCGCTGCCTGCTGCGCGCTCCCCAACGCGCCGCCTTCGAATGTTTGCGATTCCAATGCCATCAACGCATCGACTTTTTGCTCAAACACAGACCCGATGTCCACTGCAATGTCGGCTTGAAATGGGTTCGGTTTACGGAACTGATCGCTGGAGTACAAGAACACAGGGTTCTTTTTCAAGGGTGGTACGTCTGGACAAAAAAATGGGACGGCTACCATGTACGCGGCGTCCTGCACCAAAACGCCGACGTACCGATGATCCGGATGATAATCCCACGGGCGATGTGCGATGACGATGTCCGCGTTCCAATCTCGTATCAGACGCGTGATCGTTCGACGATTTTCAAGCGTCGGCAGCAACTCGCCGTCATGGATATCGAGGACTTGGGAAGTGACTCCCAGTCGCTTCGCCACGAGCGCGGATTCGGCCGTTCTTCGTATCGCCAACTCGCCTCCCGACATTTCCCAATGGCCGATGTCTCCGTTGGTCACCGACACAAGCTTGACATGATGGCCTTGGGCTGCCCACAAAGCTGCTACCCCACCACTCTTGTACTCAGCATCATCTGGATGCGCACCAAAACATATAATTCGCAGCTTGCTGTCGTCGTTCTTGACCTCATCAGAAAACGTGGGGAGTCCGTGCATCAGAAATAGCACGGCAACCATTATTTGCAGTTTGAAAACCATCGCTCGCGACTCCTAGACCTAGAAAAGACGGACTTACAATCCAAACATTATAGGCGATGCGTGCTTAACCGTGCGTGCTTAACCGTGCGTGGAATCAAAGTGCCTTGCAAGACTTGCGTTGACATTAACTTGTAGAATATGCTCTTGTTCGATTCTCAAGTTATTGGACTGCAAATACCAAAAAGCCTCTGCTTCCGATTCGCTTAACTCAGATGGTGTTTCGGGTAAGTGGCCGGTTCCATCCGTGGCAAGATGCTCAAATGCACGAATCGTTTGCATGTCCATCAACATGCTACTCGTGGATGGATAGTGACGGCGCAAAATCGCGAGAATCTGGAAGCCTTGCACATCAAGGTCGCCCCAATACAAAATCGGCGTACGTCGCAGCCAATCGATATGAAACAACTGCGTGACCCCCATTCCCATCCCAAAGAATGCGATGCCGCGATCGACGAGTGGCAAAGTCAATAATGTCACCTGATTCTCCACGATAATCGCGCGAACATTTGCGATCGGCAACCTTGCAATCTCCTGTGGCGGCAGCGACAGTTCGGAAGTAAACAGTCGCAGCTCAGATTGCAACGGGAAGTCGAGGATGCGAGTGAGAATGTGCTTTCGAAAATAGCGGAATCCATAGCGTTGTTCGAAGTGCTTTGGATCGCAACTGCAATCGATCGCCTCATCAGGCAACAATCTATCAAGCCAATCCGTCAGCAACGGTCGATGATTCTGGATTAGCTTCGTCGGAACAGCCAACGGTAGTTCGCGAGCAAAGCAGTCCGGGCGCGAGTTTCGCATGAGATACTCAACGACAGAAATCAAATCGTCGATTGAATCCAATTCTATCAGCCTCTGCCAAGCTTTACGCAACCAGACTTCCAGTTCAGGCAATCTCGCGCGAATCTTGTTGACCTTGCGCTCAAGGCTTTTGAACTCAGACTGTTTGCCGATCAACTTGAGCAAGTCATCCCGCGAGTCGAAGGTGATCGCGTTTGGAAAGAAGTCGTTCTTTCCATGCTTACGAGATTTACGTGTTTGCCATTCAACGGTGTAGCCGTACCCAACCGTCTCTTTGGCGGACTGCCGAAGCGATTGCACATCTCTCACATTGTCCGAGTGCACGTCGGACAACTTAAGATTCGCGGGAATTCGCCACGGATACTGCTCAGCCTCCTCGCCGCTAAGCCAAGCGGCAATCGCTTGTGGGTATAAACGTTGCGCCTTGGTCCGAATTTCAGCAGGAGAGATCACAGCATCGACCGAGCTCGTTGGACCTAAAACCCGCGTCGTTCGACGTAATAGACGGGACGTGATGGGTAGACGGGCTGTGGCTGTACGTGGTATTCTTCTCGAACCACGACCGGCGTCGATGGTTGATACGTCCGATACACGGTTGTGGGTTGTTGGTAGGTTGTCGTCGCTCGATAACCTGTTCCGCTCTGTTGCATCATGGTGATGACGTAGTCGCTAACCCCTTCTTGATTCATCAGTATCACGTCATTGACGTCCGGACGCATGGCCATGCCATTGGATTGAATGTGAGCCACAATGACCGCATCGCTGACTCCACTGCGCGTCATATTAATGACTTCCGAGGTGGTTACAGGTCGACGTGTTACGACCCTCTGCTGTGGGACCTGAACATAGGTTCGATGTTCATGGTAGGTTTGTTGTACCGGCAGAGAGTTGTAGTAGCGTTGGCGCTCCGCTTGCTGGCGATGATTACCAACCACTCCGCCTGCCAACGCGCCCACCGCTCCGCCAATCAACGCTCCCTCAGTTGTGTCATTGCTTTGCTTCCCAATCACTCCGCCGAGCAACGCACCAGCAACTCCCCCCATGAGAGCCCCATCCCGCGTTTGATTCTGTGCATAGCTGTTGCTAGCAAAGGCACCAACCAAAACTGAGAAAACCCAAAGTTTCATTGCAATTCGCATAGTACCGATTCCGCTGACAGGACGTTTAGGATCGCTGTGGACTTGAGTCATACACCTTCTACCGATACTTTATCGACGTTTCCACGTCGAGACTAAACAAAACCAATTTTCAACCGTACCGTCGAACTCCAAAATTCGAGCAGCAAATTGCTTACCATTTTTCCTTGCCACAAAAAATCTCAAAAGCCACAAACCGGATGATCTGTTGACTCGACTTTCAAACTTTTTATGAACTTTGTGCCTTTTAGTGGCTAGCAGGTCGCCATTCCGTACCATCACTCGATCGCATCAAACTTGACCGCTTGATTGCCCATCGGGTTACGCTCGGGTTTGTTAAAGCAAAAACGGTAGCCGGTCCAGACAAAGAAAAGCGCCACCCCCCAAACGACCCCAAGTTGCAAAAACTGCAAAAACACAAGCTCTTCCATCGAGATACGGCCACGGGAGAACGGCGCTAACTTTTCGACGGCAGGATTGAGTACCCCATCCAAGAAAACTACGACAAGGGATCGACTGACAAACCATAGAGCGAGCAACCCTAAACCTATCTGGACGCTATTTCGTTTCCCTTTGGAAAGCAGCAATGCAATTCCTACCCAAAGGGTCGATCGCGTCAACGCGGATACAAATGCCAAAAAAGGGGGATCGGCCACGAAATTTGAGAACAGTTGTCCGACATAGCGTTGTCTAAACTGTATGTCACAGAGAATCAGGCATGCAAAGATAGCCATGGTAAACAAAAGGGTCGCCAACGTGAGATCAGGACACCGAGCTGAACATCGGTTCGGGACCAGCGAAATCCGAAAGGCGCGCCGAAAAATGCGAAAGACCAACGCAATCAATAGCAAACGATAGACTTGTACCCATACGAAATACGACGGATCCGTGCGGGACCATCGATTGAAAATAGAGTCCAATGAGAACGAACCACACAAGCAAAGAAACGGTATGATCGTCTCGAGGCTAAACCATTTTCCCCCGCGGAAACAAAGCCAGAAAACGACGGCAATGTGCACGTTATAGCGAAAGTCAAGCAACAAATCATTTGTCCAGCGAGCCCCTAACGACGAAACTCCAACAATTTCCGAGAGAAAAATCGCGTCCAAGCAAGTAATCGTGACGAAGACAGTGACCAAGGAAACTGGCCGCGACGGACTGGTCGAAAGAAGCGTCTGAATATCTTCGCGGTTCATAACGCCCCAGTATCACCCTTGGCTGTTGGTCATGTGCAGTGGGATAGGCTTCTAGCCTGTCATTTCCGCGTGACATGCGCTAGTGCGAAAAAAAAGTCACGAAATAAGCAGCATTTTCTCGTACCCGTACTCAGCAAAGCGGTACTCGTCGATTGCTCTGAGCCCGTCTCAGTACGCTGCATCAAGCGAGACACCAGCGAACCAAGTCGATTCAGGATCGATCCGATCCAACGATCGAAGCAATATAGCAGAATAGCGCACAAAAAAAGCCTGTTGAGTCTTTCGACTCAACAGGCTTTGTTTTGTTTTAAAAATCCGGCGATACCTACTTTCGCATTGGTATACACTATCATCGGCTCGGAAAGCTTAACTACTGTGTTCGGGATGGGAACAGGTGATCCTTTCCGATATGGTCACCGGGAGGGAGTCACGAGGGCGGTAGCCCATCGTGACCCATGTTGGATTGGTAAATGTCAAAATATTTGCAGCACAATTGTAAATTGTAGGCATCGTATATCACTGCAGGGTTTAAGTGCAAGATACCGATGGTCAAGCGTTCGTCCATTAGTACTAGTTAGCTTAACACCTTACGGTGCTTACACATCTAGCCTATCGACCTGGTAGTCTACCAGGGGACTCTCGCTACAAGTAGCTACGAAACCTTATCTCAGAGAGGGCTTCACGCTTAGATGCTTTCAGCGTTTATCCTTTCCGTAGTTAGCTATCCAGCCGTGCCACTAGCGTGACAACTGGTACACCAGAGCTACGTCCAACCAAATCCTCTCGTACTAAGGTTGAACCTCTTCAAGTTTCGTGCGCCCACGGTAGATAGGGACCGACCTGTCTCACGACGGTCTGAACCCAGCTCACGTACCGCTTTCATTGGCGAACAGCCAAACCCTTGGGAGCTTCTTCACCCCCAGGATGCGATGAGCCGACATCGAGGTGCCAAACCGCCACGCCGCTGTGGACGCTCGGTGGCGATAAGCCTGTTATCCCCAGAGTACCTTTTATCTGATGAGCGATAACCCTTCCATTCGGAATTACCGGATCACTAAGACCTACTTTCGTACCTGCTCGACTTATTTGTCTCGCAGTCAAGCACCCTTATACCTTTACGCTCTTTGCCTGATTGCCGACCAGGCTGAGGGTACCATTGCGCTCCTCCGTTACTCTTTAGGAGGAGACCGCCCCAGTCAAACTGCCCAACTGACAATGTCCTAAGTCCAGATTCATGGATCAAAGTTAGAATTAAAGCATATACAGGCTGGTATCTCAACGTTGGCTCCCCGTGAACTTGCGTCCCCGGTTCAAAGCCTCCCAGCTATTCTGCACAATACATACCTCAACCCAATATCAGCCTACAGTGAAGGTTCATGGGGTCTTTCCGTCTAGCCGCGGGTATGTGGCATCTTCACCACAACTACAATTTCACCGGGTCGGTGGTTGAGACAGTGCACCAGTCGTTACGCCTTTCATGCAGGTCGGAACTTACCCGACAAGGAACTTCGCTACCTTAGGACCCTCATAGTTAGGGCCGCCGTTTACTGGGGCTTCGGTCGCGGGCTTCGCTTTCGCTAACTCTCTTCCTTAACCTACCAGCACCGGGCAGGCGTCAGACTCTATACCTCCTCTTACGAGTTCGCAGAGTCCTGTGTTTTTGATAAACAGTCGCTAGTGCCGATTTTCTGTGGCCTACTTTCGTAGGCGCCCCTTATCGCGAACTTACGGAGCCATTTTGCAGAGTTCCTTAACCACCGTTCTCCCGAGCGCCTTAGAATACTCTTCTTACCTACCTGTGTCAGTTTTAGTACGGTCAACCTTGCTTTAACGTTTAGAAGTTTTTCTTGGACACCCTTCCCCACACTTCGAGATCTTAAGTGCTCTCGTGATCCTGTCTTGGTTTATGCCTGGCGGATTTACCAATCCAGACGCCTCATCAGGACCAACGGACATTTCTAGTCGTACCGCTGTATCTCCGGGTGCCGTCCCTCCATCACTTCACAAGGCCGGCGAAGGAATATTAACCTTCCATCCATCGTCTACGCCTTTCGGCCTCGACTAAGGTACCGGCTAACCCTGGGCGGATTTACCTTGCCCAGGAAACCTTAGGTATTCGGCGAGCAGGATTCTCACCTGCTTAATCGTTACTCATTCCGGCATAATCACCTGAACAGGCCGACAACGCTCCTTACGGTACGTCTTGTATATCCTGTTCAGCGCTCTCCTACCGATGCATTGCTGCATCCCGCGGCTTCGGTATTCTATTTACTCCCGTTCATTATCGGCGCAGAACCTCTCGACCAGTAAGCTGTTACGCACTTTTTAAATGGTGGCTGCTTCTAAGCCAACATCCTGGCTGTCACAGAGATTCAACTTCCTTAGTGACTGAATAGAATTTGGGGACCTTAGCCGACGATCTGGGTTGTTTCCCTCTTGACCACGGAGCTTATCCCCCGCAGACTGACTCCCGAGATAGTTACACCGGTATTCGGAGTTTGGTTCGGTGAGGTACCCAGGAAAGGGCCCCCATCCGATTCAGTCTCTCTACCCCCAGTGCATAGTTGCTCGAGGCTATCCCTAAAAATATTTCGGAGAGAACGAGCTATCTCTGTGTTTGATTAGACTTTCACTCCTCCCCACAGATCATCCCATCGGTTTTCAACCCAAATGAGTTCGGTCCTCCACGCAGTTTAACCCGCGCTTCAACCTGTCCATGGGTAGATCACACAGTTTCGCGCCTAGTACCCGCAACGTATTCGCCCTATTCAGACTCGGTTTCCCTTTGGCTTCGGTCCGTAAGACCTTAACCTGCTGCAAACACTAACTCGCCGGATCATTTTGCAAAAGGCACGCCGTCACACTTTTAATAGTGCTCCGACCGCTTGTAAGCGCACGGTTTCAGGTTCACTATCCTCCCCTAGCAGGGGTTCTTCTCACCTTTCCATCGCTGTACTGAGTTCACTATCGGTCATTGAGGAGTATTTAGCCTTGCGGGATGGTCCCCGCGGATTCAGACCAGGTTTCACGTGACTGGCCTTACTCAGGTACCATTCGGGAGGCGATCAATTTTCACTTACCGGGCTGTCACCGTCTATGGCCTGCCGTTCCAAGCAGTTCAGTTAATCGTCGCTTTGTAACTCCCATGTGAATGGCCCTACAACCCCGAAGAGGAAACCTCCTCGGTTTGGGCTCTTCCGCTTTCGCTCGCCGCTACTGACGGAATCGATTTTTCTTTCTTTTCCACCAGGTACTTAGATGTTTCAGTTCCCTGGGTTGGCCGCAATGCACCTATGTATTCAGTGCATGCTAATTCAGGAATCTCGGGCTCATCACCTGTTTGTCGGCTCCCCCAAGCTTTTCGCAGACTTCCACGCCTTTCGTCGCCTCTCAATACCAAGACATCCCCCGTGCGCCCTTAGTAACTTGACCATCGGAATCTCAAACTTGAACCCAATCTCACAACCTTTAACTTACGCCAAAAGCCACTGCATCGAGCCGCATCCGATATCCGTTCGCATACCCATCGACATCGCTCCAATTCACATTGGTGCAAGCCTTGGGCTGCATTTTCGCCTATCTATTTTCAATTGCGCTCGTTCGAACCAGTATCAATTACTCCGGTCATCCTTTCGAACAACCAAATTTACTTCACCGGTTTCAAACTTTCATTGCTGTGCACCCCTCCCTCTAACTTACGTTTCGAGCAAGGAAAATGCACAATAAGATGCCATCTACCAATCCAACCAAATTGTCAAAGATCAATTCCCCAGTTTGCGAAACCGTTCAGGTTCCACTTGCGAGGGGTCACCATGTTAAAGGTTTGAGCGACTCTCGTCAACTGCAATTCCTTTTTTTCTTTGGTGACTTTTCCGCTGACACGTTTTCGTCGCCTGAGCGACTGTCCCGGTCAAGGGAGCGAGAATCATCCCGATTTCTGTTCAGGCCGCAAGGCCTTTTTCGAACTTCTTTCAAAATGATTTTCGAGTGGAGGTGAAGGGACTTGAACCCATGACCCTCTGGTTGCAAACCAGATGCTCTCCCAACTGAGCTACACCCCCGAAACAAGGCCTCAAGTGCTTTCGCATCGTCAACGCCTTTTTCTAAATTACCACATCGCTGGCAATTGAAAAGTCGAAATCCATCGACCCTTCGTTTCGCCAACACTGTTCTAATGCGCACGCCTGGATTCGAACCAGGGACCTCGTCGTTATCAGCGACGCGCTCTAACCAACTGAGCTACGCGCGCAAACCAAAAAATCTGTCAGGAATTGACTTGTCAGAATTTTGGACAGGGAATCCTATCGCAAGCTTCCGGTCTGTCAACGCTTATTCGCGACTTCCCGTTTGTGCTGATAACCTCAAGGACCGAACGTATCGACCAAACGGCGAGTTAGCATGAGCTAAATTCCGTTTACGTCGATTTCTCGAGCGAAAAAAGCAAGCCTCTCTCGCCAAGTTTTCTTCCAGAAATGGAATGACAAGTCCGACCTTACGAGTCCGCCAGCGGCTTCTGCTTTTCGGTAATCACTTTCGACTTCGGAGCCATTTTCGCGTTCAACTCAATGTAGTTTTTCCATTCGTCGGGCACGTTGTCCTCGTGAAAAATGGCCTCAACAGGGCATTCCGCGACACAAGCTTCGCAATCGATGCACTCCTCCGGGTGGATGTAAAGCATCTTTTCGCCCTCATAAAAGCACTCGACCGGACAAACAACGACGCAATCGGTGTATCTGCAACCATCACAGGGTTGGGCAACAATGTGGGCCATGACTGAAAAAACCTTTCTACAGATGGCTAAAATATCAGGGGAAACCAAGGTCTGAGCGTGAACAGATAACTGCTCGAGAGCATTTCTCGCCCCTCTTAGGCAAGCGGCAGAATGAATTCCACCTGCTCTCGGTTTCAACTGGGAACGCGAAGCCCCTGCCAAAGTTTGCTTTGGCTCGGCAGGAGCCTTTCCCTCCCAGGATGAACAATATTGCAGGTCGCCGTAAAACACCTATCCTGCCTCTTCGGCATCGTAGGCACGTTAGTTTAGGGTGTCAAGCAACCTTATTCTCCTTGCTGTCGGCTCTCACGGCACCTAATATTGAAGGATTCCCAAAGGGTGTCCCTTTGCTCATACTAGCTTTACCATCCCGATTCACCCTCCCAAACCGATGAAGTTCTAACGTGGCTCTTTCCAATCTAGATCGAGAATTGCTTCGAGATTGCTTGGCGAAGGCACCGGACGCATGGGAGAATTTCAGTGATCGTTACATGGGCTTGGTGATCCATGTGGTCAACCACACGGCCTTTATGCGGCAAGTAAGCTTGTCGCAAGAACTTCGCGAAGACTTGGTCGCAGATGTCTTTGTTTCATGGATCGACAAGGATTTTGCGGTCCTTCGACGTTTTCAAGGGAAAAGCTCCCTAGCAACCTACCTGGCTGTCGTGGCTCGCCGCGTAGTTTTTCGACGTATGTCGCAATTGCGACTTCCACACTTTCAGCAATCGATCGAATCGCTGAGAATCGACCCGCCGGCCGGAGAAACAAATGGTCTCACTCAAGACGAATTTGAACAACTTGAGTCCTCCATCGATCGATTGTCCCAGGAAGAAGCGATCGCCGTTCGCATGTTCCATTTACAGGGCAAGTCCTACCGCGAGATCAGCTCTCAAATCGGCATGCCGGAAAATAGCATCGGGCCCTTCTTGACTCGCGCTCGCGACAAATTGAAACGCGCTGTCTAGCCCAGATTTATTTCCCACTTTTCTGGATATCCCGTTTCTGCGGACCTATCGTGTCACACGTCGGTGCGAAGTTATTTGCTCAGTGATCGAACACCGACCATCAATAGCAAAGATAGCTTTTCCAGAAACAAGATTTCCATTCTCGAAATGACACAACCAGTTGGTACTTCTTGGCACATCGCTTTGTAACCCTTTGAACTTTCGTCTTTTTTGTTGCAACTTTCTTGGGGATTTATCCAACCAAAATCGACGCCACAACGAAGAACTTGAATCAAATTCACTTCGAATGCGTTTTTGAACGATAATTCCGAACTATTGGAACGGAGTTCGCTCTCTAAGTGTCAGATTACCCAGGAAATGTCAAACGCGTTTTGACAGCCGAATTGCTAGCCAAATCAAGGAAGAATCAAAAATGTTAGTACTGAGCCGCAAAGAAGGCGAACGAATTGTCATCGGAGACAACATCACGCTGATCGTATCCAAAGTAAACGGAAATCGAGTCACCATCGGAATCGAAGCACCTCGCGACGTTAAGGTCATTCGAGGAGAATTACAGGACGGGGATGGGTTCGAACGCCCAAGCACTGAGACTCTACCCGTTCGCACAACCCTGCGCGAATTTGCGGCCGCTGTGTTGCCAATGCAAAGGCAAGTTGGATAGACGCAAACGAGCGATTAGACGAGAACGAGGGATTGTGGTTGGCTCCTCGCTTACCGGCTTGTTGATTTAGTGAAGTCGTTATTGGTTAAGGGCGGTGTGACGGACTTCCAAGTCCGTCAATGGGGAATTCGACGGACTTGGAAGTCCGTCGTACCATTAAATCAACAAGCCGTTACGCGTCGGGGTGTCAAAGTGCGGCCAAAAAGTGTTCCATCCAAAAATTCCGAGCCCAGGTGCAAAAATCGACTATTATTGCGTGATAGCCAACGAGAGAAATTCGACTCATTTCTCGGGCGGTCTTTCGCGGCAGCTGACGAGAGGGAGCGACGGCTTTTTAACTTTCGTGGGCTTGCAAACATGGATAACATAGTGAGTCTAAGGACACTTTACCCATGATGATTGCCTCCCTGTTGACGCGAATGCATCGATTGTTTTCCTCTCAATCGCTTCCGCGATCCGCACCTCAGCGGACTGCGCGTCGACTGCTGGTCGAGAGACTTGACTCGCGATTCGCGTTGACAAGCGAGGGTCAAGTCGTTGCATTTAATCAGTTTTTTGAAACTTCCGGACTCGGCGGAACTATTTCCGGAAACGTGCTTTGGGGAGATGGAACTTCCTCACCAGCCGTGGTTGGTGCGTCCCCGGCCTCGGGACCACTTTCCATTCGTTTCGATTATTCGCTCGATTCAAACAACTTTTTTGCGGCCCCAGAACGCCGCAATACGTTGCAATGGGTGGCAAATTCAATCGTCAGCAAATTCTCGGACCAATTGACGGCGATTCGTCCATCAGGAACAGACCAATGGACTGCCAAATTTGTGAACCCTTCGACGGGAGTCCAAGATACCCGAACAAACCTCAACATTGCAGCCAACGAAATTCTAATTTACGTCGGTGGCCGCACATTGAACGGTGGCGAACTCGGACGCGGCGAGAAAGGTGGCTTCACCGCTTCGTCGTCAAGTCAAGCATTTCTCGACACGGTGAAAGCCCGTGGTCAAACCGGTGCCCTCACAAACCCGGCAACTGATTTTGGCCCATGGGGAGGCACTATTACCTTCTCATTGGGAGCGAACTGGCATTTTGGAGCGACCACAGATGGACTGGATTCAAACGAATTCGATTTCGCTTCTGTGGCTTCCCACGAATTGATGCATTCCCTGGGATTTGGCATCAGCAGCAGCTGGACCGCAAAGGTCGCAGGCGGTTTTACGGGTGCGAACTCGGTAGCAGTTTCGGGGAGATCGCCCGTTCCCTTGGCCGATTCTTCCCACTGGCAAACCGGACTAATCAGCGACGGTCGTCCTGTTTCCATGTCTCCGGAAGCACTCAATGGGGTTCGAAAACTCCCAACTCGCCTCGATTTCGCCGGAATGCAGGACGTCGGTTGGCAGTTGATCCATCCCCAGGTTCAAGCGAGCGGGTCGCACGTTTTTGGAGATGACGGAGCTTATCCAACCGCCTTGGTCCTCAATGGATCTGTATTCGGTTCCGTTTCGTACCCAATCAGCGTCAACATCACCAACGTTGCTCCCGTGCTGGCTGGTCAAACCAATCGATTTGCAGTCGAAGCAGTACCGCTTTCCCTCCCGAAAGTTGGGCAATTCACCGACCCAGGTTTTGGAGCCAGCCAAGCGACGCCGCCTCGCGCAGAAACATTTACCTACACCATCGACTGGGGAGACAATACTTCCCTGTCTACCGGAAACGCAACCATCGAATCCCTCGGTTCACCGGGAGTCAGCACGCGTGGCTTTTTTGATGGAACTCACACCTATGCGACGGCGGGTACCTACACAGTCACGATGACCGTGGCGGATGACGACGGCGGAACAAGCCAACAGCAATTCGGGGTGCAAGTTGGCCCGCCCCCTAGTTTGGTGCTCTCCATCGACCGGCCAAGCATCAATGAGGATGCGGGCGAGAATGCGGCCATACTTACGATTCAACGAGTGGGCTTCGACAACTCGGTTGCGACTACGATCTTGTTGACGAGCAGCGACGCTTCTGAAATCCAACTGCCGGCATCGGCCACCATACCAGCCGGCCAAACTTCCATAACGGTTCCAGCCAAAGCCGTCGACGATTCGCTTTTGGATGGAACCATTCCAGTGAGGCTGTCGGCCTCTGCCGGCGCTATTGCAAGCAATAGTGTTAATGTCGATGTGCTCGATCGAGAAAGTATTCTGCTTGCCTTGAATGTCGGTGCGATCCTAGAAAATGCTGGCGGAGGCGCGGCACTTTTGACGGTCTCCCGAAACAACACAGACATCGGCCAAAGCATTGTGGTCCAATTGTCGAGCAGCGACACGACAGAGGCGAACTTACCCTCGCAACTCACGATCCCTGCCGGTTGGACGAGCATTACTGTTGGCGTCGATGCGGTTGATGATGCGCTTTTCGATGGGTCGCAGCTCGTATCGCTCGTCGCCAGCTCAACTGGATATTTGTCCGCTAGTACTTCGATTACGGTCACCGACTTTCAACCCTTATCGTTAGTCCTTCAATCCAATGCGCTCATTGAAGAGGATTCAATCCGCAACAACACGCAAGCGGAACTGTCCATTCGCGCTCCAGCTCCCGCGACAGGTCTCACGTTGCAGGTTACTTCCAGCCAACCGAATCAGTTGGTCCTACCCACGAGTGTGTTCATCCCTGCCGGCGCTCAATCAGTGCGTTTCCCCGTAATAGCAGTCGATGACTTTGTGCCTCAAGGGATTCGCAACGTGATTATCTTTGCGAGTGGAAATGATGTCATTGCGACGTCGGCGGTTATTACCGTTTCCGACAACGATCCCGCCTACTGGACGAACCCCATCAATCCTCTGGACGTGAATAACAATGGCGCTCCCGATCCGCTGGATGTTCTTATTATTATCAACGAAATCAACTTTCGTGGCAGTCGTGCGCTCAATCCCAATACGGATCGTGGTCTGCCTTTCGTGGATACAAACGCGGATGGCCTCCTCGGACCATTGGATGTGCTACGGATTATCAATGAGCTGAATCGGATTTAGTCCTTGCTCTGTCTCTGATTTTTAAGAACTTGCGAGCTCCCGCAGGACTCGCAAATTGACAGCATCCCAATCCTCGTCTTCCTCGTTGGTCCCTTTCTCGGTTTCCAAATACATGGGAAGGGTTTTTAACAGCTTATGCTTGAGAACCCGTTCAAAGCCTTTTAAGCCGATGGTGCCATGCCCGATGTGTTCATGCCGATCCACGCGCGAGCCACAGCCTTTTTTGCTATCGTTCAGATGTAAGGCTCGAACCGCATCCAGCACACCAAAGTGTTTCGCCTCTTTTGCCCACGACTTGAATCCGGATTCTTCTGCAAAGTCATAGCCTGCGGCGTGAGCATGACAAGTGTCTAAGCAAACCCCAACATGGCTTAACTCGCTCGTTTTCCCAAGCAACCAACCAAGCTGTTCCATGTTCCATCCCAAATTGGAGCCTTGACCGGCCGTGTTCTCCAGCAATAACCACACATTCAGCGGCGAAACGCGGTCGAAAATCTCATGAATAGCCAGGACGATTCGTTCAAGTCCTGCCTCGGGCGTGGATTCGACAAAAGAGCCTGGATGCATCACAACTCCGTCTAACCCGAGCAACTCCGCACGCTGCAATTCAATGACCATCCCGTCGATTGATTTCCGCCAAAGCTCGTCTTTGGGAGACGCCAAATTAATCAGATACGAACTATGGGCTAATGGGCGAGAGACCCCCGATCGCTCAAGAGACAAGCGGAATTTATCGCAATCCTCGTCGGTGATGGGTTTTGCCGCCCACTGGTTATTGTTCTTGGTGAACAACTGTACTACGTCCATCGCGTATTCAGCGGCCGCCTCGACGGCCTTGAAGTACCCGCCGGCAATACTCATGTGCGAACCTAGCTTGACCATCATTCTTCCTGTTCAATCATCAAACGAAATTTCTCGCGGATCACTAGGCTGGTTTCTGCCCAAACATGTCTTGCATGATTCGCTCGAAAACAAGTATTGTTCCCATCCATGTTAGCGTACAAAGCAAGTTGAATTGCTTTCAAACAAACGATTGCTGGCGAATCGGATAAACAAGATGAGCGATCCCATGAATATTGAAATGTTCCGATGTCTCATAACCAAGTTGCTCGTCTCCCACTCATTGCGAACGCTCTCGATCTGTGTGTTTGCCGGCTTATCCGGCTGCAAGGGGGCACCGCTCCCTTTTCCTCAATCCTTGGGTGGACTCGGTAGTCCAACGCGTGTTCCTGCCCCAGCCGACGGGAGCTTCCAAGTGCCTGGCTCTTATTCGGGCCCCAACGGTACGTCGAGCAACCCGGGCGGCGGATTAGGTGGTACAAGTTTTAAATCGGACAATAACATCGCCCCTCCGAATGGAATGAAAACTTCGCAAACCAACGTGCCTGTCACCAACTTCGTTAATGGTATCAGTGCGGCAGAATCGCAATTCCGAACCGCAACCAACAATGCCCTCAGTTCGGTTAGTCGCGCCACCGCAGATGTGAATAACCGTGTTGAACAAGCTAGCGCGCGAGTCGATCGGTTTGGCGCCGGTGTGGTCCAAGCGAGCAACATACTCTCCGAGGCTGCTTATGCGCCCGTGAATGGAGAGCAAAACGTCCAAAACTCACGATCGCCCAATGCACCCATTAGCCCAAACGTTTTTCCGCCTGCTTCTGGCCAAATTGGAGACAACACTCCTAGCAGCGACGCAAGCTGGACGACCCCCAGCTCAAACTAATGTTCACGAGAATAGGAACAAAGCAATTCTCATCCGAATTGTCAGGTGTCTGGATGATCCCTAGAAAATTTTTTGGTCCCCCACACCATCCCCACACCGTTCTTTTTCCCGAGAACTAATTGAAAATGTGACGATTAGCGATTCGAGAAACCATGAAAAACATCTTTGGTCCACGCCATATTTTTCGAAAACTCTTCTGTGCTTCGTTTGAACAGCCCATTCGGCTTGGCTAAAGTTCGACCCGCAATCACGACACAGAGAATGCTAACGATTGCTAGACTGCCGCCAACGGCCAACTGGGCCATCCACGTTTCGATTTCCAAGTAGTACGCAATCGCAGAGGCTAACCCAAAGACTACGACAGGGATACAACCCAGTAGGCAGGAACATCCAATAACCAAGGTTACGGCCGGTGCGATCGATTGATGAATAGCGGACTTTGCATCCGCCTTCATCAGTTTCCCCTGGAGCTCAGCCAGAATCATGAGATCGCCAGCGAATTTGCCGGCTGTCGTTTGGAAGGTTTCCACTGGACTGGCGTGTTGGTACCGTCCGCTTATCTTTTCGATGTCAACCATCCTAGAATCCCTCCTATCGTAAAGGCGAGTGCAACATACATTGCAGGCTTCGAACCAATGAGTCGACGACCTATGTCCGCGACCGAAGGTGCTTCCTCGCCGTGCTCATCATCGCTGCCGTCCCCAAGAAGCGAATGTTCCGCTTTATGTCGCTCAGGAAACGTTCTATTCTTTTGAACTGAATTACCGAAATCGATCATCTGAACTTTCCTCCGAAGTATTTCGTTGTACGAGCGTAGTAAAATAGTTTTTGATTGCGGTAGTAGCGATGGAAGTCGCCAATGCCCCGAAACCGCTGAGCAAGGATGAGTTCACTCGCTTTGTGGCGACCGGGAAACTCCTGTCCGTCGAAATAGGCGCCGAAGGCTCAGACACCATCCGCATTGCACTGCGTACAATGCCGAAACCCAACAACGATGCCACGGCGACAGAAGCAAGGGGTTTTGCGCGAACATATTCAGTCCAATCAATCAATCGACTTGCTTCACCTTGCAATTCGATTGCATGATCATAACCGTTTGCTCTAACGAGACTCATGCGATCAATCAGCGCTTCAACATCGGTTTGTGAGTGGGCCTTATCCGTGTTCATAACTACCGCTTTCCACTCGACTGCGAGAGGCAAAGGACAATTCCGGCTAGGATGCCTGCACCCACTGCGATGGCAAAAGATTTATCTTTAGAAACCATAAGAGTATCTTCACGTTGCAATTGGATTGCGAACTCTATGCCTGAACCAACCGTTGATCAGGCTGAAATAGAAACACAGAGCAATCATCATGCCGGAGATTAAATCCCCTTCGGATCACGGTGAAAGAACCTGAAAAAAGGTTGGAAACGAACATATTGTTCGCTAATCGATCACAATCGGATGTTCTATATGGTCGATAACGGATCAATTCGAATTTCCTGGTTTGACCTTTTCGCTGTCAGTTTGATTGGCAGTTTGATGCGTGGGCGGAGCAGCGTATAACCAGCCCGTTGCTCGTGGTACGGCCGCCTTAACTGGCACCGCTGTCGGCGGGAGCATTGGAGGAGTAAGTTCCAAGAAAAAGTCTCACCGTCGACTTCGCGATTTTCGTTCGCTGGGACTTGTTGGGGGAAGGCATGTTTCGAATCAGTTGGGGCCAGACGCAGAATGCTTCGAGCAGGGCGAGCAGTTGTTTCGAGGCCATGGGAATATCGCAAGGCCCCATTCGTCCATCTTTCTGTGCAGCATGAATCCAATCGTGCAGACATCCTTCGAAAATTTTGGTTCTACCAAACATCTCACTTCCAAGGCTTGGATTCTGAACGAATCGCGATACCAGCGCGCGGGCCAGGGCGCGTGATTCCGCGGCACTGTGGAAATCGATCACGGATCGGCAAAAACCAATGAGCTGCTTCTCCAAGCTCGCTTCCTGAGAATACGTGAGCAAAACGGCCTCCGAAGCATCTTTCTTGAGTTGCTGAACGATTTCTTCGAAAAGTCGATCTTTGCTGGAAAAATGGTTGTAGACCGTTCGCTTGGAAACTTCTGCTCGTTGAGCGATGTTGTCCATGCTCGTGTTGTCGAAACCGAGTTCGCTGAATAGCGAAATCGAGGCATTTAGGATCGCTGCGCGTTTGCGGTCTGTTAAACGCTTGGACGAATTCATGGGTCACTTGTGGAAGAAACGATCGAGAGGTTTGATGGGTCAACTCGCATGACAGAAAAGTGGACTTGTGAAAAACTCAAGGGTCGCACCGTGTCGTTGAAAACTACACCGTGTAGTGTAGATTAGAACGCATCATGAAAAATATCCTTGTGCAAAAATTTCAAAATGGCGTTTGCGGCATCTGCCTCTCGTTGCTCCTGATCGTCTCTAGCGGCTCGGGTTGCAAATCCGAAAAGAATCCGCAGTCCGATACCAAAAAGTTAGGGGCTCCCCCCCCACCGGAGAAGGTAGTGACAGTCTTCGCGGTTCAGAAAAGCGTCGTGGATCACCGAGTATTCACGGGGAGAACGGTGGCGGCTCAATCGGTAGAAATTCGCGCACGTGTCAGCGGGACGATCGTCCAAAGCCTCTATCGGTATTCCGACAAAGTCGAAAAAAATCCAGGCAAAGTCGACGACAGTCCAGGAGTCCATGTGGATTCCAAATGGTATTCGTATCTTAATTCGCTTCCCAAAGACGATGAATCCAATTTCATGGTGACTGCGAAAGAGGGGGACGAAGTATCGAAAGGGACTCCGTTGTTTCAAATCGATCCTCGCCCATTCCGCACTGCTCTTGATCAAGCGAAAGGTAATCTCAAGGCGTTAGAGGCCCAACGCAATCGCTTCCGCGAGGAACGGGTGCGAGTGGAGTCGTTGCTTGCAACCAAATCCATCAGCGACACCGAATACGAATTTGCGAAAGCAAACTATGAAGAAGCCCTCGGACAGATCGCGACATTGACAGCAAGCGTTGAGAGGGCAAATTTAGAGCTTGCCTCCACCAAAATAGTCTCACCCATCGACGGGGTTGTCGGTCGTTCGCTGATCACGGAGGGGAATCTCGTTTCCGCCAATTCCGCTGTTCTAACGACGGTCGTTTCTCGAGCACCTGTCCATGTTTACTTTGATATCGACGAAAGCTCTTTCTTGAAGTACCGGGAATTGATTCAGCAAGGGAACTTAGCTCGCAATAAGCAAAATCGCATCAAGGTCTCTATGGCGCTCATAAACGATTCCGGATTTCCTTATCTAGGTGGGATCGATTTTCAAGACAATACGACGAACCCCAATTCAGGCAATACGCTCCTTCGGGCTGAATTTTCCAACGAAGCTGGAACCCTTTCGCCTGGACTCTATTGCCGAGTGCGAGTTCCCTATTCTGCCCGCTACGATGCCATCCTCATCCCTACGAAGTGCTTAGGCACAAATCAAAAAGGACGCTACGTAATGGTAGTCAACAGTACCAATGACATCGAAGAACGCACCGTTGTTCTCGGAACGACGCACGGCATGTATACCGCAATCACTGCAGGGTTAGAAAAAGGCGAACAAGTCGTCTACGAAGGATTGCAAAAGATTCGGCCTAAATCCTCAGTAGATCCGACCGAGAGCATGGAGCAACCTGCTTTCGAAGTCGAGCTCGAGGGAAACGAATCGTGAACATTTCCAACTACTTTATTTCTCGGCCAGTCGCGGCCAATGTCATTGCAATCCTCACGATCCTCTTTGGGGCAGTAGCTGCCCTGAATCTCCCTGTCGAGCGATATCCTAATATCACTCCACCGACAATCCAAGTAACAGCATCCTATCCAGGCGCCAACGCCCGAATTGTTTCGGAAACCGTTGCTTCCGTGGTCGAGCAGCAAATCAACGGCGTAGAGAACATGCTCTATATGTCGTCTACTTCCTCCTCGAATGGCTCGTACTCACTCACGATCACCTTCGAAGTAGGAACGAATCTTGACCAGGCTCAGGTACTCGTGCAGAATCGAGTTTCGTTGGCCGAACCGCTGCTGCCGAGCGAAGTTCGGCAACAAGGCTTGAGTGTTAAGAAGCAGTCCACGAACATTCTCCTCGTTGCGTCGTTGACCTCCCCGGACGGCACTTTCGATAGTTTGTTTCTAAGCAATTATGCTAACCTCCGCCTTCGGGACGAACTGAGCCGTGTCAGCGGTGTGGGGGATGTGTCTGTCACCGGCAGTGGTGCGTACAGCATGCGTATTTGGGTAGATCCAACCCGATTGGAAGCTCGCGGCATGACCTTTCAAGATCTGCTTACGCAACTCCGCCAGCAGAACATACAAGTTGCTGCTGGCCAAATAGGCCAACCTCCCATTGAAAAATCACAGGATTTTCAGCTATCCGTTAGCGCAATGGGGCGACTGACAGAAGCCGAACAGTTCGAAAATGTCATTGTCAAATTCTCGGCAGATGGATCTCTCACGTATCTACGTGATATTGCCCGTGTTGAACTGGGGGCACAATCGTATGACAGTTTTGCGCAGCGTGGTGGGGTCGATTCCGCCAGCGTTTTGATCTACCAGTTACCGGGCGCCAACGCGCTCCAAGTTGGAGACAATGTACGCACTGCGCTCACCAAGTTGTCAAAATCCTTTCCGGATGGAATGGAATACGATATCCCATTTGACACCACTGAGTTTGTGGCCGCTGCGATTCACGAAGTCTACAAAACCCTCGCCGAAGCCGGTCTTCTCGTACTGGTCGTCATCTTGGTCTTCTTGCAAGACTGGCGTGCCGTGTTGATTCCAGCAACAACGGTTCCCGTTACGATCATCGGCGCGTTTGCGGTCATGCCGTTCCTTGGATTTTCGATCAATCTGCTTACGCTTTTTGGAATGGTACTCGCGATAGGAATCGTGGTGGACGACGCGATTGTGATCGTTGAAAATGCAGCTCACCATATCGAAAATGGCGAACCTCCGAAACAAGCCACAGAACGTGCCATGCGCGAAGTAACCGGGCCCGTGATGGGTATCACGGCGGTTCTCATGGCTGTGTTTGTACCTACGATTTTTTTAGGTGGTATAACCGGCGAACTCTATCGCCAATTCGCATTGACGATCGCAGCGACTGCGGTCATCAGCGCAGTCAATGCGTTGACCCTCAAACCAGCTCAATGCGCCACCTGGCTTAAGCCCAAAACCGGCAAAAAATTCTTCCTCGCGCGATGGTTCAACGCAGCCTTTCGATGGGTGGAATCGGGTTACATGTTTATTCTCCGATGGTTCCTGCGTGGTTGGCAAGTAGCGTTGCTCGCCTTTGTGGCTACGATCGGCGGAACGGTGTGGTGGTACTCGCGCATGCCAACCGGCTTCTTGCCATCGGAAGACCAAGGTTATTTGATCACCGCAATTCAACTGCCCGATGCTGCCTCTCAGTCCCGTACCAAAGAAGTCATCAAACAGATCAACGCAATCCTCGCAGAAACACCCGGAGTCGAGACCTGGTTTACCTTGGGTGGAACTTCCTTGCTCGAGGGGAGTCAAGCGTCCAATGCGGCAACGGTATTTGTTCGCATGGCTCCCTGGGAAGAACGCACCACGGACAATCTTTCACAAAACTCCATTGTCAACGACTTGAACAAAAAGTTCAGCGCTATCAAGGAGGCCTTTATTCTTGTCATTACACCACCGGCGATCCAAGGTTTGGGTGTCAGTGGAGGATTCGAAATGCAAGTGGAAGACCGAGGCGGCGTAGGGCTTACCGAACTTCAAAGCGCCATCGAAAATATGCTCGTCAAAACGAAAGACCAACCGGATTTACTCCGGGTTAATTCAACCTTTCGGGCAGGTGTGCCACAGGTCTTTGCGGACATCGATCGCGCTAGGGTAATGAGTATGCAGGTTCCCATGGGAGAATTATTTAATACGATGCAGGCGGCGTTGGGATCTGCCTACGTGAATGACTTCAACAAGTTTGGACGCACCTATCGCGTCACCCTTCAGGCCGATAAAGAATTCCGCGACAATGTGGATGATCTGCGGAAGCTGAAAGTCCGCAATGCACGAGGGGAAATGGTCTCCCTGGGAAGTGTCATGGAGCTCAAGGAGGCGTTCGGTGCACAAATCATTCGCCGATTCAATATGTACCCGTCAGCGACGATCACGGGCTCCGCAGCGGCAGGAAAGAGTTCGGGGCAAGCATTGAAAATCATGGAGGGTCTCGCCAGCGACGTGTTCCCTGATACCATCGGCTTTGATTGGAGCGGTGTTTCTCTTCAAGAAACGCGATCGCAAGGCGAAGAAGTCTATATCTTCGGCCTTGCAATCCTGATGGTCTACCTTATCCTCGCCTTTCTTTACGAAAGCTGGATTATGCCGCTCGCTGTTATTTTAGTGGTTCCGCTCGGACTGCTTGGAACCGTCGCCGCCATTTGGTGGGTTGGGATGGACAATAATATCTACGTTCAAATTGGCATGGTATTGATCATCGCTCTGGCTAGCAAGAATGCGATCCTAATCGTCGAGTTTGCCACCGAACTCCACCGACAGGGAAAACCGGTCCTCGATTCGGCCCTTCAGGCTGCTCAATCCCGTTTCCGTCCAATTTTGATGACATCAATTGCTTTCATCCTTGGCGTGTTTCCACTCGTATTCGCTACCGGCGCTGCCGCAGCAAGTCGTCGCGCTTTGGGAACCGCCGTCTGCGGTGGGATGATTACTTCGACGGTGCTTTCGGTATTCTTTACACCCGTTTTTTTCGTGGTCTGCCAATGGATCATCAACTGGTTTGCTAGCAACGATCCCGCCGCGTCGGACACTCCGACGCCAAACACAACCTCCAAATCAACGCGGCTCCAGTTCGATTGACCCAAATCATTGGAAATCTGATCAGCAATGCCTGCAGCTCCTGCCGAACCATGGCGTCGTAAGCTCGGCAGGAGCCTCGCCCCACCCCTCTAAACATGTTTTCCTAGACTTTGCCCAATCCATTCCTTGCCTGGGAGGGTGAGGCTCCTGCCGAACCATGGCGTAGCAAGCTCGGCAGGAGCCTCGCCCTCCCATTGGTTTCCAATGCATTCGCCATTGCAAAGATGTTTAGAGGGGTGGCCTCAAACCGGATCGATCTCGATCAGTTCGTCTTCCACGCAAGCGATGATTCGTTGAAAGGGAGTCCTATCCACTTGTGCTAATCCAGTGAACTCACCGAACGCGGGCAGGATGATTTGCGTCTGGCCGAGCACGAAACACGGGAATTTTTTCCAGACTTTCGGAGCTACCGCAATCGCGCAGCCTGGGTGAAGATGTCCAGACAAGACCAAGCATGTATTCCCCTGGGGATTCAATGAATCGGCGGTGGTCGAGTTTGGAAAGTGACGAAGTTCGACTTGACCGAAACGTTCACCTTCCTGGACTATGTGAAACGCCAGACGCTCGATCAGGCCTCGGCTATGTCGATCGTGATTTCCGAGGACAAGGACGATGTTGAGTCCCATGTTAGAATCTCGCCATGCGACCAATTCGTCGACATAGTCCCTTGCAGCGACTTTGCCCGAGTGAGTGAAGTCACCCAGCACAATCAATGTTTCAGCACCCGTCTCGGCAACAAGCTTATCGATCCGCTTTAACATCGCAGTGGTCGTCCCTTCTGGAACGGCCAAGCCTGCAAGTCGGAAAGTTGCGGCTTTTCCAAAGTGCGTATCCGCGATGCAGACCGCGTTCATCTGAGGTAACCATACTGCACGTTCTGGCAATAAATGAATGGATGTTCCTTCCAACATCAGTTTCATTCGTTTGCAATCGCTGTTCAATGCGTCCATACGGTATCTTTTTCTAGTCTCTCTTGCATCTGTCGAACGCGATCGCCAAGCGACTCGCTGCTGACTCGCTCACGCATTCGGTCCACGATTAAACCAAACGAAAATGGGCTCGGTTTGGCAAGTGATTGTACGACGAGCTTACTCGTTTGAATGCGGGCCAAAGAATTCCGAATCCGTTCTAGCTGGAGTTGCTGATCGAGAACTTCGGTTTCGGCTTGGCGAAGCAGCAAATTCCCGGGATCATAGTTCTGAAATACATCGTAGAACAAGTTGCTAGATGCTTGCAAATGTCGCGACAATTTCTTTTGACCGGGGTAGCCTTGAAAAACGAGATTCGATACTCGAGCAATTTCTTTGAATTGTCGCTTGCCCATCTCTGTCGCGTTTAAGCTACCTAAAATATCAGCTTCTAAATTTTTGTCGGAAAAAAGAGTATGGTGGTTCATCCATGCAACGGGTACCTCCTTGCTTGAAACCAGCGCGAATCCATAGTCGTTCATCGTCAGCGAGAAAGTCATAGGTTCGATATTCGATAGACGATGTGCGATGATCGCGGCCAAGCCTTCGTGAACGAGTCGTCCATCAAATGGGTAGAAGAAGAGGTAATGTCCGTCCCGGTTCTTCAGTCTCTCAACCAATAGTTCATTCCAAGCAGGAATAGCGCTCGATTGCTCTTGTGCTCTCAGCAAAGGTTTGAGCCATCGCATTTCCTTTCCCTGTAATTGTCCGTGACTCGCCTGATCCAGCCTGGAACGTATCGCTTGCGACAGCTCGTTTGAAAGCGGCATACGGCCTCCCATCCAACGCGGTATGGCGGTGACAGAACCGGTCGCTCTTTTTACATACGCGGTGTTATCGTAAAGCTTCACAAGCGTAATCGTTTTCCCACCGAGCATGAATTTGTCACCGACCTTGATTTTGGCGAGAAATGATTCCTCGACGGTACCGAGTCGAGCACCGTTGAGGTATTGGACATGAATCGATGCATCGCTGACGATGGTCCCAATCGACATCCGGTGACGCGCGGCAAGACGTCGATCGACTAAGGTATAACGCCCATCGACCATTTGCACTCGCTTGAAATCTGGATAGGCTACTAAGGAATCTCCTCCTCGTTGAATAAAATCCAACGTCCACTGCCATTGCTCGTCGCTCAAATTTCGATAGGCGGCTGTTCGACGTACTTCCTGCAGTAGTTCATCGGCCACGAATCCTCCCCCTAACGCAATCGTGACGCAATGTTGAGTAAGCACATCGATAGGTTGTTTCAAAGGCGGACGACATTCTAACGTTTTGGATACGATTCCATCCGTGAGACCCACGTACTCGATGATCTCCATTGAGTTGGTCGGGACAAACGTGAGCTTGCTCGTTTTTCCAGGTGCATGTCCACTTCGTCCCGCCCGTTGGAGCAAACGGGCAGCTCCTTTCGGGCTGCCGATTTGGATGACTTGGTCTACGTGTGAAAAGTCGACACCCAAGTCGAGGCTCGAGGTACAAACACAACATCTCAACTTGCCAGACCTCAAGTTGTCCTCAATCCACCAACGCAGTTTTTGATCGAGCGAACCATGATGGGCGGCCATCTGACCAACCAATTCGGGTGCCACCGCCAACAGCGATCGATACCAAATCTCCGTTTGAGCTCGAGTGTTGGTAAAGACTAAACAGGATTTTGACGCGAGAACAATCTCGGCAACTCGACTGGCAAGTTGCGTTCCGATATGACCTGACCAAGGAAATCGCTCCGCTTTGTCGGGCAACATCGCTTCAATTTTCAGTTTCTTTTTAGACGCTCCTTCAATGAGTTCGAAAGAGAGAAGTCCATCGGAGCCAAGAAGTGTCTCAAGTGCTTCCGTTGTATTTCCCAACGTAGCGGACAGACCCCAAATTCGGACGTTGGGACAGAGCGACCGAATTCTTGCCAAAGCGAGCTCCACTTGAACTCCTCGTTTGGAGCCCAGTAACTCATGCCATTCATCGACCACAATCAGTTTCAACTCAGAAAAACGGGTCTGTGTGTCGGCGTAACTGAGCATCAAGCTACAGCTTTCGGGCGTCGTGATTAAGACCTCTGGATAGGCTTTTGATTGACGTTGGCGAATCGACGACGGTGTATCTCCAGTCCGAGTTTCCACATGCCAACCCAATCCAAGTTCGTTGCAAACGATGCGAAGGTTCTCTTCGATGTCGGATGCCAAGGACCTTAAGGGCGTAAGCCAGAGGACTCGGATTTGGCTTGCGTTGCGACGCTTTCGAAGGGCTGCAGCCGACTTGAAACCATCTTGAGAAACCGCGTCGCCGACATCGGTTGTGGTCGACTTTCTCGCGAGCTCGCTGTCATGGGAAAGATGATCCATGACGACCCCAAGAAACGCGGCAAGCGTTTTTCCGCTTCCGGTTGCGGAATGCACGAGGCCATGGTTGCCACGCAAAAAACTCCTCCATGCGCGACGCTGGAAAGGAAAGGGAGTTTCTCCTCGATTGCGAAACCAAGTCTCGACATGGTCGAGTGCACGCTGCCGATCGCTCACTCTAAGCTCATTTCGTTGCTTGGCTTCCGGTCAACATGGCTTGTATCGTTGACAACGAATCGGCATCCTTGGGCTTTTTATCGTGCCGCCAAGCAAGGATGCGGGGGAATCGAACCGCGACTCCCGACTTATGCCGAGTGGAAAGTTGAATGTTTTCGAAACCGAGTTCAAAAACCAACTCAGGCTCAATCTTGACCATCGGTCCAAACCGTTCGATCGTATTTTTTCGAACAAATGCATCCACTTGTTTCATTTCTTCGTCCGTAAGTCCCGAGTACGCTTTCGCAAACGGGACTAGTTTGCCGTCATCCCACACTCCAAACGTGAAATCGGAAAAAAGACCCGCGCGACGTCCGTGGCCTTGTTGCGCATAAATCATAACTGCATCGACACAGTACGGTTCGATTTTCCATTTCCACCAATCGCCTCGGGGCCGTCCTACACGATAGGGTGATTGCAAATGTTTGACCATCACCCCCTCCGCTTGTTGCTCTCGGCAATTTTGACGAAGTAAATCTAAGTCGGTCCAAGAAGCAAACAGGAGAGCTGGAGACAGAAGCAAAAGCGTTTGTGACGTATTGGATACATCGTAACTCAAGCGAAAAACCTCTTCCTCCTCCTGACGTTGGGCCGCGACGAGCGGTTCGGCGAGCGATTGCAATAAACGACGACGCTCGCAAAGGGGCAAGTCGCGAATGTCCGTCGAATCATGCTCCAGAACATCAAAAGCCACGAACGCGACCGGGATATCGCGAAGAATCTTTTTAGTAGCGTTTTTCAGTCCAATCCGGCGTTGAAGACTTGTAAACGGAAGAATGGTATCGTCTTTGTAAGCGACGATCTCCCCATCTAAAACAGTACCATTCGGTAGGGTCTTAAGAAGCGAATGGAGTTCAGGAAATCGTTGCGTCACAAGTTCTTCGCCTCGTGACCAGATGAACGATTGGCCGGAACGTCGGATGATCTGCGCGCGAAACCCATCCCACTTCCATTCCGCAAGCCAATCGGTTGGCTTTTCGAGATCCACTGCCAGATTCTCGAACGAATTCGCCAGGAAGAATGGATAGGGTTGACTGATTCGCGCGTCGCGCGTGTCAGGATTCGATAGCTGCCGAATGAAATCGGGGCTCGGCTCCCAACTCCCCATCAAGCGATGCGTCAAGACTTCGGGCTCAAGTCCGATGGCTTCGGCAAGTGCGCGAACGACTAAGCCGCGAGATACACCTACGCGAAAACTGCCCGTCAATAGCTTGTTAAAGACAAAGCATTCATGTGCTCCTAATTCATTCCAGCGATCAACCACGATTTGTCGCTTTCGCGACTCGACTTGAGTTGCCAGGGGTGAAACGATTTCGTGTATCAAATTCGAAAGCTTGACTGGGCGTGGGTCGACCGTCGTTTCGGACGCCTTCTCGCGATTGTGGGCTGAAACGAGTAACGAAATGGTTTCCGCTAGATCTCCTACGGCGTCGTAACATTCGGAAAACAACCAATCAGGAACAGATGCAACTTCCGCTGCCCAACTTCGCAGCGCAGTGGATTTGACCAATCGCTTGAGTTTGGAACCGCACAGAAAGTACAGTGCCCATGCCGCATCTTCGATCGGTGCATCGCGAAAGTATTGTGCCATTAATTCGAGCTTGCGACTCGTTTTCGTGGTTTGATCGAGTTGCAAATAGAGCTCTGAAAATTGCTTCATGACGTTTCCGCCGTGGCATCCTGAAACCCGTCCTCTTCCACGGACGGATCATCGCCCGTGAATTCCGTTCGAATCACTCTTGCACTTCGACCTTGCGACACGAGCATCTGGACCACTTGCTGGGTGTAGCCATGCGTGACCCAAACGTCGGATGCTTCCGACCATTGAATGGCTGTGAACAGATCGTTCCAATCGACATGATCCGAGATGACAAATCCACGATCGACCGAACGTCTGCGTCGTATGCCTCGAACGCGCATCCACCCCGAGGCCATTCCAGTCGAGATTTTTCCAAATCGCCTCAACCACGCTGATCCCTGAACGGACGGTGGTGCAATGATGAGAGCGTTATGCCATTCACCACTCGCTTTCGCTTCGGTAACACTCTGAACATTAGGAAGTGCAATTCCGCATCGGCGGTACGCTTCGCAAGCGTTCACAATTGCGCCATGGCCGTAGATGGGTCCTATCGTCGAATCGATCGAGGCTAGTAAACGCTGCGCTTTGCCGACCGAGTAACCGAGGAGAACGCTCGTGATGCGCTGCGCTTGGTTGTCCGTCCACCAACGATTGATTTCCGAGAACATTGCATCGGTATCGTGCCACGAGTAAATAGGCAAACCAAACGTCGATTCGGTAATAAAAGTATCGCACTTGACGGGCTCAAAGGCTTCGCAGGTGGGGTCCGGTTGCAGCTTGTAGTCCCCGGTTACCACCGTGACGCGACCTTTTACTTCGACCCGCACTTGTGCCGATCCGGTCATGTGGCCTGCGGGGTGAAGTGAGACTGTTGCATCACCTATTTTGACTTGGCATCCATAGCTCAGGAAATCAATGTTCGATTGAGCACCCAATCGCATTCTCAAAATGGCGTCCCCCGACTTCGCAGCGAGATAGGACTCACATCCCGCTCGAGCATGATCGCTATGCGCATGCGTTACGACGGCTTTTCGGACGCTCCTCCATGGATCAATGTAGAAATCACCCGCGGGGCAATAAAGTCCGTTCACCGTCTCCACCATTACCGACATGACGTCTCTTTCTAAACCTGCGCGAGCGACCAAACGCCTTGGCATTCTATCCACTAGGAAAGCGCCCTTTTCTCGCGCATGGAAGCGACTCTCCTCATCCAATGTTTCAGCGGGAGAAAACAACCGGCTAACCTACTTTACGGAAAGAAACCGGAGAAGATCCTCGATCAGCCTCTTTTTGTGAGTCTCATAGAGCCCGTGGGGAGCTCCTGGGTATTCGATGAGCGTTGCATCTGGTAGTCCTTCGATAGCGACATGGGCGGAAATCGCGATCGGAACCGCTTGGTCCTCCGTACCGTGTATCAAAAGCGTGGGAAGGGTGACTGCCTTGAGCTCCTTTCTGAAGTCGGTTCGAGAAAAAGCATCAATGCAGTCGAGTACCCCCTTCAATCCAGCTTGCATGGAAACGGAACAAGTCCAATCCAGCATTTCCTGGCTGACCGATTTGGACATTAGCCCGACACCAAAAAAATTTGAGAAGAACTGCGAGAAAAACGCCGGGCGGTCCTTGGCGATGCCTTCTTTCAGTCCCTCAAATACCGCTGCGGGAACCCCGGTCTGGTTGCTCGCGGTTTGGAGCATGAATGGAATGATCGAGGCAACCAATATCAGGCTTCTTAGTTTTTCCACTCCATAACGGCTGACATATCGGATGACTTCCCCTCCACCCATCGAAAAACCAATCAAGGAAACGTCACTCAGTTCATGCAACTCAATTAACTGGGCAAGATCTGCCGCAAGGGTATCGTAGTCGTATCCCGACCAGGCATGACTAGACCTTCCGAATCCACGGCGGTCATAAGCGAAAACCTGAAATCCAGCATTGGCAAGGGCTAACGCGACGTCGTCCCAACTGGCGGAAGAGAGGGGCCATCCGTGGATCAGTACCACGGGACGCCCTTGCCCCCAAACTTTGTAAAAGATTTCCGTACCGTCTTGGGTCGTAAATGTCGCCATAAATTCCTCGATTGAAAAACACGGTATCCAGTGGGGGTGACTCCGATTGGCCAACACCTTTAGGACGCATTCAGCAAACAAAAACCGCTAAAGCACCCATTATACCGTCCGCACCGTTAATAACGTATGAGCAAGTTGCTTTCTGTTCAATCAGTGACGTCGTCTTTCGTCGCCATTCGCTCGGCGAAAAAGTAGTCGATCCAAAAATTCACAGACTATCCGCGAAAGAACGCGTCATGAACCCCACTTTTGCTGTGCAAAAGGTGACTGTGTTGCAAGGTTCTGGCAGTCGGATCTGCCGGATAATAATCCACAATTCCCGAAATCGTTTCACTGAACTACATGGAGTACAGCATGCCTACGCAAACGAAGCGAGGTGTTCAGAGCCGCCAGATCGAACTTGCCTCGCGCCCCGACGGCATTCCAACCGAAAAGAATTTTTCGCTCACAACGGCCTCACTCTCGCCCATAGATAATGGCGAATTTCTTGTCCGAAATGACTGGATGTCGGTTGATCCCTACATGCGAGGACGGATGAAACAAGGGGATAGCTACGTGCCAGCGTTCGAGATCGGTGAACCGCTGGAGGGGGGCTGCATCGGAGAAGTCATCGAGTCCAACAACGAAGGTTTTGAGGTGGGCGATCAGGTCCTAGGTAATTTCGGTTGGCGGGAATACTGGAAGTCCACTGGCGAAGGGGTGCAAAAGCTCGATGCGGATCTCGCTCCGATTCAGGCATACTTGGGCGCACTGGGCATGACCGGCATGACTGCCTGGGTGGGACTCAAACGCATCGCCAACTTGCAGCCCGGTAATACCGTGTTTGTCTCGGCCGCATCAGGGGCCGTCGGATCGATGGTTTGTCAGATCGCCAAAGCCAACGACTGCAGAGTGATTGGAAGCGCTGGCAAAGATGAGAAGATCAAATGGCTACAAGAGAAGGCCGGTGTCGACGCGGTCATCAATTACAAGACCACGGACAATCTGAGCAACGAACTCGGAAAGCTTGCACCAGACGGAATCGACGTGTATTTCGACAACGTCGGAAGCGATCACCTCGAAGCCGCCATTGACCAGATGAACGATTTCGGCTGCATCGTTTGTTGTGGCATGATCTCCACGTACAACGCAACCGAGCCAGCATCGGCCCCCCGAAATCTATTCAAGGTGATCGGGAAACGATTGCGATTGCAAGGGTTCATCGTTCGCGACCACATGGCGGATCGCGAAGAGTTTATTCGCGACGTGTCATCGCTCATTAGCGATGGAAAAATCACTTGGAAGGAAACCATCACCGAAGGTCTAGAAAAAGCTCCCAATGCATTCATCGGATTGTTTGACGGTGAGAATCTCGGCAAAGCCCTTGTCCGTATTTCCAAGGAAAACCCGTGAATTCTAACGGTTTCGCTTTACGATGTTTCCAAGCACCGCGTACAACCTCCCATACCGATTTCAGACCAATCAAATCAAAGGATTTCGATACGGGTGGCACGCCCTGAGGTACGAAGGGCTTGTGATTCGCCAGAACCATGTTCCAAGCGTCTCACGCCCATCGCTAACGCTCTGAGCGTGCCACCCTTCGTTTTTTCGTGGGTGCTTACGCCTCCTACTTTCCGCATCCGAGCTCTGGACGGTAGAGGATTTGGACCAACGTGAACTTAATTCCAGACAAATGAAGTAAGGCACCATGAATTCTCAGTTGTGGCACAACTCCTGCTTGAATCACCTTCGCGATGCCATGGCAATGCGTAACGGTGACCGGGCTATTGAACAGATATCAATGAGAGTGCTAAATAATGCTCACGTTTCAAATGACAGTAGCAGTCGTCTTGTGGCGATTGATAGGAATGAATGAAGCTGAAATTGCGGAATCGCAACAACACGATGAAAACCCCGTTGGGGGATTGATTGTTTGGTTGCCGGCTAATTTTGTAAGTACGCTATTTGATCAGCCCCTTTCCGGAGACGAAATCGTCGAGTGCGAAATTCTCGGAACCAAAATGACGGGACTCTCGCAGTGTACTGGTAGCTTAGTCGCGAGTGTGGACGGAGCCCAATCCGTTGCGAACATACGGTGTGTTTTGAAAGGACGGATTGAATCGGAAAACTCGGGAAGGAACGGTCCGGCAAAAATCTTGTCTACCACATCCACGTCCTTTGACGCAATGAAACTCGTAAGATTTGATGGAATTCGATTTACATCCTCGCCGGTCGAATTGTGTGTTGCTACATCGTTAGAAATAACCAACATCGATACTAATCTTAAGGGAATAAAGGCGGTGGTCGTAAAACGCATCGCCTCCGCTCAAGCGGTCGCAACAAAAGAAGAGGTCCGAACCATCGCAGAGGAACTAACGAGGAAGCGTCTCGCGGAAAAAATTGATGGCGAATTTGAGCTTCAACTATCTCAGGCTAACCGAGCCATTAAAATAGTGAAGTCATCGCTGACCTATATCGGAATTCGCGAAATCCGAATCGTGACGAGACGCATTGCGCAGAACGTCGAAGTGGGAATCGTCGTGGCGACTTCCAATCGGAATTGATGTTCTTGGGCGAGTTCGGAGTGGGTGGATACGAATGGTTTCGGGGACACAAATTAGACTTGTTTCCTGCAGTCACGACAACGGTTTTTATGGACTTGTTGTCGCCGACTTGGACCGCGATCAAATCTTCGTAACGAAGTTCTTTATCGATCAAGCGCAGACCTTCTGCTCGACTTCCCATTTCGTCATCCTCCTTCAAGCTCGTGATTCCATGGGCGAGACGCCCATGCCACTTTCGAATACCCCGTGTTTGGGACCATGTTTTGTGTCTCGCAAATAAATTTACAGGCTAGGAGTGCCCTCCGTCGGGAAGAACTAAGTCTTACACATTCTAGAGCAATTTGCTACGCTGAGCTCAGATACGGGAGCCAGGCGAAAACGGATCGAGCACCACGCAACGAGATGCTTACTCAAGACTCGATAATTCATAGCGGACGCGGGATGATGGTACGGCCAACCCAGTGACCGCCAGAGGGCCCACGAAGCAGGCTTCGACCATCATCTGGCGAAACCGGTCCGTATCGATGACGTGCATCGGTTGCTATCGTCATCGTGACAACGCGACGACCCCCTGAGACGCATCGACGTTCGTTTCTTGATACGTGGGCGTCGTGGATTCTTCCAATCTCACTGCGCCTGGCTCAGGGACGATGTCAAAAGGGGTGAGCGAATGTTCGATTGTGCTCGCCCAGGGTGATTCTCGCAAGTCGATCCAAATCGTCATCTGTGGTCGACGGTAAATACCTCTTTCGAAAAATTTCTTCATGAATGATGCTCACCATCGCGACCATCGGGGCTGCGATGATAACACCCAAAGGACCAAAGGATATGACACAGACCAGAATTGAGAATAGGATTGCAACGGCGTGCAGTTTCATGCCGCGGGCCATGATGAGCGGCAGTATCACATTGTTCTCCAAGGCTTGAATAACGATGAAGGCTAGCAACACCCAGAACGGTGACATGCCACCTTGCCCAAACGCCAACAACAACGCAGGCACCGTACTGAGCACAGGTCCGAGGAACGGAACAGACTCGAAAACGCCAGCGATCAGCCCCAACACCAGTGCGTCTTTTATGCCGAAGATTGGCCACATAAACAAAAATACGAGCACACCAATGGTAACCATCCCCATCAACATCGAACCCGCCCATGAGGGTGCGAAGTGCCCAATGCGTTTCATGATAATCAAGGCTTTGGAATGATACACCTCTGGCACTAGGAGAAATATCGCTGCAAAAATAGGACGCGGATCCATTAGCGTAAAGATCACTCCGAAGAACACAGTCACCAAGACAACCAAGAACTGAGTTCCATTGAAAGCAGCTTTGGCAATACTTCCGACGATCTCTCGAAACATCTGCCCTAGATTCTGGCGAAGGGAGCCGGCAGCGGGTGTCGAGCCTTCCGTTACGCCGTTTTCCGATGGTGGATTATCGGCTTGGTTGGGTGTCGGCTCCGATTCCTCGATTTCAGTCGTCACTTCGGCTTGTAATTTTTCCTCGGAAAGAACAGCTTGCTGCTCCAACTTAATCAAGGGCTTCTGGAGACGCTCCCAGTAGCCAGGCAAAACGTCCACCAGATCCGAAACCGATGATCTCATAGGACCAATAAATGCCATGACAGCTATGACAAGAACGACAAGGAGACCTACGACGATCATCACGGTCGCAATGCTTCGTCCACCAGTCCAAGCTCTAAACCGGGCGACGACTGGGTTGAGCGCCAAGGAAATGATCAGCGTCAAAAGAAGAGACAATACGATGGGAGCGATCAGCGAGAAGGTCTGAATCAAGACGAAGATTGCAGCGCTCAACAAGATCGCGAACGCAACGTGGTTCGTAACCTTCTCAGCCCCAACGCCGTTTGGCGTTGTCTCAGTATCGTCTGCCGTTGACAGTGAATTACTGGGCACCGGGCACCGGTAACGGCCCTTCCGCCGGTAACGAGTAGTCGCGCTTAATCACTGCGCTAATCTGCGATCGGCCCTCGATAGGATCAGTCGCCAAAATTTGGTAACGCATAGGAACTTCGCTCGACTCAGACGATCAGACCAACCAGAGAATAAAAACCTCGATCATTCCATGAACCGAGGCTGGACATCCATAGTGCCTCCACTTCGCAAAGCAAAATCAGTACCGTTGGATTCGAAAAAAAAATTTCAAGCGTCCAAAGGCAACCGTCTCCTGTTTCGAGGACGATTTTGCTGCCTGGAAGACCCAGAGGAGTTCAAGTGATCGTTTGTCGACCAGCGTGTTCGCATTTCAATCGAATGATGTTGCATTAGAGCCTCGTCAATTTCGTGGACGAGCGGATTTCTACTCCCTCCTGGAAACATAGCCACGATCAACACGTTCACTCGGTAAATTCGAGGAATGTGGCACAGTGAATGCAATCCAATTTTGGCTGGCTGGCTGAGTCCACTTTCCAGCAGTCGCGGTCACCTCAATTTTTGAGGGGATTCAAGCTGTGGAAGTGAGATAAAAATGGATCGTGCATTGAAACCAACACCCTCGGCACCCAATGTTGATCTCGATGGGGTGCTCGCCTCTGTCGAAAGCAATCCGCAGCGGCTCTTTGAAATCGCCGAAACGTTTCGTCAAGACGCGCCGAAGTTTATTCAAAAACTTGCGAGCTGCATTCAAGAAGGGAGACGCGACGAAGCGACTGTCGTGGCGACGCAGCTCCGTGATCTTGCAGTCCTGATGCAAGCCGTTCCGCTGGTTGAATTGACCGAGGTTGCAATACTGCATTGCGAACTTCAAGATTGGTCGTCGCTTCATGCCCTTTTGAAAACGTTAGAAACAACCATCCAAGGGACCGTCAATTTGCTGAGAATTGAAAGTAAATTGGCGGAGACGAACCGATTGCCTGAACCCATCGAGTTCCCGGCCGAACTCGCAAGACATTGGCCGTTGAACAACCAAATTGGATGAATTGCCAGCGGCACGTCACGAGTTTGTCACGTCCGAGACAATACTGGGCTCATTCAGCCCGTCCAACGTGGGGTTTCATTCGATTTGGCACATCAAATGCATTGTTGAAGATTCGTTGCGGAAAGCAAAGTGCTTCACGCCAAGAGACAACGTGTTACGGAGTAGTTGAGATGCAAACGAAAGAAGCAATTCAGGGCTCGTGGAATGAATTCGCGGGCGCCATACAGAAAAAGTATTCGCAGATTACCGGGGACGATCTGTCCGCGGCAAAAGGGAATGTTCAGCAACTCGTTGGAGTGATCCAACGCAAGACCGGCCAGGCCCGTGAGGAGATTGACGCCTATCTCAAAACCATCTCTTCCAAGAGTGCGGATGCAGTGGGCAACGCGTCGAAGGTGGCAAACGAGTGTATGGACAAGGCGAGCGAAGGAATTCGTGACGGCTATGAGTATGCAGTCGATGCGACTCAAGAATCGTATAGAAGTGCGAAAGAATCGGTTCGAACACGACCGGCCGAAGCCGTTGCGATCGCTTTCGGTGTGGGGATTGCAATGGGTGTCCTCGGTACACTGTCAATGTGCCGACGAAATTAATGTGTTACCATTCCTTTTTCTGGAGCAAGTATATGAGCGCGCAAATGGAGACTCGCCGCGGCGAACGTCAACAGCAGAAGACCTATGAGGCATTCTCGCAAAAGAATGGCGACCAGAATGTCACAGGTGAGGATTTTTACGACATGCTTCATGGCGTGTCTAAATCCATGTCTGACTATTGTGCTAAACGACCCCAGCTTGCAGCAGCGGCATTGCTTTCAGTGGGATTCTTTCTTGGATGGAAGCTCAAGCCCTGGTAATGATTGACTTCGTGCTTACGTTGGACTGATTTCGTGAACCATTAGCCGAAGGCGTCGCTAATGGTTCAGTCTTTCCCGGGAAGTGACTTTACCATGATTCCGCGCGACAGTGAATGCTGCCTTCGGATTGTGGTTTGCCGTTGGTTTGTACTTCCCCAAAGTGCCCTACCCAATTTCGTGGCAATGTCGAATGCATTGGAAACCAATGGGAGGGCGAGGCTCCTGCCGAGCTTAATACGCCATGGCTCGGCAGGAGCCTCACCCTCCCAGGCAATGAATGGATTGGTCAAAAATGACTTGATGGGCAAAGCCACGAATGCAAGTTTCCAAGGGATCGCTTAAAACGCGGTAGGGGCGATCCGCCCCTGAATCGTTACTTACTGTCGGCAATGGAGTCGCAGCACCAACCGGCAATCGAGGTGGAGCACCACCGGCGAGACGAAGATGCCGCAGGCAGAAAACAAGCGGGAGATTAGGATGCCCACTCAAGCCTTCTCTCAAATCGGGGCTTTTTTTGCGGCCCTATGGAGATCTGCGAGGCAAGTCCGATTTGCATTTGAATTGCCAATCGCTGCCGTTCGGCTGCCTCCCCCTCGGACCATGAATGCCTTATTGCCGCGCGACGATCTACGGTGCTCTCGCATGGGACTCCCACGGAGACATTCGAAGTGAGCGAGTTGTGAGATGTATTTTTCATGGCGTGATTCCTTATTAAGTGTTGATCCGTCGACCAGCGATTCGATCGCATTTCCTCTGAGAACGTCGGCCGGAATGACAACTGCCATCCAACCAATTCTTAGTAACCGCAATTGGCGGACCAAACCAACGAAATGTCTCCGAGAAATCCCATCCAGCGAAAAAGGAAGCAAACGGCAGAACCAGCCTCCTGCGCGGCTGGCGGGCTGTTGCTTTCATGGTACGACGGACTTCCTAGTCCGTCGAATTTCCCATCGACGGACTTCCTAGTCCGTCGCACCGCCCTTACCCAATAACGACTTCACTAAATCAAAAGCCCGCTGGCTGAGTGGTGGCGTCTACGGTTGGTGAACATCCAACGCCTTGCATTTTAGCTTTAAATTTGAGCTATAATTCGGACAGCTTTTTTGTCCTATGTTCAAAACGGCTTGGTAATGCGTTGGTATGTTCGGTCTTGGACCGTCGTGGCAGGTTGTTTATTCAAGTAGTGGAGTACGGCAATGTATCGACGGCGGTTTCTTGATTTGAGTCTGACTGGAGTCGCGTTGAGTGCTACGCTCACCCACTGGTCCGTTGGAGCACCGCCGAACGCACCTTCCACCGACGGTGAAAACCTGGTCGATTGGATTCATCGGGTTCGCGGCGAGTGGGATGAGGATCTGTACAAGAAAATGTTGGGAGCCGCTAACGATTTCAAGGAGGGTGACGCAATCGTTGGCGTCGCCGCTCCAACGGAAGCGTTGAGAATCCAATCGCGGGAGTTGCTAGCGAACACGACACTCGCGCAAATTGATGAACTCTCCCCAGAACGCGATGAACTCTTTCATTTCATCGGTGATGCGGTGGACGCAGACCAGCAGACTCGTATCGGCGAGATGAGTATCGGGGACTTGAAGCGGTTTTTGTTGGAACGAAGCGAAGCTGAAATCTATGCGATCCGCCAAGGACTATCGAGCGACGTAATCGCTTGTGTTGTCCGGCTGATGACAAACGACGAATTGGTGCGAGTGGGCTCGAAAATCTTCAATCCGCTCCCTGGCACGAATCTTGGTGCTCGCGGCTACATGGGAGCCCGCGTTCAACCGAATTCACCTACCGACAATGTCGATGACATTCGCTGGCAGGTGTTCAATGCGTTTGCATTTGCCGTGGGTGATGTGCTTGTTGGTACGAATCCGGTATCAAGCGACCCCGACTCGGTAGCAGCCATCGAATTGGCTCTTCAAGATGTCCTCGAAACCTTCGGAATCGCTGAGATACTACCGTATTGCGTTTTAGCGCACATCGACGTGCAAGCCGAAGCCGAACGGCGATTCCCAAAGTCCACGGCCCTTTGGTTTCAGAGTATCGCCGGCAACGATGCCGCCAACGGTACGTTTGATATCTCCGTCGACAAGATGGTCAAGCACGCTCGCTCGCGGACTGGCAAGTTTGCTCTCTACTTTGAAACCGGACAGGGAGCAGACTTCACGAATGGGCATGGCAAAGGCTTGGATATGGTCTTGCTGGAATCTCGCAAGTACGGATTCGCCCGATCCCTCGCCAAGACAGTGGCAGACGAGAAGGAAGCGAGTGGAGTCGCTCAACGTCCTTGGGTACATTTGAATGACGTAGCTGGATTCATTGGACCCGAAGTCTTTCGTTCCAAAGAGCAACTCATCCGTTGCTGTCTGGAAGACATCGTAATGGGCAAACTGCATGGGTTGATGATTGGTCTCGATATTTGCACAACCCTGCACATGGACGTCACGTTGGACGACCTGGGATGGTGCATCGATCAAATCATGCCGGCGAACCCGGGTTACCTGATGGCACTGCCAACTCGCATCGATCCAATGCTTGGTTACCTCACGACGAGCTTTCATGACCATGTCCACATTCGTGAAAAATTTGGCTATAAAGTCGACGATCGAATGTGGGGATTCTTTCAGCGTCTTGGTGTCGTCGACGCAGCGGGGAAACCGACCCAACACTTTGGGAATCCCGCATGGGTCTACGCCCAGTACTGCCGCCTGAAAGGGGATGCACGTAGCGAGAAGCAAATCCAGGAAGAGTCGGCAGCACAAATGGCGATGGTTCGATCAAGAGGTCTTTTCATCGCGGAAGGTTTTAGAGAGGAACCCTCGAAACCGAATCCCGAACTGTCGAAAGAGATCCATCGTATCTATGCAAGTGCCAAGGAATGCATTTGGAAGGAGTTGACCAAGGAAGCCGAACACAACATTCCGCGAGTTGTGCCATTGACGACGCTTTCAACCGATCGGAACGACTACATTCTGCATCCGACGTCGGGCGAACGACTCTCCGAAACTTCGGTTGCAAAAGTTCGCGATTTACGAACGACACACAACGGGCTATACAATGCTCAAATCGTCATATCCGATGGTCTGAATGCAATGGCTGTAATGACCGAAGACCAATTGATGAGGCTCCTGGTGTCTCTTCGGCAAGAACTGCAGACTGCCGGATTTGCTGTTGCTCCGGAGCATCTGCTTGTTCATTCAGGCAGAGTTCGAGCCGGCTACCGTATTGGGGAAACGCTCTTCGGTGGTTTGCCAGCCAAGCGAACGGTTCTTCATGTGATAGGCGAGCGACCTGGGAGCGGCCACAACACGCTTTCGATTTACATGACTACTGCCGAGGGAAACGATTGGGGGATTCCTGACCGGATCGACCACAACATTACCAAAGTCGTATCGGGAATTGCCTTGACGGCGCTGCAACCCGAAACCGCTTCAAAAGACGCAACGAAAATTCTTGCGTCCGCCTGAGGCCTCGCCTGACCCACATTCTTTGATCTTGCTCCCCTCGCCCTGGTCTCGGGGCGAAGCGGGGCGAGGGGGAGAAAACGCACGGAGATGACGCAACATGGAGGGTATCGAATTGGGTAAACTAATGCCCACGCCAAAGTCCCTCCCCATTCGAATTTCCTCCTAAGAGACAGTGCGACTCAATGAACCCTACCTCAATTCTCTGCGCATGTGCGTCGATGTTCCTCACGATCCTGAGCGGACCGGCACACTCTGCGGATCTCGCCAAACCCAACTTCGTCATTATCTACATCGATGACCTCGGCTATGCTGACATCGGGCCTTTCGGAGCGACGAAACAGAAAACGCCAAACCTAGATCGAATGGCTCGCGAGGGAATGAAACTGACTAGTTTCTACGCAGCCCCGGTCTGTTCGGTTTCGCGAGCGCAATTGCTTACCGGTTGCTACGGTGCTCGTATTTCTGTCCCCGCCGTGTTTTTCCCCGGCAACGCAAACGGTCTGAATCCCGCCGAACGAACAATTGCCGAACACCTCAAGGACAAAGGCTATGCAACCGCTTGTATAGGCAAGTGGCACCTCGGGGATCAACCTGAGTTCCTTCCAACCAAACAAGGATTCGATCGCTACTTTGGCATCCCATACTCCAACGATATGCAACGCAAGGCTGTGGGTGGCACCGAAAAAGTTTCACCGCTGCTACGCGATGATAAAGTGGCAGAGTTTCTCACCGACGAGCAGCAGAGTCGCATTGTCGAACGGTACACCGACGAAGCCACTCGATTCCTGCGCGACAGCCAAGACCAACCGTTCTTTCTCTACTTGCCGCATTCGGCCGTTCACACACCCATCTGGCCCGGCGAAGCCTTTCGAGGCAAGTCGTCCAACGGCCGATTCGGTGATTGGGTCGAGGAGGTCGATTGGAGCGTAGGAAAAATCCTCGACACATTGCGAGACTTAAAGCTCGACGAAAAAACCCTCGTCCTCTTCACCAGTGACAATGGGCCTTGGTTGGTCAAGGGCTCCGACGGTGGCAGTGCACTCCCATTGCGAGGCGGCAAAGGAAGCACTTGGGAAGGGGGCGTTCGAGTACCTACCATCGCTCGCTGGCCAGGCAAGATCAAAGCCGGCAGCGTGTGCGACAGCGTTGCTGGCACGATCGACATGCTCCCTACGTTGGTCGAACTAGCAGGCGGCGCTGTATCCTCCAAGAATATCGCTGAAACAACCATCGATGGTCGCGATATCTCGAAATTGCTGTTAGGACAGAGCACGCAATCACCTCGCGAGGCTCATTACTACTTTTCCGGTTACAATCTCCAGGCGGTCAGGCAAGGGCCATGGAAACTTGCGATCGCGACTCAGCCTGAAACGATGGGTAAAGGGGTGGAGTCCGACGCAGGTAAGAATCCGCGACTTTACAATCTCGACGAAGAGATCCGTGAGCAAACCAATCTGGCAGATAAGCATCCGGAAATAGTTGCCAAACTTCGGTCTCTGGCCGAAAAAATGGACGCGGAGATCGGCGGCAAAAACCCTAGCTCGCGTCGTCCCGCCGGGGAGGTTGCGAACCCAAAAACGCTTTATCCTATGGCCGATTCGGCTCCAAACGGAAACGCTCTCAAGTCGAATGCGGCAACCAAGTCCGTTTCGCTTGCAAACCTATCGATCGGAGAGGCTACGCAATCCGATAGAGTTCCCCAAGTCGGTGGGCAGCCGTTTACCGTTTCCTGCAAAGTAAAAACCGACCAGCGCGATGCAATCTTAATCGCCCATGGCGGTCTCTCGGCCGGCTATGCATTGCATTTACGCGATGGCCAAGTCGTCTTTGCTGTACGCCATGGTATCGGCGACAACTTAGCCGAGATTGTTTCCCCAACACCTATTTTAGGCAATACCAAGATCACGGCGTCGTTAGCTGCAGACCACGTTCTCACTCTGAGCGTCAACGACAAAGTTGTGGCTCAGAAGAAAGGGGTCGCTTTCGTTCCTCGCCAGCCAGCAGAAGACTTTTGCCTTGGCCATGATAACGAGAAACCAGTTGCGATCTATTCCGCAAAAGAACCTTTCAAGGGACAAATCAAGGAATTGCAAGTCACGTCGCCTTGATGGTTCAATTGTTCCGTCCAGGCCCGGAGGGCCGACATACTCCAGGATTGCTGACCGAGATAGTGTGTCTGCCAGCTGTGCCTGCGTTAATCATCGGCAATCATTTGCGTCGACGACCCCCGTGCGACCTCGACCTGCACGTGCCTGACAACTCCGAAGGTGCCTATCTCACACTGCGATCGAGAGGCAACTCAATTTGAACAAGTGGGGTTGGGGCTTTTTCGCTTGTGACGAATATGGACTTTGCGTCCTCGGAAAAACAAACACCTTCGGTCTGGCGTAGTTTGCCCAACGAGAAGACAGCAGGTTCTCGCTCCAGCGCCGTCTTCCATGAATCAAGCTCGCCCGCTTGGCTCAACTCGCGACGAAAAAGAAATCCAATGCTGTAGCTGATGATGATTAACGAACGCCCATCCGCGGATATATCGCAAGCGGTTGCCATCGGTACTGGAGCCACACCAAGCTGCTTCGCCTCAACGACCATCGCTTGCGGTTTGCCAGGCATCACCTGCGGTTTGTCCGGGATGACAGGGACTGGAACCGTAAACACTCGGCCTGAAAAATTGCCTTTTTCGACAATCAAGATGGCATTACTTGAGTGATCGACTGCGATCGATTCGTAATTGGTAACCCCGCGTGGGAAGGTGACCTCCATCTCCACTTCAAAATCGACCGTCAGATCAAGTGTCACGTCACTTTTGAGATCGTCCACTGTCAATTTGGGTTCTCGGAGGACATAGAGTGTGACGTGTTTTCGACTTCGGGTGTTGCCACCGATGTCTCCGACAATCAGATGAGCCTCATCGCCCGAAATATGGATGGCGATGTCTTCCCAGTCGATAGCCTTAGCTTTGGAAAGACCGACACGAGCCACCGTTTTCCCTTGTCGATTCACGAGGAACAGTTGAGGCCTGTCTCCCGAGTCGTTGTGCGTCCAAAAGCAATTCGGGTTGGTGTGCGATCGAACGATTCCGCTGCTCTCGTTGATGGCTTCATCGGCCAGGATCGCAATCTGCTTGCCGACGGTATTCGCGTTCGACTCTCGTTGAGCAAATAGAAAGCTCTGGACGAAAGGATTCCCAACCAGCGTCAATGTCAACGCGACGAGGACTACTCCAAGGGTGAAGGATGGGTGCCTTTTCATTTGGCGGTTCTGTTCATATGGGTCTTCAACTGTCGTTTGGGTGCCTGGGGTATTTCGACTGCATACTATTCACAAAGACCAGGGCAAAAATCTCCCAAGTCAAAAACGCCTGCTAACCAGGACTACACCTGTAGTCAACTGTTCCTTGATCCAATTTTATAATGAATCGGCTAGACGCTGGTCAACCCCCTCGCCGTGACTGTTATCTCCACAAAATCATACTCTAATGGGCGGGAATCAGTGGGTAAGACTTGTCAGAGATAATTCGTTATCACCGAAACCGATCCACTGGGACAGCCGAGACTGAAACCGGGATAAAAGCAAGTTTTCGTGTGGCAATCAATAGTAGGAGATAACATGCACCCCGAATATGACATGGTGAAGGCGGCGCTCTCTCCTTGGTTCACGAAGAGCACAAAAGAAATTTTGCAGATCTGTTACTTCGCCGATTCGTTTAGCGAACTCTGGATCGCGTCGTCTGGAACACTCAAGGACGTATTTCGAGACAAAGCAGATCTGCATAATTACAGCTGCCTGACGGGCGAATTCCAAAGCTTGCTGCTTCGGGCCGCCGCACGAATTGTTGGCCACGCCTATGCTCAACATTCTTCATCTGCACCGAATCATCTGCGTCTAGCTCATAACATTTATGATACGCTGTATCAGACTCTGAAACGAATCATAAATGAAAATGACGACCGCGAATTTCTGCTCGCGCTCAAGGAGCGATGTCCAGCGGAATACCCCACCTTTGTTGCTGCGCTGCAGGCAGCAATTCGCAAATGACCGTGGCCGAGTAAGCTGCATAACAAAACGCTGAACCCGAGTTGCCGATGACGGGTTTTTGAAATGGAAGCTCGCTCGCGACAACCGGGTTAGCGTAGTCGTCCTGACTGTCAGTGCTCAACGAGGACTCGGATTCTTTTTCCCAATTTGTATCTGATCGATCGAGGTTCGATTCGTGCCTGGCACAACGAGGCGTTGTGATGACTAGTAATGGTTTGTCCAGTGCGTGGCTCGTGCGTGGCTCCTCATCCCCCAACCCCTTCTCCTCGGAGTACCGAGGAGAAGGGGAGCTAGAAAGAAGGGGCACCCTCAATCGCTCGGGGGTGACAAGAACACAGGAAACTAGATCCATGCGTCTTGTCTTTCCCCCTTCTCCTCCTGTACTCAGGAGGAGAAGGGGACGGGGGATGAGGAGGTTCGATCACTGCACTAGACTGGCTAGAGTCCACGCGAAAATTGCCCATGATTGCAGGCGGACGATAGCACTCGTACAATCCGGGATGTCCGGGGACGACAGTGTTCGTAACCCTGACATAGGAAACGCTCGACTTCCAAATTGGATAGAGCGAGTCAATGAAGCACTTTCGGACAAAGAACTCGAAGCCGTACGGCGGTGCGGGCATCGCGGCCAACCTTTCGGCGACGACGGCTGGACAGAATCTATCACTCGACGATTAAATCTCGAATCGACAATGGGACCGAGAGGCCGCCCTAAAAAGTCCTCTGAAAAACGACAACGACAACATAAAAGAGACTTGCCCCAGACCTGACCCCTTTTCTGCTCCTCGTTGGCACCGAGCACGCGATCTACCGTTTTTAATATGGTGGCTTCACTCGCGCGTGCTGGAAGATCGCTGCCGTTCGCGGCGGGAGCACCATTTTGCAAGTTTTCTCGGTTGGTGTACGATACAACCATGAACAACGTGACAACAATTCCGATCGAATCGTTTACTGTAGCTGAAAAGCTCCTGTTGATGGAACGTCTTTGGGAAGACCTCTCGAAGCGGCCATCGAATGTGGCGCCACCTGAGTGGCACGGAGATGTGTTGGCTGCCCGACTAGCTGCCGTCAAGGAAGGTCGGACAGAATTTGTTGATTGGGATGCTGCCAAGGAGCGTCTAAGGAATCGATTCAAATGAAAATGCGGCTTCTGCCCGAGGCCGAAAGAGATCTTGAGATCGCTGCTGATTTTTACGAATCACAACAGTCTGGTCTTGGCTCATACTTCAATGACTGCCTCGCCGCAGACATCGAATCTTTGCGGATCTATGCTGGCATCCATGAAACCTACCGAGGCTTCCAGCGGTCTCTTTCGAAGCGTTTCCCGTTTTCGATTTACTACACGTTCGCCGACGATCGCGTCGATATCTACGCTGTTCTCGACGCGAGGCAGGCCCCCGAAACTATAGACGCCATCCTAGATTCGCCGCGAACCAAGCGATGAACCGAAGTCGCGGAACTGGGCGACTTGGCGGTGGAACATCAACTTCCGCGACTCGGTCAACATTGCCGTTCTGAGTGTCAGTGCTCAACGAGGACTGGGATTCGCTTTCCCAATTTGTTTCTGGTCGATCGAGGTTCGATTCGTGCCTAGCCCAACGAGGCGTTGTGAGAAGGGGACGGGGGATGAGGAGGTTCGATCACTGCACTGGACTGGCTAGAGTCCACGCGAAAATTGGCCATGATTGCAGGCGGACGATAGCACTCGTACAATCCGAGATGACAGGGTTCGAAATCCTGACGTTGGAAACGCTGAACACAATAGGTCTCTTTTCTTTGTCAAGAAACGTGGGCTGCTTCCAGTAGCAGCCCCGCCAAGACTCGCAGCTACGAATATAACACGTGGTCGCGATTGACCAAGATTTCGGATGCTAGCAACAATCAAGTCGCTTGGACCTACAACACTGCGGAGGTCGTGCAAAAGCTACCTTCGCACGGGTGAACCTGCAAACAAACCATTCCCTCGATTGGAAGTGATTTTCAAATGAATCGCAAGTGTAAACTAAGATGGACCGCAATGACATTGCTCGCCGTCGTAGCCTGTCGGCAGTTGATTGCCGCAGAGGAATTAATTGCAGCGGCGGATTTGACTCGCCCTAACATCATTCTGATCATGGCGGACGATTTTGGGTATGAATGCGTCACCGCGAACGGCGGGCAATCGTATCAGACACCCAATTTAGACCGCCTCGCTGCCAGTGGAGTACGTTTCGAACAGTGCCACGTGCAGCCTCTTTGTACGCCGACCCGCGTACAGCTCATGACAGGTAAGTACAACATTCGGAATTACCTCAACTTCGGCACGCTGCCACGGACCGAGGTAACGTTTGGCAACCTAATGAAGCAAGCTGGCTACGCGACTGCGATTTGTGGTAAGTGGCAACTTGGGCGCGAGGTCGATTCGCCACAGCATTTCGGTTTCGATGAGTCCTGCCTTTGGCAGCATACGCGGCGGCCTCCTCGTTATGCAAATCCTGGCCTGGAGTACAATGGCGTCGAAAGGAATTTTACGAATGGTGAGTATGGCCCAACGCTCATCAATGATTTTGCACTCGACTTCATCGAACGCAACAAGCAACGACCCTTCATGCTCTACTATCCGATGATCCTGACGCATAACCCATTTCAGCCAACGCCGGACAGCGCAGACTGGGATAAAACAGTCAACAACGAAGAGCAGAAAGTTGCACCGAAGCATTTTGCTGCCATGACTGCTTACATGGACAAGATGATTGGTAAGGTGGTAGACAAGCTCGATGAATTGCAGATTCGCGATAATACGTTGCTGCTGTTCATCGGTGACAACGGTACCAACGTCGGTATAACGAGTCGCTTTCAAGGTGCCGACTATCGCGGAGGTAAAGGGAGTACAACAAAACGCGGAACCCATGTGCCGTTCATCGCCAGTTGGCCCGCGAAGATGAATGCTGGCAGCGTTAACCGAGACCTTATTAGCAGTACGGATTTTCTTCCAACGCTTTGTGACGCAGTTGGTATCGCAAAGCCGGCGAATATTGATGGAGTTAGTTTTTTGTCTCGACTCAAGGGTGAGACAGGCCTATCTCGGGAATGGCTCTATTGTTGGTATTCACCACGACAAAAGCTCGACCTGACCGTTCGCGAGTGTGCGTTCGATAGTCAATACAAACTTTACCGCACGGGAGAATTATTTGATCTTGCTGCCGATCCATTCGAGAAACAGGCGCTAAACCGCAACAAGCCACAGGGACAAGAAACCCTGGCTGCTCTAAAACTGCAGCGCGTGCTGGATCAATTTAACAGTGCACGACCTGTCGAACTCGATCGAGCCTTCGAGCAAATGAATAGCGACAAGCCTAAAAAGAAAAACGAAAAGAACGAAGAATGAAAAGTCCGTCGGCTAGGGATCACTCGATTCATTCGTGGGATAGGCTTCCAGCCTGTCGAGCTGAAAATGACAGGCTAGAAGCCTATCCCACCTCCCAACGAGAAACACACATGAAAATGCTAATTTGGTCCCTTTTGCTTTGCGCAGTCGTCCTGCCTACTTATGTAGCCGCATCGGATCGCCCTAACATCATCCTTATCTTTGCGGACGACCTCGGCTGGAAGGACGTGGGCTACCAAGGTAGCGATTTTTTTGAGACACCCAACATCGATCGACTTGCATCGGAAGGAATGGTGTTCACCGCAGGCTATGCTGCTGCCGGAAACTGCGCGCCGAGTCGAGCCTGCTTGCTCTCGGGAAACTATACTCCCCGGCATCATGTCTATGCCGTCGGTAGTATGGATCGCGGAGACAAGGGAGCTCAGCGATTAGTCCCTATTCCGAACAAGAACGGTCTAGCGAAAGCGAATGTTACCGTTGCGGATGCGTTGAAAGCCTCTGGATACGTTACCGGTCATTTTGGCAAATGGCACCTTGCCGGCAAGGACGGTGCGCTGCCAACACAACAAGGGTTCGATGTGTCGTTCGATTCCTTTGGGTTGGGGGACGAGCAAGAAGGTTCCGAAGGTAACAAAGCTGGCCCACCCTCAGATCCAAAAGGCGTTTTCACACTCACAACGAAGGCCTGCGAGTTCATCCAAGCCAATAAAGAAAAACCCTTTTTCTGTTACCTTGCACATCACGCGATCCATTCGCCACTCCAAGGCCGCCCCGAATCGATTGCTAAATTCAAAGCCAAAACGCCCGGTTCCCAACATTCGAATCCACTCTATGCCGCTTGCGTGTATGATCTCGATGCAAGTGTTGGCCTTTTGCTCGAAAAGCTGAAGGATCTAGAGCTCGACAAGAACACGTTGCTAGTCTTCACCAGCGACAATGGCGGAACACAACAGTCTTCGCAAGAGCCCTTGCGAGGAAATAAAGGCTGCTACTACGAAGGTGGAGTTCGAGAGCCTTTCATCGTTCGCTGGCCAGGTGTCACCGAACCTAGCAGCAAGTGCAATGTACCGGTGATCAACATTGACTTATTTCCTACATTCCTAGCGGCAGCAGGTGCTGATGTGCCCTCCAACATAACTCTCGATGGTGAAAGCCTTGTGCCGTTGCTGCGCGGAGAAAACACGCTCCAGCGCAACTCCATCTTCTGGCACTTTCCAGGTTATCTCGACTCACCCGTGATCCGAGGCCGCGAACTCGATGTTCGGACAGGGTTCCGCAGTCGCCCAGTGAGTGTGATTCACAAAGGTGATTGGAAACTTCACCTTTATCATGAAGAATGGCAACTCGACGGCGGACGGGATAAACTTGAGATCAACAACGCCGTCGAGCTATACAACCTTTCCGACGACATCGGAGAGCGGAATAACCTGGTAGCCAAGAACGCTCCAAAGAGGGACGAACTGCTAGATGAACTATTGGCGTGGTTCCAATCCACCAATGCGTTGATACCAAACGAGCGAAACCCCAACTATGATGCGGTCGCGGGGACCAGTCAGGCCAAGAATCATTCCAAGAAAAACAAGAACAAAAAACCATGATCATCCCACCTTCGCGTCCAATCATTCGTGTCCTAGCTCTCGCATTTCTGGCCGCCATTGGAACACCGATTCTCGCTTCCAATTCGCCGCCGAACATTATCCTGATCATGGCCGATGACGTTGGCTATTCGGACATAGGTTGTTATGGCGGCGAGATCCATACTCCCAATCTCGACGCCCTCGCGCAAGGTGGCCTGCGGTTTACGCAGTTTTACAATACAGCTCGCTGTTGTCCAACACGTGCCGCCCTGTTGACGGGACTCTATTCGCACCAGGCGGGGATCGGTCATATGGTCGACGACTGGAGCACGAAAGTCGGCGATGCCTATGCGGGTGATCTCAATAAGCGGTGTGTCACGATTGCCGAGGCAGTCAAATCCGCCGGTTACGCGACGTACATGACGGGCAAATGGCATGTGACCAAGCAAGCCAAGCCCAAGAGCGAATCCGATAAACATAATTGGCCATTGCAACGCGGCTTTGATCGATTCTATGGAACGATCCACGGGGCAGGCAGCTTCTACGATCCCAACACACTGGTTCGCGACAATCACTTGATCTCGCCGTACGCGGATTCCGAGTACCAACCCAAAGAATTCTATTACACCGATGCCATCAACGATCACGCGGCCAATTTTCTCACCGAGCATCATCAGCAAAACAATGACAAACCATTCTTCCTGTACATGGCTCACACAGCTGCGCATTGGCCCATGCATGCAAAGGAATCGGACATCGCAAAAGTCAAGGGCCGATACGACGCTGGCTACGACACCATCCGAGCCGCGCGTCTTGAAAAGATGAAGCAGATCGGCTTGCTCGATCCTCGCTGGCAAATTTCGCCGCAAGCTGGCAATTGGAGCAACGTCAAAAACAAGGAATGGGAGTCTCGCTGCATGGAAGTCTATGCTGCAATGCTCAGCTGTATGGACCAAGGGATCGGGCGTCTTGTCGATACGCTCAAGAAGAATGGCCAATACGAGAACACATTGATCTTGTTCTTGCAAGACAACGGTGGATGCGCCGAAGTGGTAGGCCGAAACGGACCGTTCGTTCCGCGTAGCGAATCGCCTTCGCTGCCGACGTTACCCAAGGATTATTTTCAACCGGATATGATTCCGAAACAGACTCGCGATGGCTATCCGATGCGCCAAGGCGAAGGAGTCATGCCCGGTGCTGCGGACACGTATATCGCCTATGGAAAGTCATGGGCTAACGTCAGCAATACTCCCTTTCGTGAATTCAAACATTGGCAGCACGAAGGGGGAATCAGCACGCCCCTGATCGCTCATTGGCCAAAAGGAATTCCTGCCAGACGTCACGGCCAGCTGGAGCGCCAGCCGGGTCATCTCATCGATCTGATGGCGACTTGCATAGACGTTTCGGGTGCCAAGTATCCAACCGAGTACGATGGCAATCTCATTCAGCCGATGGAGGGTGTGAGCCTTTCCCCAGCGTTTGCTGGCTCTCCGATCCATCGCCCGAATCCTCTCTTTTGGGAACACGAGGGCAATCGCGCCGTTCGTATGGGAGAATGGAAATTGGTCTCGAAACATCCGGGCGACTGGGAGCTCTACAACATCGAGGCGGACCGCACCGAGATGAACAATCTTGCCATACAATATCCCCAACCCCTCAAGGAAATGTCTGGTCGGTGGGACGAGTGGGCCAAACGTGTGGGTGTTATGCCATGGCCGCTCGATGGGGGAAATAAAAAGAACAACAAGAATGGCTCGCAGTAATATCGCTCTAGAGTAATGTGGCACCAGTGTGATAGGGTTTGCATAATAGCGGAGTAACAGAGTGCCGCGTAACGCGTGATAAACCGGACGCTAGTGGCTTATTGATTTAGAGAAGTCGTTATTGGGTAAGGGCGGTATGACGGACTTCCAAGTCCGTCAATGGGGAATTCGACGGACTTGGAAGTCCGTCGTACCATTAAATCAACAAGTCGCTAGCGCGTTCCGGCTGATATGGTGTCGAGTAGGGTCGAGTAGGATCGTACAGGTTGCAAAGGTCGTTCATGCTGAATATCTCGGTCGTCGATAGCGTTATTGTTGTCGTCTACGTTTTGCTGACACTCCTGCTTGGGATTTGGATTGGACGTGGACCGACCAATCTCTCAGGTTTTTTGGTCGGCGGTCGCAGTCTTCCTTGGTATGCCGTATTGGGTTCCATCGTTGCAACGGAGACCAGCGCTGTGACCTTTCTCAGTATTCCAGGGGTGATCTTCGCGAAGGGAGGGAATTTTAGTTTCTTGCAACTGGCAATCGGATTTGTGCTCGGGCGATTGATTGTGATTGCTTGGCTCATGCCTGGCTATTTTCGCGGTGAAATTCTGACCGCTTACGAAATACTCCATCGCCGGTTCGGCGGTCTTACACAACGTACCGCGTCGTTGATCTTCATGCTCACTCGCACCATCGCGGATGGACTGCGTTTGTATTTGACAGGATTGGTTTTGAACAAGGTAACCAATTTCGATACGAGCCTGTGCGTTCTGCTCATGGGTGTTGCAACGATTATCTACTCAAGTCTCGGCGGGATCAAAAGTGTAGTCTGGAACGACTGCATCCAACTCATCGTCTATTTGATTGGAGCGGTGGTCGCGATTGGTGTGATTGCCAACGGTTTGCCCAACGGAATTCAGAGCATCGTTGACTATGGAAACCAAGAGCGCAAATTCGACATGGTGCAGTGGGCTTTTAGCTTGAAAACAGAGAACATTTGGGCCGGCGTGATTGGAGGCTGTTTCCTTTGCCTGGCAACGCACGGCACCGATCAGATGATGGTCCAGCGTTATCTTTGTTCTCGGAACGAAGGGCAAGCGAGACTTGCTCTCGGTTTGAGTGGACCGTTTATCTTTTTGCAGTTTGCACTTTTTTTGTTCGTAGGAGTAGGGCTTGCCGCCTACTACGCAAATGGTCTAACGAAACCGGCAGAGGTAAACGATCAAGTTTTTGCTTTGTTCATTGTCCAAGATATGCCGATTGGGATCTGCGGTATCACTTTGGCGGCCGTCTTTAGCGTGGCTATGTCGACGTTGTCTAGTTCGTTGAGCGGTAGCGCCTCCGCCATCGTCAACGACTTCATCAAGCCCGCGAAAGAGCGTCGACTCCAGGAACTTGGGCAACCAACCCAAGGAGACGCGATCGATGCGAGCTTGACGCGGGCCAGTCAATCGTGGACGGCGATTTTTGGTGTGCTCCAGATCGGAGTTGCCATCGTAGTTGCTTGGTCCCCCGCGTTCCAAAGTGACTCTATCGTGAGGCAAGTGATTACGGTGGCCGGTTTCGCTTCGGGATTAGTTCTGGGAGTCTTTATGTTGGGGCAGTCCAAACGCGACTTCGCGCAGGCTTCTCTCTTAATTGGAATGTTGTTCGGGTTTGGTATCACGGCCTTACTGGTGTTAGTGCCAACTCCCTGGGCATTGAGACAAATTGGAATTTCGGTAGCCGAGAGTTATTCCTGGCAAATTCATGGTTGGTGGGCAGCGGTGGTCGCAAGTCTATCAACTTGTACGATAGCATGGGTGGTCGATATTGCTTTTCCACAGGCAAAGCCGCATCCTACGCACACTGGCTCAACCGAGAGAACACGAAATAGAAAGCACAAAAAACAATGATACGATTCGCTCATGGACTTTGTCTTGTCGCAATGGCTCTCATGCTCCTCGTGGCTCCGAGTTTGCTAGCCGGCGATAAGCGCCCGAATATACTGTTCATCCTCGTCGATGATCAGTCGCCATTCGACCTCAAGGTTTACAACCCACAATCCATCTTGGAGACACCCAACATCGATCGACTTGCCCGTGCCGGTATGGTATTGGATGGCGCGTACCATATGGGTGCCTTTGTGGGGGCTGTTTGTACGCCTTCTAGACACATGATCATGTCTGGACGGACGGTTTGGCATTTGCCGATCGGGCCTGGAGCCAAAGATCATTGCCCCCCCAACCTTGAGTTGAACACCATCCCGGCCGTTTTCAATCGGGCCGGCTACGCAACCATGCGAACTTGCAAGCTTGGAAATAGTTACGAAGCTGCCAACAAGCAATTCACCGTCCGTCGCGACGCAGTGATGCGTGGTGGAACCGATGAAACCGGCAGCGCTTGGCATGCACAGCAAGTGCTCGACTACCTCGGTGAACGAGAGACGGCCAAGGACACCAAGCCCTTCCTTATCTACTTTGGCTTCTCGCACCCGCACGATACTCGCGATGGTAAGCCGGAACTGCTTCAGAAGTATGGGGCCGTTAATCACACCGATCCTAAAAACCCGCCGCCGGCGAATTCAAAACAACCTCGACTTCCGTCCAACTATCTGCCGGAACATCCGTTTCCGCACGGCAACCCAGGCCTTCGGGATGAGGTCGCGGTCAGCGGTGTATGGGAGCGTCGCGACGAACGTACGATTCGCAACGAGCTTGGACGCGAGTTCGCGTGTAGCGAGAACATCGATATTCAGATCGGACGCGTACTCGATCGATTGAAAGCCATGGGGGAATTGGAAAACACCTATATCTTTTACACGGCCGATCATGGCATGGCGATTGGAAGACATGGTTTGCAAGGGAAGCAAAATCTTTACGAGCATTCTTGGCGCGTACCGTTCATCGTCCAAGGACCAGGCATCAAGCCGGGTTCACGCGTCGAGGGAAACATCTACTTGCTCGACTTGCTCGCAACGTTTTGCGATTTGACGGGCGTTGCCGCTCCGGAATCCAACGAAGGAATGAGCTTTAAGCCCGTTCTGAAGGGCGAAAAGACGGCGCTTCGCGACGTTTTATATGGTGTTTATAACGGCGGCACGAAACCCGGTATGCGATGTGTGAAGCAGGGCGATTGGAAGCTTGTGAAGTTTGATGTCCTCGACGGGTCGGTGCGCAAAACCCAGCTATTCAATCTTCGCAACAACCCCAATGAGTTTCTGGTAGAACATCATGACCCGCGCGTGATGGCAATGTCTGATATCAAACCTACCCAAGATCAATTGAATTTGGCCGACGATCCTCGCTATGCGGAAAAATTAAAGGAGATGGAAGGATTGTTGTTGGCCGAAATGCGCCGATTAGACGATCCATGGCGACTCTGGAACCAGCCCGATGATCGTCTCGAGCCGCCGGTGGAAATCCAACCCAAGCGAAAACCCAAAGCCAACGAAAGCAAGTAGTCCCATGAAATTTCTCAACTGTCTGTTCATCGTCTTGGTGCTCTGCGTTTCGGTCTCGAAAGCCGCGACGCCCAACGTGGTCATCATCTTCATTGATGATATGGGCTACGCGGACATCGGGCCGTTTGGAGCCCAAGGCTATGCGACACCCCATCTCGATGCGATGGCAAGGGCGGGTACCAAGTTTACGAATTTCCACGTACCTCAAGCGGTGTGCTCCGCCTCGCGTGCCGCTTTGCTAACGGGCTGCTACTCCAATCGACTCGGTATTCATGGTGCCCTTGGGCCGCAGAGCAAGATTGGGATTGCCGAATCCGAAATGACGCTCGCCGAAATGGTCAAACAGAAAGACTACGCGACGTGCGCGGTAGGCAAATGGCACCTCGGCCATCACAAACCCTTCCTGCCAACACACAATGGCTTCGATGAATATTTCGGTTTGCCCTACTCGAACGATATGTGGCCACATCATCCCGAAACCAAAAAAGACAAGAATGGCAAAGGAGGCTTCCCCGATTTGCCCCTGATCGAAGGGGACGAGATTATTGACGCCGACGTCACACCCGAGGACCAGACTCTGCTGACCACCCGCTACACCGAGTTTGCGGTCAACTTCATCGACCGGAATAAAGATAAACCTTTCTTGCTATACCTTGCTCACAGCATGTGCCATGTCCCACTTTATGTAAGTGACAAGTTCAAGGGCAAAACCGAACGAGGGCTCTTCGGCGATGTGATCGCCGAGATCGACTGGTCTGTCGGGGAAGTCATGAGTTCACTCAAACGCAACGGCGTGCTGGAAAACACTCTCGTCATCTTCACATCGGATAACGGGCCTTGGTTGAGCTATGGCGATCACGCTGGCTCTGCTGGCCCGCTGCGTGAGGGCAAAGGGACAGCCTGGGAAGGGGGCGTTCGCGTTCCGTGTCTGATGCAGTGGCCGGGGCAAATTCGCGCGGGTGCAACCGACGACCGAATATGCATGACGATCGATCTCTTTCCAACGATCGCCAGCTTGATCGGCGCCAAGCTACCGGAGCATCAGATCGACGGCCTCAATGTCTGGCCTATGATTAGCAACCAGCCGGAGGCCAAGAACCCGCATGAGTTCTACGCGTTTTACTACGAGCAAAATCAATTGCAATCGCTCGTCAGCGGTGACGGCCAGTGGAAGCTTCAATTCCCTCACACCTATCGAAGTATGAAGGATCAGGCAAACGGGAAAGGTGGGATTCCCGGCAAGTACAAGCAGGTGAAAATCTCGGAGCCTGAGCTCTATCACATGTCGGTGGATGTTGGCGAAAGCATGAACGTTGCGGCCATGAATCCGGAAGTGATGATCCGGCTCAAGTCCTATGCCGATCAAGTACGCAATGACCTTGGAGATGCGTTAACGAACCATAAAGGAGAAGGCAACCGAGCACCTGGCATGGTTGAGGTTAAGTAGTCGTGGGTCGATGCTAGTGGCAAGTATGTTTCATTTTTGTGAAGGGGGAAAAAAACCATGAAAGTCGATGTGGTCGCGCACATTCATGCCAAGTCAGGCATGGAAAACGCTTTACAAAGTGTGCTGGAGAGTTTTGTCGCCCCTACCCTTAAAGAGGACGGGTGCTTGCGATATGACTTGTTTGTCGACTTGGATGATCCAAGTAAGTTCACTTTCATTGAGGAATGGGCAAGTCGGGAAGCGCTCAATACGCATGGAAAATCCGACCATATTGCGGCAGGCAGAGCCAAGTTTCCCGAGTTACTCGCCCAGCCTCCATGGGTTCAGGTGCTTGTGCGAGCTAGTAGGAACTAGCTAGCTGTAACCAAAGAAAGCCGGTGACAACCAACGCCGGGTCAGTAGTCAGTAGTCAGTGAGCAGTGGTGAGTGGTGAGTGGGCACCTGCCCCCAACGACCGCAAGCGCAGCGAGCGGTTTCTGCCCCAACGACCTTGTGTCGTTGGACAGCAAGTCTGGTCAGCTAAACCCGAGTCCCACCGCGCAGCGGTCCCGGCCCCCATGTGCTTGCCACATGGGTGAGGAAAGTTTCCCTCGGCCCCGCGACGTTAGAAACTTCAGCGACCCATGACACAAGGTCATGAGGGGCAAAACCAGCCTGCTCCGCGGCTGGCTGAGTGGTGCTGTTTACGTTCAACGCAAGCGCATCCCCGCCCGCATCCTCAAACGCAAGCGCAGCGAGCGGTCCCTGCCCCAACGACCTTGTGTCGTTGGTCAGCAAGCTAAACCCGAGTTCAACCGCGCAGCGGTCCCGGCCCCCATGTGCTTGCCACATGGGTGAGGAAAGTTTCCTCGTGCCTAGTTGAAAACGAGTCGACGAGATGAAATAATTTCCAGGAGAAGCATTTCCGCATCAACGTGACATTTGGAATTTAAATCATGGTTCGATACGATCCCACTTGCTTACAGCCCGCGTACGAGTGCAGGTACAGTTGGACCGGTTGGCCATCAGAGTCCCTCTTTCCACCTATCTCCAATAATCGTTGGCTGAATCTTGAACAAATGTGGGAGTTAGACGGACTTCGCGTTCTGGAAAAGCATTCGGATCCGAAATATGTACAAATTTTGTTTAGCTCAAAGCCAAGCGTTTCACCCGTCTTTCTCGCGTCTCGTGCAAAAGGTCGAATCGACCATGCGCTTCGAACAGCAGGGACTGCGTGCCAATTCAATCGCAAAGTAGCGCTGCGAGCCATCGGGCACAATTCAGCAAGAGCGGTTACTGAATACATTGACACACAAGTTGCCAAGGAGGGATTCGTCGACAAAGAATTTGTTTATTCAATTGAGCCATACACAACTGTATTTGAGACGATCGATCCGAATCAAGCGATAACTGTGAATCGGGGCCGTTATTGGTATCATCTCCATTTAGTACTCGTGCATGAGGAACGGTACAGATTGAGAGCGACGCATTTGTATTCCTCCGTCTATAAAAGTTGTTTGCAAGTTGCGCAGAGGAACGGGTATCAATTGAGCGCGATATCGGTAATGCCGGACCACTTACATTTGGGGGTGATAGGAGCCATCGACCATAGCCCTGAAACAATTGCGATCGAGTTCATGAATGGTGTCGTTGATTCGCTAGGTGGAATTGGGTTGTACCGAAACGGTTACTATGTAGCAACCTCAGGAGCCTATGGCATGAATGCAATCCGAATACGCAACGACTAACGAAACTGTTAGCCATCTGCAACCAACTGCCCGCATCCTCAAACGCAAGCGCAGCGAGCGATCCCTGCCCCAACGACCTTGTGTCGTTGGACAGCAAGTTTGGTCCGCTAAACCCGAGTCCCACCGCGAAGCGGTCCCGGCCCCCATGTGCTTGCCACATGGGTGAGGAAAGTTTCCTCGACCCCGCGACGTTCGAAACTTCAGCGACCCATGACACAAGGTCATGAGGGGGCTCAAACCGCCTCACGGCGATTGATTGCTAGCCGACCAAACTTTGCTTCTCATGACACAAGGTCATGAGGGGCAAAACCAGCCTGCTTCGCGGCTGGCTCAGTGGTGCTGTTTACATCAAACGCAAGCGCAGCGAGCGGTCCCTGCCCCAACGACCTTGTGTCGTTGGACAGCAAGTTTGGTCCGCTAAACCAAGCCAAACCGCGAAGCGGTCCCGGCCCCCATGTGCTTGCCACATGGGTGAGGAAAGTTTCCTCGACCCCGCGACGTTCGAAACTTCAGCGACCCATGACACAAGGTCATGAGGGGGCTCAAACCGCCTCACGGCGATTGATTGTTAGCCGACCAAACTTTGCTTCTTATGACACAAGGTCATGAGGGGCAAAACAAGCCTGCTTCGCGGTTGGCTCAGTGGTGCTGTTTACATCAAACGCAAGCGCAGCGAGCGGTCCCTGCCCCAACCAACGCAAGCGCAGCGAGGCGGTCCCTGCCCCAACGACCTTGTGTCGTTGGACAGCAAGTCTGGTCAGCTAAACCCGAGTCCCACCGCGCAGCGGTCCCGGCCCCCATGTGCTTGCCACATGGGTGAGGAAAGTTTCCCTCGGCCCCGCGACGTTAGAAATTTCAGCAACCCACGACACAAGGCCCGTGAGGGGGCTCAAACCCGCCTGGCGGCGATTGATTGTTAGCCGACCAAACTTTGCTTCTCATGACACAAGGTCATGAGGGGTCAAAATCAGCCTGCTTCGCGGCTGGCTCAGTGGTGAGGGAGCATGCAATAATTCAATTCAATTCAATTTATGCACGACAGAAATCTGCTGCAACGTTCCCGCCGTGTAATCCTGCACTCGCACCGAGACTTGAATCGATGGAAGCTTGTAAGGTATCGGAGGACTTGTCTCCCTCTCGTTGGCGTCGTTCCCGAGTCCATCGGTCCCCAAATCGGCATATTGCGACTGAGGAGATGCCACCCCGAACCTTCGAAAGCCGTCTCGCCATGCAACATAGGCGGCATCGCCACCCGTCCCCACGAATTCCATCCACTCGCCATCCGACTCGTACGCGTCCGTAAAGGTATCGAAACAAGGTTGATACACGACCACACCATTGGTCGGCTCAACCATGTAGCAGCCGGACTTCACCATACTCGTTGTTCGCTGAATTCGATTGGCAGCATCGAGGTGGACGCAGCTCAGATCCGAGGGCCACAAAGTGACCGGCAAGGCAGGCGTGTTAGCCATCCCCAATTGCTCAACCCCGCCCGCCAAGCGATGGGGGGCATGAATGATTTTGCGAGGCCAATCCAGGTCGACGTAAGCGCCCGAACTCGAGGTAACTGCCAATCCGTTGATCAACGTCTTTGAAAAACCAGGGTCCGATGGCGTCAAGGACAAGTCATCGGTTCCCGGCCAGCCCGACTCGGTCACGTTGTCCACAGTACCGTCGTTGTCATCGTCTATACCCGTCGCACCCCAGCCCCCATCCGGTCCTGGACTAGCGAGCAAATTCATAGAAAGGTCATAGCCTTTCCAATCAAACGCAACGACATTCGACGCAACAACTTCCTCAAGCGTGGGGACGACGCTGCTGATCGCGCCTGTCGAAGAGTCGAGCTGAATCTTGGTTCGGAAAAAGCACGACGGGATAAAGCCTCGATCTGCGGGCCGAACGTTCAACCCGGGGGACGCTGGGCTCAGCGTTCCGTATGCTTGATTGGTGAGGTTAATGAAATTCCCGGTCGAACCCGCCTCGGAAGTCAAAGCCAGGATTGGCATGGACGTCCCCGCTCCAAGCTCAAGGGCAGAGAGCGGGATCGTGTAATGTGCAAATCGATTTTCAGGACGTTGCAGATCTGCCACTGAATTGGTTTGCAAAGTCAAACTGGTACCGGACACGAATTCATTGGTAATGGGACGAACGCTCAAGTCACAGCGTTGGTACGCAAAGCGCATCATGTACCGATAGGAATTCACACTCGAAGCAACCGGTGTCAACGGCTTCATCGTCAATTGAGGATCTCGACCTGCGAATGCGACCGAAGTAACCGCCGTTTCAGCGATGTTCAAATCAGGCCGAATCAGTAGAACTCTGCGGCATAGGGCCACTCGATCCGGCATACCATCGGGATCCGGAATCGAATCGCCATTTAGATCGACGCCAGGTGCCAAATCCTCAACCGATGTTTCGGGTGGAACGCCGTAGGGCATCAATTCCTGGATGTTGATTGGATAGCGTTTGCTGACGTCCGACGAAGCCGACACATCGCTATCTTGCAATGGCCGCATAAACCAAGCGACCTCCCCATACTGGGAAGCGATCGAAACATCGGTCTCCCAAGCCGCATTCCAATTAACCGCAGAAACCGACCCGGGAGTAATAATTCCATTGTTCAAATTGCTTATCAAGATCAAGGCCATCGGTACCTTGCCTCGAAACCATTCCCCCTCGGGAGCTTTGCAGGTGAACATGACAATATCATCAATGTCTCCCCAGCGATTTGCACTTACACGTTGTTCGACCGTGCCGGTCGGCAAGTAGTTGAACAATGTGGCGGACGCATCCGAGAGCGGTCCATCGTAGTACTTGAAATACCCGTTGGGCGATAATTCGGTTTGCGGATTATTGCTGGTAACCGTACTCCCATCCAGGTCGCTTCGCAGCAACGAACTGATCCCTCGCAACTGATCGCTCAGTGTCAACTTCGACCTGCCCGCCGATACCGAATCGCTCAGGGTCTTGAATCCTTGGGCCAAGGCTAGCATCATCAATAGAGTCATGGTGGTTGCTATGAGCACCTCGATAATCGTCAAACCGGCGCGTGCTCTCACCTGCACCGATGAGGATCGGCGAACAGAGCAATTGCCCATACCCAGCGAGGAAGAAAAGGAGTAAAGCATGACAGGAATTCTTTCGCACACAAAGGTAAATGCAAAACGGGAGCAATCAACCAACGCCATCGTTAATTCAATTTGCGTTTCAGCAAAATGGTTCGTTCCGCATTTAAGTTTTCGCCTGGTTTGTATCCCACCGGAACCGAGCGATCGATAATGTAAAACGCACGTTCTCGTTTCGGTTGTCCGATCTCATCCACGTATTCGTTTCCGTATCCGGTAACAGGGTCGTATTCATACAGGCTGACGGTAACCCAAACGGCAAACACGTTCGATTGGTTGGTGACGAGGTTAGGTAGTCGCATGACCCGCTCCATGCGCTTGAACGCATGTTGGTTGACTAGATCCGTGCCGGTTCCAGCAACCTCCGGCGTGGAGAACAACATGGGTTGATCCGCGAGGGGGACAGGCGGCGACGCCGCATAACTTTTATCGTTGGACTGGAACAAAGTGGACTCGAAACTGTATTTGCCTCTCAACCTAGCTCGCGCCTCTGGATCCGGCACATAGGGAGCGATGTTGGCAGACGAAGCTGGCCTGTACGCACCTGCGAATTGCGTCGGATACGCCCCGTTCAAGTTGGGATGATTCAAGCCTGGATTGCCCGCAAAAAACGGTGACTGCGCCGGTGTGTAACCTCGACGGTTTTTCGCGAACTGCGCCTGGAATTGTTGGTGAACCGGATCCAACGGATTGGCTCGCTGACCGTCAGCTAGAAAATTGTTTTCGATGGCCTTGAGTGCCGCATAAAATCCGTCCTTGTCTTCGGTGATCGTGTTCAAGTTCACCTTGCCGGCAGTCACAAAGTTGGGGAATTTATTAAAAGGCGCAACAAACGCGGGGCCGCGGGTTGCGTCTTGGGCGAAGTAGCCAGCAGGTGGACTGAAGCCTGTAGGGTAGTAGTAGCCTGGTGGGACATAGGAATTGAGAAACCGCTTCGTTAAGTCGTCCATCAACATCAAGTTCGAGATGATATCCATTGCAGGAACTTTGTTGGCATCCGCAAACGGAGGTTGCGTTTCTACCAATTCCATCAACAACATCATGTCCAATTCGTCCGATTTCGGTTCTGAACTCTTGAGCCAATACGACCTGTCCTGAGCAACCGGTAGAGGCTCCTCAGTATGCGAGGGATTGGAGGTTTGAAAGCTTGGCAAATAGGAAAAGGGCTTTCGGTGCTTTCCCGAGAATGCAGAATGATAAAAACCAAACTGACCGGGACCTGTGCTCGGCACCAACATCAACTCGTACGGACTCGCAAATGGTCGATTGAGCCAAGCGAGCGAAGCGAGGTTCTTGGGCGATCCCAAATAGGTCGACAGGACGTTTTGCAGGTTGTTTGAGGCGTTCAGGAACTGAGATACCGGCGGTCCAAACCCATCGAAACGGATCGCGTAGGCTCCCGTCGTTTCACTCATCAGGGGCGGCGTCAGCGCAGCACCTGGCGGTGCTTTCAAGAATCCAGCATTCAAATAGCCGAGGGTGGTCCCGCAGTTCGCGAGATCCCCACTCCAATTGATGGCGGTGCGATAGCCAAGCTGGTACTTGAAATACGATCGGTGCTTGGGGGTGGGTGGATCGGACTGGGCAACGGAATCGACCAAGTCGGGAGTCACCGGTGAATGGTAGCTGAAACCTGTCGTGCTCCCGTCAGCACTACTATATGCAGGATTATTATAGGTGCCCGCCACATAACTCCCATCTTTGTATCGCGATTGGAACTTGTAGGTAGGCGGAGTGGGTGGCACAGCAGGTGGTGGCGGTGCTGCCGTGGAGAAGGGTGCCTCTCCATTGAAGACATGCAAGTCCAATGAAATCCAATCCACCGTAATGTAGGGGTTGGAAATCGGATCATAGGCCAATTCCGGATCCGCAAGTCGTTGCAAATAGGCTGCTCGAATGTCTTCCCAAGTGCCTTGCGGGTCATCTTTGCCCAGCTTCGCGATCTCGGAATTCGCAATTGGAGGTCCATTTGGATCCTGCCTAATATCGAAGGGGACATCGGGTAGACCCAGGCCCGTAATAGCCGAGGGTCCGACGTCTATCCAGCTATCCGGTGGCGTGCTTGCATGCCCATAACCGAACGCGGGAGCACCTCGGGTGTCCAAGGAATTCAACTTGACACTCGGGCGATTCGCGGCCTTCCAAATCGAATTGCCAAAGTTGGGTGCTGGGAAGGAGATGTTGAGCCCAACTCCACTTGGAAAGCAAACATCCCAATCCGAGCCAGCCGGTAAAGCCGGATCGTTGGGTTCCTTGGTCGCGCAAACCATCGTCAACGGCGTTTTCACTCGCGTCATCCACGGAGCATTCGCCTCAACATCGTTCATCATTTTCGTCGAACTCGTTGAACCACTAAGGGAAATTTTCTGAAATGAAGGGGACCGAATAGGCTTCTTCGTGGCATCGTCTACCATAGCTTGTCGGCGGAGAACAGGGTCCCAAAACTTAGTATCGTCGACTGGATTGCAGGTAGAGGATCCAAACTCTGTTTCCAATCTAGGCCCAATAACCATGTACGAACCACCTTGCAACAAGGGGGTTGCATTGAAGCGGTTGTAGTAAACCAAGTGCGGTCTGATGACTGGCGTGTCCAGACTTGGTTTGACATCTGGAATCGATTGTCCAGCCGCCGGCGCAACATTCGCAAACCAAACAAAGCGGTCGAACACAACAGGGTTGGCCGTGGTGGAAGCCGACAGATCATAATGAAGACCATTTCCAACCACGGCGTCCGGCGACGCAATCCCCGACGCGGGTGCTGCCCACGCAGTTCCACCGATGGCTGCGGGCGTGCTCTTCTGATGAGTTATATTGTCAAGTTTCTTCGCTTTGCGCAATACGTTTGGATTGTTGGTCGTGTCGAACTCCGAAATGGCTATCCGCCAAACAGGCTGACTCCCCCACGCAGTATTGGACGGAGCCATCTTTCCGAGATTGAGCGAAACGCGGTTTTGGGCGTCGTAGGTATAGAGCGAGGTCGGGGCAAGACTGGCTGCACCCGGAAGAAGCATGTCCCCGGGCAGTTGCGCACTTGCGTCGTTTGAATTGACCGTGTCGGTCGTTCGAGGGCAATAAAGTTCCAAGAACAAAGAAGCAAGTGGAAACCGATATTGGTCCATATCTTGATCCTTCATCGGGTTCGTCGGATCGTATAAATTCGAGCTGGCCCCCCCCTCCAAATCCGTGTCGCGAATTCGTATGTCGTGGGTTGCAAGGGACTCCGTCAACAACAACTCCGGCATTTCCATTCCCCAAACCACGTCCACGTAGAACTTGTTTGCCGTTCCGTTCACGGTTTCATCAAGGTGGTCCGGTGCCCAATAGGCGGGACGAGCCGTCGGGCCCGAAAAATTGCTGCCGCATCCAAACGGAACAATGTCGTATTCGAATCGTGTCATGGCCGCATCCGAGTCTCGGAAATCGACGATGTTGACCGCCCATTGCGCGATCGCAGCGGCTCGGATCTTTGCATTGGCCCATGTTAACGCACCATCTGTTGTCATCCCTGGGAAAACATAATTGCGAGGGATGATCAATTGCGCGAGGCAATACAGGTTGCGGGCATAAATTTGGCGAGGGCCCAGCATGGTCCTTGTGCCTGAGCTCGATGCCCCCATTTTTTCTTGAATCTCGCGGCTAAACGCGCCCGTTGTGGTAATCAGGGTCGGCGGACCATTCAAGACTGCAGCGGGACCTCCCATGCGATCCGTCGTCGCAGCAGCGCTCTTATAAATTTCATTAGGCTCATCGATCTGACCGTCACCGTCATCGTCGTAGCCGTTGCCAAACGGACGATTGAGATCCATTCGCAGCCCTTTGGTAAAGTCCATGGGGAATAGTTCCTCGATGGCCTTGTAGGTAAGTTCGGGATCGTCTGAGTCTGCACCTGCGGCGGCTGGTTTTGGATAGGTACGGTTTCGATCTTGATAGCGCTGCGCATGCAACATCTTGATCCACTGCAAGAAACTCCCAGCTGGCTTTTCAATCGCTGGCACGGGTGCTCCACCCGGTGCGTAGTAGGCCGTCGTCCTCGCGGCCGAAGCCAAATTGGGATACCGTAATTCGGCGCTTCGTGTCGTGATCAGCTTGTTGATCGCATGCTGTGTGCCGTAATTAGGGACCTGCAGCAATCGTTCCTTGAGACGCTGCGGCAACGCGCTCGAATCCCCCTCGTATCGCAACAAGATGGCTTCCAGTTCGGCCAACCCAAACGGATCGTCCGAGTTGGGTAAACCCGTCACACTCGACTCGTATGCATCATCATCAATTTCCGATAGCGGACTAACCACGTTCGGATTGTACGGATTCGCATCGAGGGCAAGTGGCTGGACGAAAGCCAGATTTCCATGACGATCGATCTCAGTCGCCACGTTGGAGCGTCGATTAAACGGGGCACCCCCACGACCATGGATGAAGGGGAAATGAGCCTCTCGCTCATTCACTTGGCTAGCAACATCATTCGCGGGCCAAGTACCCGCAACACGCTTGCCCGGAACCCGATCCAAATCAGAATCGGTAAAATTGATTGGCCGACGCGCGTAACGCCGGGCCCCATATCGGTCATCGAAAAACGAAAATGTCGATGCAGAAGTTCGTAGCAATAACGGATTACCGCTGAATAAGCTGGTCAGTGAAATATCGGCTGGACCATACCCGCTCCCCTGAGACAATGGGTGTGTGCCAACGCTCGTGGTCTTGGTCTTGAACGCCGCATCAAAGGCTTGAACCCCAAAACCCGCAAGCCCTTGACTGCGATCGCCAGCCGTATTGAGATTGATTCGGCTATCCAAATCCTCCACCAGGATTGCTGCTACCGCCTTTAACATTCGGCCGTCAGGCGAATAAACCGGTGGCAACCCTGCAGGGACCAAGACGCTATCCGCGATCCCATCCCGATCATTGTCCACGTCCCATTGGTTCACCCCATTGATGGCCGTCCCATTGATTTGCTGGGAAACGAATGTTTGAAGGCTGAGGATCTCTGCCGCGGTGGGCGTGGGCGAGGACCAGTTGAATCCAACGGGCAGGCGAGGGTAGAGCGGGTCATCTTGGCGAAAGCCTGGGTTGGCAGACACGCCATTGAAACTGTAGCTCAAGATCCTAGCCGTCGACGCATCGATCAAACGCAGAAGTTCCGCCACGTCCGGCGCCGACATGCTGGCTGGATCGCCAAAGAGAGCGGCGATGTAATTCACGATCTCAGGGCGATGAAAGGATGGAATGATGTTGAGTTGACCGCTGACATAGCTTTGATTCGCAAGCCACGGATCGCGCCAGTCCGCTACGTCAATCCCCTCGTTGCTAGCACCATTGAGCATCACTTGCCCCAGGCTGGTGCGAGTCTCCGATCCGATGCCCGCAACCCCTACGTTCATCAATTGAAGATTTTGCAAGTAGTCGTAGCTCGGTAACAATGCAGGCGGAATCTTCTCGCGCGAGGAAGGGATTCGCAACAACTCACGCGAGTCCAGTGAACCAAATCCAGGGTTCGTTGCGACATCGCCGACGCCGATACCCGCGTTGTTAAAGGCGGCATCGTTGATGATCAACGAGTAGCCAGCGTAATTCGTTCCATTGACAAGGTAAAACAACGACTGCACGCCCAAACCGGATTGCGTTAACCATTCGTTGAGCGTCAGAGAGACTGTCTCCAGTTTGCCTACACTATTGTAGAACTGACCCGTGAATCGCGTTCCCTGAACCTCGCTCAGATCAATCAGAACCGAGTATTCGATATTCGCGGCGTTGGCATCACTATAGTTGCTGCTCGCCCAGGCCATCGCCTGCCGATTGGCAGAATACAGACTGTTCGAGTCTGCAATGTTTGCATCTTGCCCACCGCTGGTCGGTCCGCGAACATTCCCCACATACTTTAAAATTCGAAAGGACTGGCCCGCTAATGGACCCTCTAGAATCGTCAAAATCCGCGAGTTGTATTCGTTTTCCAAACCAGAAAGCGGGCCGTTAACGACATTATTGGTCGACAGGGAAAGCTTCACCAAATTCACCAACGGAGAGGTTGGCGACGAAGCGATGCGACGGCACCAATCGGGTTGAAACGCCAGTGACCCCTGCAATCGATGCCCAAATCTCGTCCGGATCGGGTTTGGACTGTAGATGTCTCCCAGCAGGTTTTGCCCGTAGAATGGCGACGTCTGATCGCTGGTACCACGAATCAACGAGTTCACCACGGCCTGCGTGGATCCCTCAATGGTCGAGTTGCTATTCCTGGCTCGGACGGCAATCGCGTTCGAGGCGTTCTTGGACGCCCCCGCAGTAACGACATAGGTTACCGCCAGCAGCGAAAACAAGGCCAGCATGCCCAGCGCGATCAGTAAAATCAGGCCAGATCGCTCGGCTCGGTGATGCAAGTGTTTCTTCATTCGATGAGTCATATCTTTTACCTCTCGCATGGTGTGTGGAGAGTAAAAACGCTAGTCATTAGTAAGTTTGTTGATCTTTGGAATCGGGTGGGATAGGCTTCTAGCCTGTCATTTTCAACTAGACAGGCTGGAAGCCTATCCCACGGCTCGCGCCGTTCCGCTAGTAACTCTGTAGGTATACCGTACGCTGAAATACTTGAAGTACATTCTTCAACAAGGTAACGGTGGTTTGCGGCATCCTCAGCGATGCAAGTGTCGGATCAACGACTCTCGCGTCCGCAAGTTCCTGTTCGGTATAGTCCCAAGGTTGACCCGAGACTCGCACCGATTTTGGAAACGCCTCGTCAGGGGCAACGCTCAAAACACGGTACCACTTGTGCCGTTCGCGGGTTGCATACGTTCTTGCATCGGTGTGGTTACAAGGATTCGATGCAGGATTCGTCAAGTAAATGTATCGAGATAGCATTAGCCAATCCCCGATCTTGATCTTCGAATCCACATTCGGTCCAGAGTCGATCATGATGTCGAACGTACCCGACGTTAAATACTCTATGTCGTTGGGCACACCTAGCATCAAACCAAGTCGTTCGCTCTCGGGGACAATCTCAGTCGTTGGATCGAGTCGCTCTCGCACGTCTCGCTTGCCAAAGACCACGACCGCAAGATCGTAGCTTTCTGGAAAGATTTCAATCGGCGGAGGAGACGCGAGGTTGGTAAAGTTGGAAAGGTCCAAGCTCGAGAAACGAATGATGGGGGTAGAATCGGAAGGAGTCAAAGTCGCCATCCAGGAAACCGAGGCAGCGTTGGTGGGCGATTGCATCAAAGCACCCGCCCCATCCACGTACTCGCCTCGCAAAGGTGCCGCACTTTTGTCTTCATCGGGTTTTGCAGGCGAGATATCACCACCGCTGACTTCAGAAAGCTGCAACGACGAGGGCAATCGGAGCCAGCCCGCATTCCCATTCCCATTCGGTCCCATCGGATCCGCGATCGAGATACGCCGCATTCGCGGTGTTTCGAATGCAACAGTCGAATCGAAAGGATTAAGACTATTCGGCGTCCCCTCTCGATAAAATGGAAATCGTGATCGTCGATAATTGGGTCGCGCATCGAACGCAATTTTAGCGCCGCGCTCTTGATATCCCCAGAACAAGGGATCAATACAAAACGTCGTTCCTATGATCTGGTTTTGAAGCAGGGCGACCGCATGCTTATTCAAAGGCGTATCGTATGATCCGTTCGCATCCGTTGTTAGTCCGAGTGTCGTAATGCGTTTTTTGTATTCAATACCTTGGTAAAAGTCGTTCCACGAAGTTACCGCCCAGGGTACGTTCGTATTACCCACCACGACCACCGAATCACCGCCCGCCCATTCATCGTTCACAAACTGCCAGGGTGCATCCATTCTGGGCTGTACCACGGACTGCGATTTGAGGATCCCCAACGCATTCTCGCCCGCAGCCAATCCATGCGTTATCCGGTAACTGTCCTCCGCTTGCCGGATAGCAAACGGGATCATGGCCGCTACGCCGACCAAGCCAACAAGGATGATCACCATCGCGAAGAGGACCTCGATGACAGTGAGCCCCGTTGCCATTCGACCATTAGCGCGAGCGGCAGAATGAAATATGCCGGGTGAAACTGTTTGTAGGATGGGACCATTGTCCCGTCCAAACAAATGATCGGGACAATGGTCCCAATCTACTGGTAGTTTCCAATCCGCCCCTCGCCTTACAACTGCTGTGGACCGACAGCAAACGGACTCATGATTTCGCATCTTATTGACCTGTAATCGTTGAGTTGTAGGTTGCCAATCGCGACTTGCCGATAATGTCGCCTAGGGTATCCGTCGCTGCGGGTGTGAAAAAACGAATCGGCGCGGCGGTGATTGCACCGGACTTCGGTGAGAGTCTCAGTACGTAGCTACTCGCATCCGTCAAATTCATCTTGGTTCCGGAGGCGACTGCTGCCGTCAGCCCAGCCACGTTTCTGCCAAGGCTTGCGTTGCTCGGATCCAGGGGCATTACGACTTGATCGATTCGGCCAACGTGCAGAAAGACATCTTCGACGCTGTCGATGCGAACAGACTGCGGACCATTTTTCTGATTGGCAAAAACCCGCGAAAACGAACCGTCCGGCGAAAAGACCAGATAGATAGGACGAAGTTCCTCTGGAGTGGGTATGCCATCCGAACCCGTCAGCACCCAGTCGGAAGCAAATCGAACCCGGTAGTCCGACAAGCCTGAGCGATCGTTCGCAAACCCACTCAAGGACAAATCGATGCAAGTCCCCTTCGGCAATTGAATCGCCTGAGTGTAAATTGGCTTTGGTTTTTGATAAATTTTGAACTTGGTGGACATACTACCAACGACGGCATTGACGTAAGGATGCATGGCCATTTCCGCCAGCCCATCCAGGCCTTGCTCGTTCATGACCGAAAACCAAATCGTCGTCGGGTTGTTGGCGCTATACGTGTCGTGGCTAGCTCGCGTCGTCGGAGACGTGATGGTAAAACGCGTCGGTGATTCACCAAAGCTAACTTCGTTGCCTGCAATCAAGTACTCACCGAGCAAGGCTGCGGCGTTTAACCCAGGAGGTGCAGTGACCTGAAAGATACGGACCTCAGTAATGGCCCCTTGATCAGGATCCGTCAATGGTACAAGCGGATCATACGGAGCGGGGATCACGGGAGTGAAACCATCGCCGGGTGAGCGAGCGCGCATTGTCGTTTCGAGGACATTGGGCGGTGTCGTGGGTTGAACAATGATTGGAATCGACTTTTCCGTGACCGGCAGCGGCTCCTCCGCCATGCTCAGCTTGATGCACGTGTTGTACGGAATGAAATTCGTGTCGAGCGGAAAGGACACGCGCGAGCCGACAGGGATGGGGCTGGCTGTCGCCGAGTTGAACCTTGGGATCGAAGAATTTGGGTTGGTAGCATCCGACATATCGATGATGCCATCCAGGTTCGAGTCATCGGCTCGGCCGGAGAGACGTTCGAGCACGACCGCCACCGATCGATTCTTGCCGATGGCGCGAGCCCGAGCCCCTTCGAGGTAATTCTTGACGACGATCGCCGTTTGACTCGTTTTGCGATCGGCGATCATGCCTTTCACGGCCGGCAGTACCAGCGCGGCTAGGGCGGACACAATCGCTAAGACAACCAGCAGTTCGACCAACGTCATGGCGCGTCGAGCGGGAATCCATTTTGGCTTGTCAGGAAAGGATTGAATCATCACAGCGAAGCTCCATTTCCGTCGTAGTTGGTAATGTTGTCTCTCGAATATCGCCAGTCAATCGATTCCGACGGATCGACGTAAAAGTCGATCGGAACTCCATCTAGATCGTCGAGCCGGTTTTCTATACTCGGGTCAAATCGCCCACCCAGTCTGGCCGGGGTACCGGAAGAAGAAACCCTGGGGTACCACGGGTCTGTAAAAGAGTAACCGTTCAAGTAGATTGGAGTACCAGTCCATACTGCGTCCGTAGCCGAATAGGATAATTTATTATTGGGCAGCTCAATTGCCGTTGCCAAGTGGAATCGAATTCCAAAGCGGCGATCTGGCCCGCTGCTGACGACCAAGGGGAAAGCACCTGGCCCCGGTTTACGGTCGTTCGTTTTGTATCCTGGATCCGCGCCCATCCGGTCCAGCGGATCACTCTCGATGGTGACACGGATGTTCGCCCCGACTCCTGTAATAATGCCTGGGTCGAGCATATCGGGATGGTAGCGAGCGACTCCTTCAAAGCCAGTCGGCCATCGAATCCATTGGATCGGGCGACCAAACGCATCGATAAACTCCTTGAGTCCATCGTTGTCCAAATCCGCTGTCTCAGAAGCCCCGAACAATTCGATTGCGCTCGAACCATTCAACTGCGAGTCTTCGATAATCAAGTACAGCAGCTCGGCGTTTGCATTTGCGTTTTGCCAGCCAGGGATGGGCAAGAATCCACTTGAGCCAGTGTTGCTCAGCTTTTTTGCCATCCCCCTGGTTCGGGCGGTCACGCGATTTTGAACGAAAAACTGGGTGCCGCCCGCCGTCAAGCCAGTCGCGATCTGCTTGGGCAATAGGTTGAAGAACGCAGCGTTGTTTGCGGAAGTTACCCATTTGTCGGTCCACTTGATATCATCGGGATGATCGGGCATTTCCATGGCGATGATTTCCCTCAGGCAAAGCAGACGTGTTCGCTCCAAAAGAACGGTCTTCGTTTCGACAGGATTATTGGCTGGAAGCGGAATCGCCATCGATGGAAGGGCATTTCCATTGGCTAACCGCAGAACGATCGAGTAACTTGCGTACTCCTCCATTCTCGAATTCAAGATTTCGCTGAGCTTGTTGAGCGTAGCGAGGGTCTTTTGCTTGCGCGACTCCAACGCTGCTCCTTGGTAGGCAACGAGGAACATACCGGACATCAGTCCGATGACCGTGATCACCACCAGCAACTCAATCAAGGTGAAGCCGGTGCGAGCGGTTGAGCTTTTGGTTCTCATTGTGTTACCTGCTGTCTCAATTCCAAAATCATTCCACACCTGTGCAATCTACTTGTTCTCACCGAGAGTGTTCGACTCGGTGAAGTTTCCAACATTGTCCGCCATCGGACGAAGCCTCAGCTGGCTATCATTTAAAACGAATGCTGGCAGAATGTTGGATGTTGATGGTACGTAACCCAAGGCTGTTGAGTCGTAGTCGCAAAGAATACCCTTGGATGTAAACAAGACCACTCCGCTAGAACCAACCATACCCGCGTACTGACCGTCCAAGCCAGGGCTCAAGATCTGAAACGTTTGTTTGTTCTCATACAGCTTGGGCTTATTCAAAGCAGGAGATAATGTATTGACTTGTTCTGACAGGTAAGGACGCGCCGCCCCTTCTCCGCTTGAAACGCGTGTTTGGTGGAAGTTGACAACCGGTGGATTAGTTTTCGACTGATAGGTCCGACTGTCGAAGTATACGTACGGATTTCCAAATTGAAGCTTGTTCTTGTACGACAAGAAAACGGGCATTAAATCGGTTGCTATAGGACTATCGTAAACGGTCTCGTCCGTTGACTCCAAACTCGCTGACATCGTCAGACGAGCCGCAGGGAATTCGTAAAAGGAATTCTGCCTTGACGCATTGTATTGGTACGCCGTTCCATTCAAAACGAACGGGCCTCCTGTCCCAGTAAACGGTCGTTGAGCATCCGAACTAAATCCACCCAAGAAAAAAACCAACGCCTCGGCCGGATCCATCACGCGACCCGCATAGTCATTGTGAATGTACCCATAGGCTGCAGTATTGGCCGGGTTGAGCAGATTCAACTCACTGATGAGTATATTTGGAAATGCCTTTCTCAAGTGGGCTTCCATGATGGGCCAGGAACTGCCGTCTGGCGGGTAGTCCCCGTACTTGGATCGATATTTCTCAACGGCGTCCGAGAGCGCATTGACCTCGAATTTACACGAGGCCCTGTTGAACGTACCCAGCACAGCGAATACCGCAGGTACGGTTAGCCCGACCAGCAAGCCAATAATAGCGATGACCACGAGAAGCTCGACCAAGGTGAATCCAGCTCGGATTCCCTTCAACCGCTTTGCGTTCGACAATGTTTGATGCATTTCTCCGTCCTCCACCTTATCTGTCTTTTTGCTGCCTAAAACCAAAACGGCGCCATACGCCTTGTGTGACCCAATTTTTTTAAAAATTTGGACGTTATTCTTGGGCGAATGTCACTTCCCTCAACGCCTACGATTCGATTCTTGCTCCCTTCTCCCCGGTACTCCGGGGAGAAGGGCTGGGGATGAGGGGTTTGGGGTCGTGTTTATATCCTGGGTATTGAACGTTTTCACCCCTCACCCCCAACCCCTCTCCCCTGATAGGGGCGAGGGGAGCAAATTCAAAAATGTTTGCGACCTACCATCTAGCTCATGGCAACCAATCTAGCTCAAGCTGGTGATGAGTGAGATCAACGGCATGAACAGCGATACCACGATGAAACCGACCGCGACCCCGAGGAACACGATCAACATCGGCTCGATCAGTTTCGTTAAGCCTTCCGTCATGACCGCCACTTCTTCGTCGTAGTTGTCGGCGATCTTGTACAACATCGTGTCCAACTCGCCCGTTTCTTCACCCACGTCAATCATGTTGACCACCAAGTCGTCGATGACCCGCGATCGCATCTTCATCATGTAAAGCATGACGCAAACCAGCACGCCGATCACCATCGCGCCGACGGCAACCATAATGAGCTGACTGTCTGCCGATGCTCCTGATGTTTTCGAAGTCTTTTTGCCACCCGTCTTGACCCCACGACCTGCCGTCAAGGCAACGGACATAATCATGATCCCAGGGAACAATCCCATCCAAACCCAATAAAAGAGCGCCAAAGGATGGAAGCCGGGCGTCGAATGCTCCTTCATCGGTTTGGCGATAACGTCCCCCTCACGGATCGCATCATTCACCTTGGTAAAAATTCTCTCGAACATCGCGTTCCCTGAGGTTTCGCGAGTGATGTTGATGGCTTCCAAAATCGGCACGCCCGACGTGATCAGCGTGCCAAGCGTCCGTGTCGTTCGAGCCAAAATGTTCTTTTCGATCAAGCCACCGAAGATCGGGACCTTTAACATAAACATGTCATATCCCATCCGCCCGTGCTTGAACTTGCGAATGATTTTGCCCACCAGCCAAACGCAGATCGGAACCAAGAACATCAGCCAGTAGTAGTACACGACGTAATCGCTCATGGCCATCAACAACAGGGTTGGGGCCGGCAGTTTCAATTCAAACTCGTCGAACATCTTCTTGAACGTCGGAACGATGAAGAACATAATCCCTGCCAAAATCCCGACTGCGACGATCACCACCGCGACTGGATAGATCATCGCCCCCTTGACCTTTCGCTTGAGCGACTCAGATCGCTCGAGGAACTCGGCCAAGCGTTGCAAAATGGTTTCCAACGCACCACCCGCCTCGCCCGCTTTCACCATGTTCACGTACAAGCGGCTAAATACCTTTGGGCACTTGGACATGGATTCGGAAAGGGTCGAACCGGTCTCAATCTCATCGCATACGTCCATCAACGAGTTCTTGAGCTTGCCCGGCTTGGAGTTGTTCTCCAGAATCTTGAGGGAACGCAGAATCGGAAGCCCCGCGTCTTGCAGAATCGACAACTGGCGCGTGAACGTGCAAATGTGCTTGGTCTTGGCACCACCCATCGTGAACGAGCGTTTGCGATTTTTGCCAACCGCAGCCTTGGCAGCAACACCTTTTTTGAGCGACAGCTTGGTTACGAAATAACCCATCTGCCGAATGGTATTCTGTGCTTCCTCTTCCGTCGGCGCATCGATGACATCCCGGATTTCTTGACCGGTTCGATCCATGGCTTCGAATTGATACATTGGCATGTTGGAGTTCCTGTTTTATTAGGCTGTAGGCTGTAGGCTTTAGGCTGCAGGCTGTAGGTTTCGTTCGTCGGACCATCCGCCTCACCGCTCGTCGTTCCATGTCGTATTCGTACTCGTACTCAGCAATGCGGTACTCAGCAATGCGGTACTCAGCAATGCGGTACTCGTACTCGAATTTTCAAACTTCAAATTTCAAATTTCAAACTTCGTTACGCGTCGTGGACGGTTTCTCGGACCACTTCGTCTGCGGTCGTGAAGCCATCAAATACGAATTGCTTGCCATAATCGCGAAGTGTGATCATGCCGTAGGATACGGCTTTGGCCCGCAAATCATCTGTGGTCGCATTTTGCATGATCATGTCCCTCAATTCGTCGTTCATGACCATGAGTTCGAACAGTCCGATCCGCCCCTTGTAACCCGTGTTATTGCACAAGTCGCAGCCTTTGCCACGGAAAAATTTGTATTGGGATCGAGTCTCTTCGGTGACCCCGAGATCCATCAAAACTTCCATACCGGGATCGGTTTCTTCGCGGCACTTGCTGCAAATACGCCGAACAAGTCGCTGCGCCAAAATCGCTTCGACCGTGGCGGTGATCAAGAACGTCGGAATCCCCATATCCTTCATCCGCGTGATCGTGCTCGGCGCATCGTTGGTGTGAAGGGTGCTGAAGACCAAGTGGCCCGTCAGCGACGCTTGAACTGCAATCTCAGCTGTCTCCAAATCGCGGATCTCGCCCACCAAAATGATGTCGGGGTCCTGTCGCAAAATAGCTCGCAAACACGAGGCAAACGTAACTCCAATATCGTGATTGATCGGAATCTGAACGATGCCGTCGATGTCGTATTCAACCGGATCTTCGGTCGTGATGATTTTTTCCGTGATCTCGTTCATCTCGGACAACGCCGAATACAACGTGGTTGTCTTGCCTGAGCCTGTCGGACCTGTCACTAGCACGATCCCGTTCGGACGCTTCATCACCGTTCGGAAGCCTTCCATGGTGACTGCATCCATACCTACCTTGGTCAACGACAACGAGACGACCGACCGGTCCAAAATCCGCATAACGACGCTCTCACCGAACATCGTGGGCAGCACCGAAACGCGCAAGTCGACTTGGTGACCCCCCACCATCAATTCGATTCGACCGTCTTGAGGCATTCGGCGTTCTGCAATGTCGAGGTTCGCCATAACCTTGATCCGCGTCGTGATGGCAAACGCAAGGTGACGCGGCGGTGGCACCATCTCGTAGAGAACACCCTCGGCTTTGATCCGAATCTTGAATTCGTCTTCGAAGGGCTCAAAGTGAATGTCGCTGGCGTGATCTTTGATGGCCAGCAACATGACCAGATTCAGCAGCTTGCGAACCGGAGCGCTATCGGCCAACGCTTCGGCTCCATCAAGATCAAACTTGTCCCCCATCAGCATGCTCGCTTGCTGGAACAAGGTATCGTCCGCTTCCAACTCCTTGACGATCTTCTCAACGCTCAAGCTCTCGGACGAATAGAATCGCTCGATCGATGCTTTGATTTCTCGCTCGGTTGCGACCACCATTTCGATATCGATACCGAGGAACGTTCGCAACTCGTCTTGAATGGACAGATTTTGCGGATCGCAAGTTGCAACGGTCAGTGTATGCCCGTCGTACTTCACGGGAATAACGCGATAAAGCTGTGCCATTGTCTCGGTGAGCTTCTCTAGCAACTCAGGAGCAATGGGGGCGTCTCCCAACGACACCACCTTCATGTTCTGTTGTTCGCCAAGGGCTTGGGCCAATTGATCATCGGTGATCAACGCCATGTCTTCGGCCAATTTGCCAAGCAATGCACCTGGTTGCTGCTGTTGTTCATCCAGCAGCAATTGCAATTGCTCGTCGGTCATGAAACCCATGTCGACAAAGATCTGACCGATACGTCGCGAACTCATTGGCTCTAGTCCCTGTTAACTAGGAATTGTGATCGAACTCTTCTTTTGGCTCTTCTTCGTCGAGGCCCCGTCTGGCATCCACGATCCGCTTGGCAAGATCGTCTGGGCGATGCGCCTTGGACAAAATGTCTTCCACTGTGGCTCGCCCCCCTTTCCAGTGCTGAAACAAAGCGTCATCCATCAACTGCATTCCGAACTTGGCCCCCGTCTGAATGGCCGAACCAATACGGAACGTTTTGTTTTCCCGAATCAAGTTGGCGATGCCGGACGTTACCACCAAAATCTCATAAGCTGCGACTCGACCACCACCGATTTTGGGAATCAGCGTCTGAGCAACCACGCCGAGCAAGCTCGTTGACAACTGCGTTCGAATCTGGTCCTGCAAGTTTCCTGGGAACGCATCGATCAACCGGTTTACCGTTCCCATCGCACTATTGGTGTGCAACGTTCCGAAAACGATGTGACCTGTTTCCGCAGCGCTGATCGCAGCGGAAATGGTTTCCAAGTCACGCATTTCACCCACCAGAATCACATCCGGATCCTGGCGCAACGCGCGTCGGATGGCTTCCGAGAAACTCGGAACATCCACTCCTACCTCGCGCTGATTAATGGTCGATTTTTTGTGCTCATGATAAAACTCGATCGGATCCTCGATCGTGATAATATGGTGGTCGTGCCCCTCGTTAATGAAGTTGACGATGCTAGCCAACGTGGTGCTCTTACCCGATCCAGTCGGCCCAGTGACCAACACCAGACCGCGCGGCCGCAAGCACATTTTGATGACGGACTCAGGGAGTCCCAGTTGCTCGGGCGTCAGCTTGTCGTTCGGAATCTGTCGGAGCACCATCGAGATGCAACCGCGCTGCTTGAAAATGGAAACTCGAAACCGAGCCAAGGATCCAAAGGCAAACCCAAAGTCCGAACTGCCCGACTCTTGAAGTTCACGTTGGCACCGTTCGGGAGCAATGCTCTTCATCAACTGTACCGTATCGTCTGCCTCCAGTACTTTCGTTTCAAGCTTTCGCATGCGACCATGCAAACGAAAGACGGGCGGTTGGCCCACGACGATATGAATGTCGCTGGCTCCCTGCTTAATCGCAGCCTGCAGTAATTTGTCGACGAGGACTGTTGCCATAGACGATTGGAGAACGCGCAGGGCGCTCATTTAAAATGAAGAGAGATGAGTTCAAATTGAGGACAGGGAAAACTAAAAGTTTATTTCCCGTGCCAAATGATTGTAGTCACGGCTTTGACGCGAAGAAAATTTTGCGTCGTTAATTTGGTAGGTTTGCTGGAAAATCCCCAGCGAGCCTTCCGAAGTTTTCGACGTCCCAAACGTGGCTTTGGGGAAGATGCGCTGCCACTAGAATCCATACAGACCTCAAATGAGGAGGTTCTATTCGTACGGGTATCCGCCATCCGGACCGGCCAATCGGTCGTGCTAAGATGGGTGTGGGGGCGCGACGATTAACCCATGAACTCTTTGATGACTTTTTCAATGGCGATGTGTTCTTGCTCCGTCTTTTTGGCCGTGCGGTAAACCTCATCCAAGGTCGTGATGCCCGTGATGACTTTTCGCAGACCGTCGCAGTAAAGCGTTGTCATTCCAGAGTTTATGGCCTCGGTACGCAAGTCGGCTGAAGACCGTCCCGCGAACATTTTCTCGCGCAAGCGACCGTTTACGATCATCAATTCGTAAATGCCGATCCGACCGCGGTAGCCCTTTTTCTGACAATAGGGGCAGCCTTTTCCCTTGGAGAATTTGGCGAATGGAACGATCTCCTTGGGCAACCCGGCGTCCTCCAAAACCGCATCGGAAAGCGTCACGGGGACCTTGCAGCGAGTGCAAACCTTGCGGACCAAACGCTGTGCCAAAACGGCGATGACGCTGCTTGCCACCATGTATCCGGGTACACCCATGTCGGTCATTCGAGTGACGGCACTGGGCGCATCGTTCGTGTGCAGCGTACTAAATACCAAGTGTCCAGTCAGACTGGCCTGGATACCCATCTGGGCGGTTTCCGTATCTCGCATTTCTCCCACGAGGATAATGTTGGGTGCTTGACGCAACATGGCTCGAATGATTCGAGCAAAATCCAGCCCAATGTTGTGTCGTACTTCGACTTGATTGACCCCCGGCAGATAATATTCGACGGGATCCTCGGCGGTGATGATCTTTCGGTCTGGTCGATTCAAGGCGTTCAGAGCGGCGTAGAGAGTTGTGGTTTTGCCCGAACCCGTCGGGCCAGTCACCAGAAAAATCCCGTTGGGTCGCTTGATGAGGCCGGCAAACAATTTGAAGTCCCGATCGGCCAAGCCGAGCTGCTTGACCCCAACTTTGATGTTGTCTTTGTCAAGAAGACGCATAACGGCCGACTGTCCATGGTTAGTCGGGATAATGCTGACCCGAAGATCGAGTTCCTTCTCTCCCACGGTGATCTTGATACGACCGTCTTGGGGCCGTCGCCGTTCGGCGATATCCATTTTGGCGAGGATTTTGATCCGAGACAAAATGGCGTTCAGTAGTCTTCTCGGGGGGCTATCGCGCTCAACCAAAACGCCGTCAATTCGATAACGGATTCGGACTCGCTCTTCGAACGGTTCGACGTGAATGTCGGAGGCTCGCAATTGCACCGCTTCTCCGATCATATACTGGACGAGACGGACGACCGGGGCACTATCGTCCCCGCCATCCTCATCCTCCCGCAGCTTATCTTCTTCGGTTTCGGTGAAGTCGATCTGCGTGTCGGTGAATTCCTGCAACATCGAGTCAGCGGACTCACCCTCAACCTGTCCATAATATTTATTAATAGCTTCTTGGATGTGCTCTTGGGGTGCGAGTGCCGTTTCGACTTTACGGTTCAAAATGAAACGTAGTTTTTCAATCGTTTCGATGTCGAACGGGTCGGAGACGAGCACCTTGATGGTTTCTTCTTCGTCGGAGATGGGAATGATTTTGTTTTCGCGGGCGACCGATTCGGGCACGAGTTGGATCACGTGATCTGGAATCCGGATAGCGCTTAAGTCGACATATTCAAACTTGTAGAATTCGGCGAGCGCCTGGGTGACTTCTTCCCCAGTGGCGTAGCCAAGTTTGACGAGGCATTGCCCGATGGACGTGTCCTCTTTTTTCGAAATTCCTTTGGCTTCGGACAATTGCTCCAGGGCGATAACACCTCGGGTGAGCAAAAGGTCGGTAAAATCACGCATCGGCTGGTCCATGAAAAGCCTTCAGCAAAAAGCATCGGAGACGAGTGGAAAACTTGGGTGGTTTATCATTGGAGTAGATCCAACGCTCAAGTATATCGCACGCCCGGTTCCTTCAACAAACAACTTTCCGGAACTTTCAACTCCTTTTCAGCATAAAATGGCGATTCGGGCTGTTAGGCACTCTTAAGGCGAGCGGCGGAGCGTGGCACCAGGTCCAAGTTCGCGAACAGGCTGTCAATTATTTTTTAGCACAGAGACACAGAGAAAGGCGATTTTTGCCCCATCGGGATCGTAAGCACTCCTGCAGTGTCTTTGTGCCTCCGGGTGACACCTTCCCAGCGCAGCTGTGCGAAAATGCTTGGATCGTCACCGGAGGGCTCGCGCCCTGCCGCTAACATTGGGTAGCGGAACGGCGCGGGCCGTCCGGTGAGTCAATGTCCCGAACCTTTGTTTGGACGGGACATTGGTCCCATCCTACCCTCAGTATAATCAGGTGTCTTTCATAATCAGGTGTCTTTCACCCTGCCGATCGCCTAAGCGACATCCATGACCATTGCACCGTGCCGGAGCGACCGGATTGGATTTTTCCAAGTGGGAATAAACTCCTGAGCGACGAAGCCTTGGTAGCCAGTCTTGAGAATGGCTTTCAAGATGGGGGGATAGTTGATCTCTTGCGACTCATCCATTTCCGCTCGACCTGGATTGCCGGCAGTGTGATAGTGCCCAATCCAGGGGTGGTGCTTTTCGATGCGTCGAATGACATCGCCGTTCATGATCTGAACGTGATAAATGTCGAACAGCAGCTTGAAATTGGCGGAATTCATGCGTTTGACTAAATCCATGCAGCGTTCGACGTCGTCTCCGAAATAGCCTGGATGTCCCTTCATAGGGTGGGAGTCATCGCGTGAGTTTAGGTGTTCGAGGACCAAGGTGATCTTGTTCTTTTCGGCATGCTCGATGACTCGCTTCCAGCATTCGAGGCAGTTCGTTTCTGCAGTTGAGTCGAGCATGTTGGGAATACGCATTCCGGTGAACGTGATGACACTTGGCGCACCGAATTGGACAGCGAGGTCGATACTTTTGGTCAACTTGTCGACACACTCGCGGTGATTGGCTGGGTTCACGGGACCTGTCGCGAAACCATGGCTTCCGACCAATGCAATTTTGAGCCCTTTGGCTTTTGCCAACGGGTAGAATTTGGCATCGATTCCCTCGATTGCTTCCAGGCCAATCTCAACGCAATGATCGATTAGTTCTGACTCGGGCATGGGCTTGAAGCACCAACCCATCACCGATTGTCGGATGCGGCGGTTCGTAATTTTAAAGTGGTCCGGAGTGGAATCTTGAGGAGCTTGGATTGGCATTGCTTGAATTCTTTTCGCATTCGTGGGTGCCAGCGTCGTGCCAGCCAGGACTGCGGCGCTGGCGAGAAGACTTCGACGTGAAAAGTGGCTGGGTTGCGGTGGGGTCTGCATGATGGGACTCTTTTGGGGCTGAGCCGATGGGTTGCTTTCACATTCCAATGTAGCGATGTTGATAGGGTTGTGAAGGTCGTTGGGGCAGGAACCGCTCGCATGCCGCGCAGCAGGCTGGTTTTGCCCCTCATGACCTTGTGTCATGAGAAGCAAAGTTTGGTCGGCTAGCAACCAATCGCCGTGAGGCGGTTTGAGCCCCCTCATGACCTTGTGTCATGGGTCGCTGAAGTTTCTAACGCGCGGGGCCGAGGGAACTTTCCTCACCCATGTGGCAAGCACATGGGGGCCGGGACCGCTTCGCGGTTTGGAAGGGTTAGCTGGCCAAACTCGCTGACCAACGACACAAGGTCGTTGGGGCAGGGATCGCCTCGCTGCGCTTGCGGTCGTTGGGGCAGGGACGAAATACTGCATGGCAATAGACTCTCGTCACTCGTTTTCGTGTAGAATTTGCAAATTGGCAGTAATTAGAACTTGAAGGTGGTACATGCAATATTTTAGGTTTTGGATACGCGGATTCGTTCCCTTTTCTCTCTTTACATGGGTTGCTTGTTCATTCTGCCTCGGCCAGGGTGCTGGCAGGGTAGAAGATGCCTTACCTCAAGAGCTTCGCAATCGCTCGGACGTCGAGTTGCTTGTTCAAAAGTTGCGTTTTTTGAGAAGGACGGATTCGTCCATGGGTGAGAAGCACCCAAGCAAGAAATCCACTCAGACTAAAATTAGCGATTGCGAGGCCGAGTTGCAAAGCATCGTGGAACTCAACAGCCTGCCATCACCTCCATCAGGTGTTTCGAAGTCTTCGAGGAATATCGAAGACTCCTTGCCAAAAGAACTTTTCGATCGCCCAAAAGTGGAGTTGATCCGTCAGAAGTTGCTTTTTTTGAGAAAGAATGATTCCAACTTTGGAGAAAATCATCCGAGCAAGAAATCGACGCAGTTGCAGATCCGTGAAAACGAAATCGCCTTGAACGACATTCTTGAACAGGAACTCCTGAAATCCCAAAAATCCGCCGTCGCCACGAACCTGGTGAACATCGAAGACTCTGTGTCGCAAGAGCTTCGAAAAAGAGAGGATGTGAACTCAATGGTTCGGCAGTTACTTTACTTGAGAATCAACTTGACTAGCTTTCGAGAAAATCACCCGGACCGAAAAGCGATTCAAGAACAAATACAAAAACAAGAATCAGCCTTGCTCGCCATTACCGGAAATCCCGCGACTCGAATGCGTTCGAGCAAGGGTGAAACTTCTCTAATGCGGGCACTTGAAGATCGCAAGGAAGTACAAGTCCTTGTCCATAAACTCACGATATTGAGGTTAAGCGAAGCAACTTATGGCGAGGAAGATTCGAAAATGAAAAGCATCAAGACGGAAATTCGAAAACACGAAGCTAGCCTCATCGAAATCATTGAGCTGGATCAACCGGCAACCAAGAGATCCAATCCTTTTCCACGCGCGAGAGACAACGAATCGCGATGAGAACCTTCGATTGGCATCATTTCCTTTGTTGTCTTTGTGCCTGTGCATGATTTTTCCAACAGAGTCACGGAGACACACGTTTGCCTACTTGAGCTCAGCGTTTTGGCGAAGCACTTCGTCCATAATGTTCTCTTCGACTTTTTCGGCCCAGATCGAAGGTAGGCCGTAATAGATCATCGCCCCACCTCCTTCGTAGCCCCCTTCTTTCAGCACGCGAACGCTTGGTATATAAGCCATCACGTCGTGTGCATAGCCTGCGACAAAGGTCGTTTGAGGCATTTTGCCTTTGATGCGCAAAGAGTAATCCACAACGACTTCGCCACCCAGCGCCACGAAGTTCAAATCAGCTCCGATGCGCCAGAGCGAGATCGGATACGGGTAAGACGTTGGCAATGGCTTGCCTGCGTCGATGTTCTCCAGCAACTGTTTGGCTCGAAGCGACTCGTAGAGGGAGCCGGATGCGGCTTCGTTACGAAGTTCTTCGGTGGTAGGCAGTTTGTCAAAGGCGAGATCGATTTCGCGATACTTGCATAACAGCGATGGGGCGGCGATCTTCATCTCAGTGGTAAGCAACGTTTGATCCACAGCCGATGCCAGCTGTCTACCGTAGTGACTGGCCAGTTCAACGGTTCGCCGGGGGATTGGATTTTGATCGGCTCCGCAGCCTGCGAAGAACAACGCGATACAGCCTGGATGCCGTGTCTCCAATTCCATTTGGGCATAGCCCGGGTAGTCGCCGGACCATTGGAAATCGGACAAAACGGTCGCGTGGCAGGCGTATCCGAACAGAATCGATGTTAAGTCACCCATGGTGTTGCGGACCGCAAGGACAGGGACGTCATGGTCCGATGGACCGACCAATTGCCCGAGCGTTCGCAATTTGCGCCCGTCTGCTTCTTTGTTGCTTCGGCGATTCACCGCAAAGTTGGTTTGGCCAACACCCCAGGCAAGTGAGCTGGGCTCCATACGACCTATGGCTTGTCCAACAACTTGAACGATGGTATCTCGCAATTGATCTGCATAGCGTTCGATCTGAGAACGTTGTGCTTGATCTAATCGATAGAAGTGAAGGGGTCCAAGATTGCGTTTTACTACGGGCCCGGAATGAGTGTGCGAGCAGCACAACAGAACTTGCCCCTTCGGGATAGAAAAACGAGTTTCAATCAAATCACGCACTTCGTTGGCCAACTCTCGGTCAATGCCAACGAGGTCCAAGGTAACGATAACCGCTCTTGTATTATTGGCGGACTCGAGAACGAGCGCTTTGGAATAGAGTTCGGTCACTTTTCCATCGGCGGGTCGATCGCGAGTCGCGTAACCCGCCATCCAAATGAATTCGTCGGGAGTGATCCGTGCAGACGCTGAGCCCGCGCGCCACGTTTCTGCGGGTACGTTTTCCATGAGGCCAAGGAAAGTCCCGAGGAAAACAACAGCACTGAATAGTCGTTGCATGATTGGCACTCAATCCATTGGCGAGATAGAGAAACGGGTTGCGGAAACAATGGACTGGGTTACTGTGAGGGACATAACGTAGAGCATATCTCTGGCTATCTGCTGACCCCGCTTATCCCTCGTGGCGGATTCATTTGGCATACCTGGCGGATTCACTTGGCATATCCTCTGAGACCTTGGAGTGATTAGATTGGACGGGCTTCGATTTGTAAACCTGGTCAGCCTCATAACCCACGATTCCCACCCGTCGCCTTTTGTCCGTCAGCCTTGCTAGGGGATGTAGTCGCGCCAGAGAGCTGGCGCGGTGTTGTCCGTCGCAGGTTTATCCGATCTCGAAATCACAATCGCTTGTTCGATCAAACGAAGAGCCTGTCCCGATGCGATTTCGTCATCACACATGATTTCCAGCAACGGTTGCCCTGTCGCAACCGCTTCGCCCATTTTGCAATGCATCTTGATGCCGACGGTAAAATCGATGGCTTCGCCCGCGATTTTCCTACCGCCACCCATCGCGATGATGGCTTGCCCGAGCAACTGACCATCCAAGGAACGGACGAGTCCGCTATGGCTGGCAAGAAATGGACGACTATTCCCCAACGGTCTGCTTGAGGATAGCGAACCGCCTTGGGCATGCACCATCCTTTCGAATCGTTCCATGGCAGCCCCATTATCCAACAATCGGCTCAATCGCAGGCGAGCATCGTCCAAGCTCGTTTCGCGTTGCGTGCTAATCAGCAATCGAGCAGCAAGTTCGATGGTTAGCTCTCGCACGTCGGACGGCCCTCCGCCTTGCAGTACTTCGATCGATTCGTCCACTTCGCATGCGTTTCCAATCATCGCGCCCAAAGGTTGGGTCATATCCGTGATAAGGGCCGTTGTGTGAACTCCAGCGTTCTTGCCAACCCGTATGAGCGAAGCGGCCAATTGCTCTGCTAAGGCTTCGGTAGGGAGAAAAGCACCGCTCCCAAACTTGACATCCAAGACTAATGCATCGAGTGTTTCTGCAATTTTTTTGGACATGATACTAGCGGTTATTAGGGGTATGGACGGTACCGTTGCAGTCACATCTCGTAGACCATAGAGTTTTTTGTCGGCAGGAACGAGCGTATCCGTGGCACCCGTAATCACGCATCCCACGCTTCGCAATTGGGCCTCGATTTCGGATTCCGAGAGGTGGGTCTTATATCCGGATATGGACTCGAGTTTATCGAGCGTTCCGCCTGTAATACCCAGCCCTCTGCCACTGATCATCGGGACCTGCAGTTCGCAGCAAGCCAGTAGTGGAGCCAGTATGAGAGATGTTTTGTCGCCAAGACCGCCGGTTGAGTGTTTGTCGACTCGCGGCGTATCATCGACTTTTGCAAGTCTTGAGCCGCTCGCTATCATCGCATCGGTCAAGCATGCGATTTCGTGTTCGCTCATCCCGTTGAGAAAAATGGCCATTGCAAGAGCAGACATTTGATAGTCTGGAATAGTGCCTCGAGCATACCCTTGGATCATGAACTCGATCTCGTCGTTCGAAAGTTGCTCTCGATCACGCTTTTTGGAAATGACGACGGCTGGGATCATGAATGGTTTGACCGAGGGAATGAAATGGAGTTAGACTAGTGCGAGCATTCGTATTGTGTATGCAGGGAGGGAGAGGTCAGCCCTGTAAACATCTTTTCATAGGCATTGCCTAACGAATTCCTTTCTCGGGAGGGTGAGGCTCCTGCCGAACCATTGCGTCGCTAGCTCGGCAAGAGCCTCGCCCTCCCAAGGTTTTACAACTCGGATTAACATTATGATAACCGATACCAACGCGTCACTGTCAACGACGTTGAAAATCGAGATGGACGCAAACATGGAAATTGAGAACACGATGACGAATGCGAATCAGCAACATGGATGGCTTGTAAGACTGGCTACAACGCTTGCAATGACAGTAGGTTTCGCTTGGTCGGCTCTCCTGTTAAACGCACAAGATGCCACCGATTTGAATCGCCTGAACATGGCAAAGGCACAAGCTCGTGGGATGGCGTTCGCGTTTAAGGAGGCGTCAGCCAAAATGATGCCAAGCGTCGTAACCGTGTTAGCGAAACGGCAAAATGTCGACGAAACAGAGGACACGCTTGATTTGTTGAACGAAGACTCCAGCCGAGATTTTGAGCTCGGGTCCGGTGTCGTTATCTCTGCGGATGGACTTTGCGTCACGAACCACCACGTCATCAAAAATGCAAAGAGCATTCGCGTTCGCATGGCGGATGGCCGTTCGTTCGCTGGAAAAGACGTTCGTTCGGATGCGTCGAGTGATGTCGCTGTTTTTCGGATCGTCAGCAAGGAGCCTTTGCCTGCAGCGACCATCGGCAACTCCGAAGCCATCTCGATTGGTGATTGGGTGTTGGCGATCGGCAGCCCCTTTGCATTGGATCAAACCGTGAGCGTTGGGGTCATCAGCAACAGCTCCGGACGAACGATGAATTTATTGCAAGGTCTACTTCTGCAAACCGACGCAACCATCAATCCCGGGAATTCGGGTGGTGCCTTATTGGACATAGATGGCGAATTAATCGGAATCAATACCGCGATCGCGACGACCAGTGGGCAGTTTCAGGGAGTTGGATTTGCGATTCCTATCCGTCGCGTTCAATGGATCACCAAAGAGCTGCTCGAAAATGGCAAGGTCCGAAGGGCACGGCTTGGAGTCCGTGTCGATCCCATTCCTCAGAGCTTGGCCGAAGAACTTAATATCGCGGTTCGAAGTGGAGTGTACGTCAGCCGAGTGTCACCCGATTTACCCGCTGAAAAGTGTGGCATGGAACAAGGTGATATTATTATTCAACTGGGCGAGCACAGAATTTTCTCAGCAGAGTACTTCAGGAGTGTTGTAGAACAACTTCCGGCGGATCGCTCGTATCCAGTCAAGGTCCTGCGGGAAGGCAAGCCATTATCACTGGATATTCAGCCCGTTTTTCGCGACTAGGTTGTGAATTTATTGAATCGCTGTGAAAGTAGCAGGCACACTCCGTGTGCCGTAGCCTCAAAAACCAAAGGTTTTTGCATTGCGGACGGCACATGGAATGTGCCTGCTACGATAAATTCACAGCCCAAGAAATCCTTTGTTAGCCCAGTCGTGACTCAGGGCGTTCCAAACCATTTACGGGAAGAATTCGAGCTGCCATTCGGGGTCCTTGGGCAGTCAACACGTCTTTGAATTCCGAAAGGCGGAAAAAAAAAGAAATTTTTGCATCAAGCGCTTCCATAACGTCTAACAGAAGCTAAACTCTGTTGCTTGGGTAAGGTATGAGGGCAAAAGAATTGTCCTCTGCTTGGTATTTTTCTTTTGGTGCCAAGCGTCCTGATCCAGCAATGATAGACAACTTTTGATTTACAGCCGTTGCATCTTGTTTGCAGTGGAATGAGTAAGTGTTATTGACTGGCCTTCTGTATGGTGGCCTAATTTTTTTCTTCGAGGAGACTACGATGAAGTTTCGCCCAGGTTTTGCCCTTGGGCTGGCCGCCATATTGTTTGGTGCCAGTAATGTTGTTGCCGATTGTGGTTGCGGTAGCGGTGGATCCACCGTTGTTGCTTCTGGCAGCGTGATGAGCGGTACGGTTGTAGGTGGTGGGGATGCTGGTGGTATGGGTTGCGGGGCACAAGTGAGCTACGTCGAAAAGACGATCATGGTGCCAACTCAAGTCACCGAAATGCGAACTGTCACTAAAAACGCTTCCAGAATGGAAGCTCGCACACGCACGTACACAGTGACCAAGCAGGTTCCACGCACTGAAACCAAGACCAGCACGACTACGGTCATGGTTCCAAAGCAAGAAACCAAGCAAGTTAGCTACACAGTTAATGTGCCTGTCACAACCCAAGTTGAAGAGTCGTACCAAGTCAATGTACCAAGCACTGTCAACGAAGAAGTGCCATACACCGTCAACGAAACTGTCTACAACGACAAAGTTGAGACCTACACGGTTCAAGTTCCATCGACTGTTGTCGATCAAGTTTCCTACCAAGTTGCTGTAAGCAAGTCGGTACCTGAAGTTCAAAACTACACGGTTTCTGTTCCGTCGACTGTTATGGAAACTGTCGACTACACCGTTCAGGTTCCAAGCTACGTTGACGTTGTTCAAACCTACAACGTGACCGTTCCTGTCACAACTCAAGAACAAGTTCCTTACACGGTTCAAGTTCCTGTTTACTCAGACGAACAAGTTCCTTACACCGTTCAAGTTCCTGTGTATTCGGACGAAGTTCAATCATACACTGTCAAGGTCCCTTACACCGAACAACGTACTGGAACACGACAAGTTTGCCGTTCGTACCCTGTTACGACAATGTCGACTTCCACCAAGGACATGGGTTCGTACCAAACGGTAACGGAAGAAGTTGCTGTTGGTTGTGGTACATCTTCGGCCGGTTACGGTTCTGCGTCGGCCGGTTGTGGCTGTGCAACACCTGCACCAAACTGCGGTTGCGGAACACCTGCACCTGCCGCTAACGGTTGTGGATGTGCTCCTGCGATGACAACGCGGACCGTTTGCAAAAAGGTTTGGGTTCCAAACGTCGTAACTCAAGAAGTTCCCGTAACAACGATGCAACGTCAAATGGTTGACGAACCGTACACCTACAATGTATCGCTCTGCCGTGACGAAGTTCGCCAAAGAACAGTTAAGAAGGTTAGCTACACAACTGAGACACGTACGCGTACTGTCAAGAAGTGCACCATGACCACTGAAACTCGGACTCGTACAGTCAACAAGGTTTCGTACACAACCGAAGCTCGTCAACGCACTGTCAAGCAATGCCAGATGAACACGGAAACCCGTCAACGCCAAGTTGCAAAGACTGTCTACAACACGGAAACCCGTCAACGTACTGTCAATAAGACCGTAACCGAAATGGAAACCCGTACACGTGACGTCAGCAGGACCGTTTACAACGCCGAGACACGAACACGAACCGTTAAGGTCGCAAGCGTTGTTCCAAAGCAAATGACTCGCACCGTCAGCAAAGTTGTCTACACACCAGAAACTCGCACCCGGATGAAGTCCGTTACCAACATGACAACCGAGACCAAGGTTCGAGATGTTGTGACGACAGTCATGGTTCCAGAACAACGTACCAATACCTACAACGTAACGGTTTACGACGCGGTCAACGAAGAAAAAACGGACACTTACAACGTTTCTGTGCCTTACACAACAACCGAAGAAGTTGCAGTGACCGTTTGCAAGATGGTTCCACAAACCGTGACGGTTCCTGTAATGACCAATGGTTACGGAGTTACCGGAGCAATCAGCGGCGGAGCAATCAGCGGCGATGCGATCGGCGGCGGATCGTACAACGGCGGAGCCATGGGCAACGGTTGCGGTTGCGGAACACCTGCACCTGTAGCTTCTGGTTGCGGTTGCAACTAGTCGTTGACAAAATTAGTTGAACGACGCTCCGCGTCGTTTCAAATCTGAAAATCGTGCGGCAAGGCACGACGAAAAAAACGAAACGGTCCGCGCAAGCTATCTTGCACGGGCCGTTTTTCTTTTGGCATCCCAAGGTACAATGAGGCTCTGCAACTTCCTCACTTCCCTACTTGTTTGATTGCAAGCCATGCCAACCCCACAGAGACTGACCGATCCGTTCGGTGCCCGCGATACATTTCGTGCTCCCCAAGGCCAATTGGGTATCTACCGACTGAGCAAACTCGAGAAAGATGGCATCGCACCCGTCTCAAAGCTACCCTTCTCCATACGCGTTTTGCTGGAAGCTGTCCTTAGAAACTGCGATGGATACCAGGTTACCGAAGCCGATGTCCGAAACCTTGCAAACTGGAATGCAGCCAAGCCCGCCGAGCTGGAAGTGCCATTCAAGCCGGCTCGCGTGGTCCTGCAAGACTTCACAGGGGTGCCTGCCGTCGTAGACCTAGCAGCTATGCGGGACGCCATGAAACTCCTTGGGGGCGACCCCAAGAAGATCAACCCACTCATTCCTGTCGATTTGGTGATCGACCACTCCGTACAGGTGGACTATTTTGGGGCAGCGGACTCGCTGGCAAGAAATGTGGAAGTTGAATTCGAACGCAACAAAGAGCGGTATGAGTTTTTGCGATGGGGACAACAAGCGTTCGATAATTTCCGAGTCGTTCCGCCGAACACAGGTATTGTTCACCAAGTCAATTTAGAATTCCTGGCCAAAACAGTCTTCTTGGGCAAGGATTATGGTGGAGCGGTCGCGTACCCGGATACGCTCGTTGGTACCGATTCCCACACCACGATGATTAACGGATTGGGAGTATTGGGCTGGGGAGTTGGGGGAATCGAGGCCGAAGCAACCATGCTTGGCCAACCACTGTATATGTTGATGCCCGAAGTGGTCGGGATGAAACTCGTGGGTAAACTCGCGGCTGGCTCCACAGCCACCGACTTGGTTCTGCGCGTCACCGAGATTTTGCGCAAAGAAGGTGTCGTTAATAAATTTGTCGAATTCTTTGGCGAAGGCGTATCGCGAATGTCGCTTGCCGACAGAGCGACCATTGCTAACATGGCTCCAGAGTATGGAGCGACGATGGGGTTCTTTCCGGTCGACAGCGAAACGCTTGTGTACATGCACCGCACCGGTCGAACATCGGATGAGATTGAATTGGTAGAACGCTATTGCAAAGAACAGGGACTCTTTCGCGTCGATGGTAGTCCTGAATTAACCTACACCAAAATCTTAACCCTGGATCTTGAATCCATCGAGCCATCGATGGCAGGTCCCAAACGACCACAAGATCGGGTTCCGCTGAAGTCGATTAAAACGTCCTTCGCCAAGGCGCTATCGGCGCCCATCGCGGAGCGAGGCTTCGGACTTTCAGCGGAGCAGATCGGTTCGACCGCCGCTGTCGCGAATAACGGTCATTCGGCCACCATCGGCCATGGGTCGGTCGTGATCGCATCCATCACATCGTGCACCAACACCAGCAATCCCTCTGTCATGCTCGGGGCAGGCCTATTGGCCAAGAAAGCGGTTGCGCGCGGGCTCAAGGTGAAATCGTTTGTCAAGACAAGCCTCGCACCCGGCTCACGTGTTGTCACCGATTATCTTACCAAAGCCGATGTGCTCGGTTCGTTAGAGCAGCTTGGCTTCTTTGTTGTAGGCTATGGCTGTACGACGTGCATTGGCAACAGTGGTCCGTTGCCCGAAGCAGTTTCCAACGCCATCATGGAGGGCAATCTGGTGGCAGCCGCCGTGCTAAGCGGCAACCGAAACTTCGAGGGACGCGTCAATCCCCACACGCGTGCAAACTACCTTGCAAGCCCGGCCTTGGTTGTCGCCTATGCCATCGCCGGAACCATTGAAATCGATTTTGAAACGGAGCCTATCGGCCATGACGACAACGGCATGCCGGTTTTCTTCCGCGAAATTTGGCCATCGCATGAAGAGATTGTTAAGGCGATGGAAGAGAGTGTTCAACCTGAGATGTTTGTTAAACAATACTCAAGCGCTTTCACAGACAATGCAACCTGGAATGCCATTCCAATCACACCTGGCGATCTCTACAAGTGGGATGAGAAGAGCACCTACATTCAGCGGCCCCCATTTTTGGAAGGGATCAAGCACGGTAAGTGCACTATTTCGCCGATTCGCGGAGCGAGTGTTCTCGCCCTGCTCGGAGACTCGGTGACGACAGACCACATTTCGCCCGCGGGTTCGATCACTCAAGATGGCCCCGCAGGGCGATTCTTGGTAGCCAGCGGAGTGCATCCGCGCGACTTCAATAGTTACGGAGCTCGCCGAGGAAACGATCGAGTGATGGTGCGAGGTACGTTCGCCAACATCCGAATTCGCAACGGACTCACCCCCGGCATCGAGGGAGGCGTCACGAACTATATTCCGACAGGCGAACGGATGAGTATCTACGACGCGTCCATGTTGTACCAAGCCTCGAAGACTCCACTGATTATCTTGGCAGGTTCGGAATATGGGACTGGCTCGTCCCGCGATTGGGCTGCCAAGGGAACGCTCCAGCTTGGTATTCGGGCCGTGATTGCTGTCTCGTACGAGCGCATTCACCGGAGCAACTTGGTGGGCATGGGCGTGTTGCCCTTGCAATTCCTGGAAGGACAGAGTGCAACAAGTCTTGGGTTGACTGGCCACGAAACTTTCGACATCCCTTCGCTGGGGGATGACCTCCAGCCCCGCAGTCAAATTGCGGTTGTGGCAACGAAGCCCGACGGAACCCAGAAGACGTTTGAAGCACTTGTTCGCATCGATACGCCGGTCGAGATCGACTACTATCGCAATGGCGGTATTTTGCCGACTGTACTACGCAAGCTAGCGGAAAGTTGAGCGTGAGCGACCAATGAACCCATCCTTGTACGATCATGGTACTCGTCGTGCGCTTTGCGTCATCGTGGAACTATGGCCGCAATAGCAACCGGCAAGGTATTCCTCATCGGAGCAGGGCCAGGCGATCCAGGTTTAATCACCGTTCGCGGCGCGGAACTGATTGGTAGGGCGGATGTCGTTCTGTACGATGGGCTGGCCAACGATGCCTTGCTAGCTTACGCAGCAGAGAATGCCGAAATTGTTTGTGTAGGCAAACATGGCCACGGCGGCATGTGGAGTCAGAGGCAAATCGATGACGTGGTCGTTGGATATGCTCAGGCGGGCAAGTCGGTCGCTAGGCTCAAAGGCGGAGATACCGCTATCTTCGCGCGCACCGCAGAAGAAGTGGATCGGCTCGTCGAGGAAGGAATCCAGTACGAGATTGTTCCGGGTATCACGGCCGCCTTAGCGGCAAGCGCATTTACCGGGATCCCGATTACACACCGCGATTGGTCTTCCGCAGTTGCATTGATCACAGGACAGTTGCAACCGGCAGATGGCAGCATTGAAGCAGAAGAGTCGCAAGACTGGAATGCATTGGCAATTTTCCCTGGCACGCTAGTGCTCTACATGGGAGTCACCACGGCTGCTCACTGGAGCAGCAAACTGATCGAGGCAGGCAAGGCTCCGTCGACTCCAGTGGTTATGGTCCGACGGTGTTCCTGGCCTGACCAAGAAGTGATTCGCTGCGAACTGGGAACGGTCGCTGCGACCATTGCATCCATGCCGCGTTGGAGGCCACCGATCATCAGTATTGTCGGTGACGTGATTCGAATGGAAAAAGCGATGGACTGGTTTTCCATCAGGCCGTGGTTTGGGAAACAAGTCTGGGTAACAAGTCCGGATCATACCGGAAGACTATTAAGTAAAAAATTTGCCGAACTAGGCGCACAAGTTATTCATCAACCGGTTATGAGGTTCGAACCTCCGGAAGACTGGCATGACATCGATATCAAAATCCGATCCTTGGACCAATTCGATTGGGTCGTATTTAGCAGCACTTATGGAGTCGATAGGTTCTTCGATCGGTTGTTTACGCTTGGAAAAGATGGCCGTTCGCTTTGTCGTACGAAAATTGCGGCAGTCGGCAGCGGTACGGCGGCAGCAATCGCCAAGCACTCACTGATTTGTGATGTGTTTCCACAAGCCCACGGCTCCGAAACTTTGGTGGATCTCCTTGTTCCAGAGTGTGTGGGTAAACGATTCCTGTTCGTTCGTAATCCGGACGGTGAAACAAACGCGATGAGCCGGCTTTCGAGTTTGGGAGCGATAGTAGAAACCTTAGATGTCTATCGCCAAAGCCTCGTGCAGCAATTGCCTCTTAAAATCGCGGAGAGTATTCGATTGGGAAAACTGGATGCCATCACCGCAACCAGCAAAAACATTTCAAGGCAAACGGTAGCATTGCTTGGCAAGGAAAGCCGAACGCAAACGTGGCTAAGTCTTTCGCCATCCATCACCTCGCTCCTGGTCGACCTTGGGTGCGAAAGGGTCATAACTGCCAGCGAGCCAAGTTTCGATGCCCTAGTTGCTCTCACCTCTTGATTCGCTGCCGAACAATTCTTCGCATGTCCGGGTACTGGAGTCGTACCGAAATACAACGCAAGTACATTTTCTTCTGCGGAGTCGTTTTTCGCCGCCAGCCAAACTCGTTGACCACCACGATCAATCCGATCACGATCACGATCAAAAGCGGACCAGGCCATAGCACTTGCTTGTTGGTCAATGACCATTGGAGCCATGCGTTTGTGTTTGTCGTCCAAGGCTGATTGAATAGTAACGCAATCGCCAGCAGAACGACACAAACGCACTTTAAGGCGAACTCGATTCCATTTTGCATCGTGAGTATGACCTTTGCCTTCGACGCATCGTGGCTCTGGCTCTCACGATTCCGTTTGCAAAAATCAAAAGCCATCTCACAAACGGTTCTACGTATCGATTGGTAACGGATCATCCAGTACAGCAACCCCAACGATATCAAAACGGTGATGGCGCTGACGTATAAATCGAAGCTCTTGAGCTGGGTTGATTCCCGCAATATCAAGCTGGTTATCATTAAGCCTAGTAAGACCACGATGTTCGAATGGAGGACCAATCCCAGCAGCAAAATAACAAATACAATTCGGATGATTCTGGGAATGGGCGCCGAGCCGAGATAAACAAAATCGATTACGCAGCCCATCCCCAACAGCAACATCAAACTACACCAAAGTACGATGGTGTTGCGCATCGGATCCGTGCTCGAAACAACCACCTTTGGCTGTTCGGAGCTACCACTTACGGATTGGTTCGATGTTTTGCTCATCGGCCGGATCCTTGCGTCGTCAGCCGACCCGATCTGGCAATGGCGATTTCCGACAAAACCAACCCGGTCGCCTTAGGCTCTCCGGCGATCGACATGGGTACTCCGAGTTTGGTTAAGCTGCGTTTTAACGGCAGAGCTAGTTCCCTCAGCCGGATACCTTCCGCTAACAAACGAAGCTCAGCAACGGTATTGGCTTGGAGAGTTGACGACTTGGTTTTCGGTCGATTCAGCGTCGGCGAAGGACAAATCACGGCAACGCGATGATGCTTGGACTTCGCGATTTTGATGGCACTCAAAAGCTCGTCCGTCGATGATTTGTCACCCAGTAGCTCTGCCACGAGAACGAAGATTTCGTTGTCGTGCGCATGCGAGATTGCAGCCGTTAAGGCCCTTGTCAATAAACGCATTCGAACTGGGGAATCCTGGCTCTCGACGTTAGAAATAGATACGATTGGGGCCATCCATGGCATCCCCGATTCGCACAAGAATTTCAACAGATATTTGGCCAGCTCGTTCTCATCCATTACCATTTCGACATGGGTCGTCACCGAGAGGTTATAGAGTTCAGCCATGACTGCCGCCAACTGGATGCGTTGCCGACCTTTTTGGGTGCTAAACAACGCAAATGGGGCGAGCGAAAACGGATTGACCTGAGGATCAAGCAACTCCGGATAGCGTTCGCTGCAAACGGCATAGGCGGTCTCCAGCATTCGCGGCGAGAATCGCGTGGTTCCGGTGGACCGATTTACGCAGAAGGCTCCCATGGCTCGCAGCTGCGAGTAGAAGCCAATCGTGCCAGATGCTGCGATTGTCCGCTTGGTCGCTTCTTCGTCGATCAAATAGCTACCGATGGCGTCACCGGCGGACGTCACCGAATGAGCGATACTGGCGCCAACGTGTGTCATTTGGTCGATCAACCGGCGCCCAAAGCCACCCATACGCGTGCTTGCCGTTCCATCGATTATCAGTTGAACACGAATAGGCACTTCGGATTCATACTGCCTCGTCATCAGCTTGTCGCGTCTCGCGGACGCTTTCCAGGCTATCGTTTTTGGCGGATCGCCATCGACATATTCTCGCAGTTCAAGCAATTCGAAACCGATACCGGGCCGTTGCTGTCGATGAATTCCCTGCCTCGGAATCGCGTTCATTCGTTTCAACAGCGGACTCGCATCCGCCGATTCGGTGAAAGTGGGTAGCACGCGAAGGGTTTGGCGGAGCGCTACGAACCTGTCAAGCCGAAAGAGGTCGCACGTATCACGAAACTCCATTCGAATCCCTGGAAAGACAACCTCGCCTGCAGCCCGAACACGAGCCGTGTAGTTTATCTCAACCACCTGCTGAGGCGTCCGAACCGCCACTTGATTGCTTGGGCAAATCTCGTCGACCATCTTGAAAACGGATATCAAGCGTCCCATCTGCTGCCGAAGCCAAGACGAAGAATGGATTGCAGAAATCGGTGAAGACGATGGAATCGTGGAATAGATAATCTCAAGGTTTTCCGGTACTACATCCCGAAAGAGTCGATATGGAAAAACTCGGTTGGATTTGCAGAAGATGCGAACGCGTATGTCGAGTGTTCGACCAGCCCACAGGACGCCTGTTGCATCCTTTCGTCCGTTGATCCATCGTTCCAACTGAAATCGCGCTAGCTCGCGTTGGCTGCAAATCGAAAACTGGACCCATTCCCAAAGCATCCACAACAACCAGGCGAGACAGAGAATCGCAACACTCATTTGGCCGCGCGTGACCCCTACGATGAGTCCGATGAGTCCTATGAGAGCTAGCTGTCGCGACCGACTCGTCATGGCTGAGCGTCCACAACCACAGGAACCATTTTGATGAGCTGCTGGACAACCGTTTCCACCGTTTGGCCATCCATTTCCGATTCAGGCCGCATGATCAAGCGATGTCCGAGCACAGGCAAAGCGATCGATTGAACATCTTCGTGGGTCATGTACTCACGGCCCCGCAACAGCGCATGGGCTCGACCGGCTTTCATCAAATAGATGGCGGCTCGGGGGCTTGCTCCCAGGGCGAGATCCGCATGCAGTCGGCTTCTTCGAGCCAAGTCGACGATATATCCCTTGAGCTCTTGTGAACAAAACACCAAGTCTACTTGTCGCTGGATCGATAGGATCTCCTCTGGACTACTGGTCGCTTCAATTTTAGCGGGAGGCCTACTATGCAAATCCAGCATTGCGACCTCATGCTCGCGCTCGGGGTACCCAACTTGAATTCGAAAGAGAAACCGGTCTAACTGGGCTTCCGGCAAGCGATAGACGCCTTCTTGTTCGATAGGGTTTTGGGTAGCGAGCACCATGAAAGGTTCGGGTAGGGGAAGTGTCTTGCCTTCAATCGTAACCTGCCGTTCCTGCATCGCTTCCAACAAAGAAGACTGTGTTCGCGCCGGCGCTCGATTGAGTTCATCGGCTAGCATCAGTTGACAAAAAATGGGTCCTTTTCGCATCACAAAGTTACTTGTCTGACGATCCAGCACTTGAGTGCCGGTTACGTCGGACGGCAACAGGTCCGGCGTGAATTGAACGCGTTCGAAATGGATACCGAGAACCGTTGAGAAAGTTCGACACATCGTCGTCTTCGCGGTTCCAGGCACGCCTTCAAGTAGCACATGTCCACCTGCAAGAAGTGCGATGAGCAATTGATCCGTAACGCCACTGAGACCAACAACTACTTTTTCGATTGCTTGCTGGGCGCGGTTGCGAAGCTCTTTGACACGCAGGGCAATCTCGCCGGTGGATACTGGATGCACGTATAATTTTTTTCTGTTGTAGAGTTGGTGCGTAGATGCTCGTTGACAGGTTCCTAGGTCGAAGCAATCGCTAATTTTAGGAGCAAACGATTTATTGCGACACCAAGATTTTGAAGTTGTTCGTCCGAGAACATGGATTTCTTTCCGTAGACGGCTAGTTCGACAATGGTTCGTACGGTCACTCTGTCTTGTTTCGACATGGCGACAGGTCGGGATTCGAGATCCAAATCCTGTAGATAACGCTGCCAATCTGGAACAAAGTCTTTGCCAATCCATTTTCTGCAAAAATCCCGAGCAAGACACTCTGCTGCAAAACTGTTTTGATCTAAAGAATGAATTGCATTGGTCTGTAGTTCATGCCAAGATCGCATTCGCCTTGGACCAAGGAATGGTAGCAACACCGACCTTCTTCGCATCCAGAGTAAAACAAGCAAGCTGATAAGCAGGGCTGCCAACACGCCCCAAATCAAGCGAAAGTAGCTTGCCGGAGACAGATTTCTCGGTTGATTTCGGAGTGCTTCATTGACAATATTCGATTCCGCCACTCGCTGGATCGCCAGGTTCGCAAACCGCAGCAACGATTCGGACGTTGGTTGATTCGCGGCCACCTGACTTGGCGTCTTCGAGGTTCCCTGCTCACTCTTGCTCTTATGGTCAACAACCGTCTGATAGCCTGGCAACGCCACACCGTCGACCACGTAGACTAGCCGATTTCTATTCCTGTTGCACAAGGCATCAGCAATGCGAATAGAAAGCAACCCATTGTCGGCATGCCATAGCATTCCGTTGGTAAAGAGGCTCGCATCTGCTACGAGGAGGGCTGTTCCGGATCGTGGTGTCGCGTCGCGAAAAACGGCAATCAATGGTTTCGGTCGAGCCAGGTTCCGACCGCTCAGTTTCGTACTAGGTTGACTATCCTCGGGCAACGACGCGATGACCTGCCATTGAGACAAGTCGCTACGAGACGGGGTCCGCCTCGACAGCCATCCAGAGCGGTTGGTCACAATCTCGCTTAGTCCCTTAGTTATGGGATGCGATGAGTCGAGGTTTCGAACTCGCAGGCAATCCGAAAAGCCTTCGTAATGGTCCTCTTGAGTAGAGGACAACAGCGGTCCGGCATTCACTGTGCCGATATCCAGTATCTCCATACCCAAGGCGATTGGCGTACGATCCGTGGCGATCAGCAGATTACCGCCGCGCAAGAAAAACCCGCGCAAGTTGCCCCATGTCACGTGCGAAATTTTTTGAAGGTCGCCCAGAAGTACGACTACGGATTCTTCCGGCTGTGCAGCCGCTTCATTCAAAACGGTCGACGCTTTCAGTCCGCGTTTTTCGAGGAGAGATTGAAAGAGCTCATAACGAAAATGCCAGTCTGGATCGGTTGGCACCATGGAAGGTTCTTGAGCGAAACTTGAGTGCACAACCAGCCCGCACATCGCGGCTAACAGGAATGCAACGAATTGAAAACCCTTCTTGCTCATTACGATTGCTCGCTCATCGCCCGTGCGTGAAAATATTTTGTATTCGGGATCGCGAGGCTCCTGTAAACATCGCTGCAATATTGAATGAATCCGATCAATTCTTGGATATCTCGCATTCCTTCAAGGCCCGACGCACCTCGTCGATTTGAGTGTCAGTCAGCCTTACTTCCGACGGCAGGTAGCGGGCTTGTTCGTAGATGTCCACGACAACGTTCATGGGGGACTGAGCGGAGGGCTTTGTCCGACATACTTGACGCGCGATATTACGATGCGTCCACCACGACTCCATGGGATGCACAATTCGATACGCAAGTTGATGAAAAGCTAGAATCACATCGGCCCGCGTTTGAATGCTGCTAGGCGTTTTCAACAGGTCGATCTGGTTCTTGAAAGGATCTCGATGGGCCGTGGCTTGAACACGACTGCGACGGGAATAGAGAATCAAGCCAATCAACGCTAAACCAACCAAAGCGGTTGGTAGAAGTAACCAAGGACTGGGAAGAGCTATTTCGAGCGAAGGCGTTGGATTGACACCCAATTCGGGACTCGGTGATTGCGATGGCTTTGCAGCAGTGGTTGCATCGATCTCTTTGACGAACTTCGCAAACCAATTGCTCCACGCATTAACGCTGTTGTTGTTGGAATTGGAGGTTGGAGGTGAAGATGGTTTCAAAGGATTCGTCGATGGACTTGATGAACTCGAGCGATTGGCTGACTCCGCAGGTGGGAGTCCTTTCGATTTGGGGAGCTGAGAAGGCGCTTTGACTTCGCCCGACCTGGAGGGGTCGCTTTTTCCGTCCTTGGGTTGTGACCCTGAGGCGGGCCTCGCATTGGATTCCTTTCGGCTAGCTTGGTTGGCTTCTTCGAGGATGCGTTGGAGGGTTGGGCGAAATCCTTTCTCATCCAATTGTTTCTTAATGTCCTCCGATGCGTTTCGGCTGGTTGGTGGGCCGGGGGTTGCCTCTTTCGATTTCTCGCGCGCTTTCAACTCCGATTCATCGACTTGTTTTAAAAAATCTTCAATGGACTGAGCCATTTCACGCTGCTGTAGTAATCGATTGGTTTTTTGATTTGTGTTTTCATTCGTTGGCTGAGCTAACGATTGAAAGGGATCCTCGGTTTGCTCGGGATCGGTTGGTGCATCCCCTGCTGGATTGTCGGAGGACTCTTCCTTCTTTTCGGGCTGAGTTGGTGAACGAGGTGGGTTTTTTGGCTTTTGGCTTGGGGTCGACTGAGGTGGTGTTTTGCGCGATGAGGAAGGTGTTGTTGCGGAGGGTTTCGATTGATCTTCGTTGTTACGAGCGTACTGCTCGATCAGTTGCTCGGCCTTCTCACGCACTTCAGGATCCGCCATGGCTTTCGCCAGCGTCTCCGCCGAAAGTCCGTTCAAATCCGGAGCCTTGAAATCCGGAGGCAATTGATCTCCGAATTGTTTGATCAATTCCTGTAATTGTTTGACGTCCAATTCACTGACGTTCGGCCATTGTGCTTGAGGGTTAGGCGATTGCTGCAAAGCCTCTGCAAACGGGGAATTTTGATTCGCTCGATTCGCTGGAATTGGAAGCCAACGTTGAAATCGCGTTTCCGGTTGATCCGTTGCTGGCTTAGGCTGGGCGTTGAGGCGAACCGCAGGCATGCATAGGCACACGAACATGAGGCAACGAAACGTCCACCTATGGCTTCGATACGGTTTTCTGAGTGGATCTAACATGACCGGCCCTATTTTTCACTGGGATTATTGCCCTATTCTATTCTCTTTGCATGGTCCAATGTAGAGGATAGGTCGGGATGGGTCTCTTGCATATTTCGAGCGCGGGACCCATAATCTTGCACATGAATCGATATCGAAGGGCAAACTTTCCGTTTTATTACTTTACCGGGCCAGACTCGGGCTGTGGGGGTTTTTCCGTTCGCTAATCGAATCGAATAACAAGTTTTCCAACCTCAAGGCCCGCCGCCTTGAGGTTTTTTTTTGCACCGAACGAGCTCACCTCGTTCTCCTTCCTTTGGAGAAGTCAGTCCCATGATCATCGTGATGGAAAAATCGTCGTTGGATCCACAAATTGAGTATATCGCTAACCAAATCACTGAGTTGGGGCTCAAGGCGCACGTCATCCGGGGTACAGAACGGACCGTCATCGCTGCCGTGGGAGACGAACGCAAAATCAAAGTAGAATCCTTTGAAAGCTACCCGGGCGTCGCGGAAGTCCTACCGATCTTGGCCCCCTACAAGATGGCCTCGCGAGAAGTTCGCACGGACCAAACACAAGTTCAAGTATTGAATTTCAAGGCAGGCAACGGGGCCGTGGGTGTGATGGGCGGACCCTGCTCGGTAGAAAGCGAGGAGCAAATCGTGTCGTGCGCGAGGGCGGTCAAGGCGAGCGGCGCAACCGCTTTGCGAGGAGGGGCCTACAAGCCTCGAACGAGCCCCTATGCGTTCCAAGGAATGAAAGAAGAGGGCTTGAAGCTACTGGCCTTGGCTCGCCAAGAAACCGGCTTGGCCGTCGTCACCGAAGTCATGAGCCCCGAAGATGTGGAACTGGTCGCGAAGTATGCCGACATCCTGCAGATCGGTGCGAGGAATATGCAAAACTATCGATTGCTGGAAGCCGTCGGGCGTTCAGGACGAGCTGTCCTACTCAAACGAGGGCCCAGCGCCACGATTGAGGAATGGCTTCTTGCAGCGGAATACATTCTCAATGAAGGTAATCCTGACGTGATGCTATGCGAGCGCGGCATTCGCACCTTCGAATCGCACACACGATTCACATTGCCGCTTGCAACCGTGCCTTATTTGCATCGTAAGACGCATTTGCCTGTGATCGTAGACCCAAGTCACGGGACGGGGCATTCGTATTTGGTGACCGACATGGCGGCGGCCAGCGTTGCAGTCGGCGCAGATGGCTTAATCGTGGAGATGCATCCGAATCCCGAGAAGGCATTAAGCGATGGTTATCAGTCCCTGGACTTTACCCAATTCGACACCATGATGAAACGCTGCAAGGTTATCGCCGACGCGATGGGAAAACAGTTCGGTTAAAGCGCGTCGACTGTCTCCGGTATTTCTGGCCATAGCAGATCGGACAGATCAGACGGATCAATTGTCACTTTTGCAGGGTGTACTTCTCGATGAATTCCACCACGGGTGTGGGATCATCGAGTCCATGCGGATGGTGGCCCACTCCTGGCTTGTGGATGACCTCAAAAACCCCACCGAACTCCTTGTAGAGCTTCTCGGCCACCGCGGTGTTCTCCTCGACTGGGACGACATCGTCGCTGTCCCCGACGACCGAAAGGATCGCGATCTTGTGCTTGGCTAAAAGTCCTAGTGTTTTCAAAGGTGTGTGAGGGTAGTCTGCGGCCTGCTGGTCGGAGTCAAACCCGTACCATCTTCGGAGCTCTCGCCAATCGCCAGGGCTCCCCTTTCCTTTCCCTTTGCCGCCTGGCCAACTTTGGTAGTCCAGCACGGCCGCGTCGTCATAGATCACGCTGACGCGATCTGGATAGGTCGCTGCGTAGCGATGCGCATAGAGCCCTCCACGGCTGATCCCAATCAATGCGGCTTGGGGATGGAATCCGCGCTCAGCCAGCATCTTGTGAAATGCACCGAGCTTTTCGATGGCTTTGGGAGCACCGAAACTATTGCCGACCGAGAGAAACACATGGTAGTAGCCACGGCGGACGAGCATCGGCGCTGCACATCGATCGGTGAACGCATCCGGAAACATCATGCACCAGGAGAATCGACCATCGGCTCGTGGGTTTTCTGGTTCGACCACCCAAGCTTCTTGGCCATCGAAAGAGAATTTATGGCGTTTGAAGCCGTGCCATGAATCGATCGTTTCTGCGTCAAAAGCCAAGTCGATCTTCTGCGACGCAAGCTCGATGCACACGGCCTCGCTGTCATCGCGTAGGTAACCGCAACCATTCGCGATCGAGAGAGTCTGTCCGTTTTTGCCGATCAGTGTCGCACGACTGAGTTCTTGGAACCCACTCGCATCATTGCAGCAAACCGCGAAAGGCATCAGGATCATTGCAAGCTTGGAAACAAAAGAGTAACGCATGGGAAGTTCCCTAATTTTTGTGAGCCGCTTGTTGTTAGAGGCGTGTTTATCGAACAGCACGGATCGTCGTGCAGTCGTTCTTAGTAACGATCGAGGTCGATGTGAGGCGCGAAGCTAAAATTGCTTGGAATGTAATGAATGTTGAGTTCCGGCGTTTCGATGCGATGGTTCCCCAAGTGCTTCGAAGTCAACGCCCTATCTAAAATGCCGCTAGTTAGAATCGATCGCTCTACCGGATACGTTGGTTTTCCCGTATGAATCATTTGCTCGATCGCTTTTAACAAGTACGCGAAGTGTGGATATCGCGGCTCCGGTCGTTCTTCGGTTCGAGTTACAAACGACTTTGAATTGCCAAGTCTGCAGGCCGCTGATATCCCAGTAGCGATACCAGGTACCATGATGACCGGCGCCAAAAGACCATCTTGGTACTGAATCAAAAAAACGCTGCTCTCGGACTCCTTTTCCGTTGAGGCTAATACGGACTTGAGTGATGTACCGCTGCTGGCCAGGCCTGCTTCCAACAAATCACGATCGATCTTTTTTTGTTCCAACAACTCAGGTATGGACGAAACAGGATAGGCCTGCACCCACTCGACACCCGTGGTGGGGCTGGCGCGTTTCTCAATAAGGCTCTGAAGAAACTCAAGGGTGTGAAATCCGTAGATATCCAGACCCGAATATCCGATTCCAACGCATGCTTCCAGAGTCTCTCCTTTGGGGAAATCGATGTCGGGATCTCGGTAACTAACCGGCAGCGACGAACCAGCCATCCATGGGATGTTGAGCTGGCGTGCACGATCGGCCATCCACTTGGCATCTTCCCAAACTGGGCCTGGATGCTTGTCATTGAAGACAGGAACAACCTTTCCAAACTTTTCGAATGTCGATGCAATCTCGTCGAAAAACCTGCGGCGAGGATAAAGCTGTTGTCCTTTCTCATTGCGAGGATAGTCACCATGCTCACCGATACTCAAAACCCCTTCGACGGCAACGGTTCCAGAGTCGAGTTCGATAGCCTCTCGAATCGATTTGCAAAGGCGAAATCCATGCTTCGCAGCCAAGGCGACCGACATGTCATCGGCGGGGAACTGATCCACGTAGAGCGACGACAACTTTAACGCTGGGCCCGTGCCACCGTCTTGTTTCCAGCCCTCGAGAATCTTTCCGACAAGAACATCGGCATGAGAATTCTTCCGATAAATGGTGACGATGGCCGCGACGGACTTGGGCTCGGGTTTTGTTTTCGAAGGATGCGTTGCAAAAGATGTATTCCAGCTGCCCAACCCCAACCCAAGAGCCGCCGAAGATGTGGCCAGAAACTGTCGTCGAGCGATGGAATGGGTGGTTGTTTTCACGGTGCCTGCAGCTAAGCCGAAAAAGGTAGGTTCCTGAACTTAATCATTGTAGCAACATCGATGCTGATGGAAGATGAGGCTCCTACCGAAGTTCAATGTCTTAAGCTCGGCAGGAGCCTCGCTCTCCCAGGGTTCTTCAATGCATTCGACAGTGCCAGCCGCTACCAAATTCCTGCATCCTGCAGTTGTTTGGTGGCCTGCCCCGACCAGTCGCGGTTTGCCGCAGGCGAAGCTGGACTCGGATGCAATATTTTGCAAACCGTCGTATCCTTTAATTGTTGGTGAGAGTCGCAAACGCGTTTCAAGCAAGCTTGGGCATAGGCGCCAACCCCAACAGCGAACTCGGGCTTTATCAATAGCAACGACTGTTGCAAGTGGCGATCGCAAGACGCATCCAAGAGGGCAGTTTCGTTCGCCGAGAGTTTGTCAGGAGTCACGTTTCTCGCCCCTTCGTCCATGAAGACAAGCGGGCAGTAATTCGAAACGAAATGCTCTGCGAAGAAGTCGACAGGGTTGGGATAACGATGTGAAAAGAGCCCCCAAAGACGCTTGCCGGAGACCTCACTCCGTTGGCACGCAAAGCCCTCAATGGGCCTTTTGGGATGTTCCACAGACGGCTTATCGATTCGGGTTTCGATTTTTAGATAGTTTCGAACGGCATCGATTTCGCCGAACGGCACACCGGTTTGAGCCATCCCCCAAGGGCCTGGGTTCATGCCCAAAAGGAAGACGCGACAAGGGCTTTGCGCGTAGGTGCTCAAGTATTTTTCATGAGCCGACCAAGCGTAATGCAACGGATTGTAGACATGAGCGACCGGTGTCGTGAAGTTGAGCAGATCGAGCTCAGCTCGGAGTTGTCGTGCGGCTGCAATGAGCCCTTTCGCGGTTTTGTTCATGGAGGAATTGTAAAACACCACGGCTACTTTGGCGAAAGGCAAAGATAATAAATTGATAGCCACACGGGCATGTGGGACCTATAGCAGTCTGCTGGCAATCGAAACGCAGAGAACGCGGAGGGCGCAGAGCGAGCTCTCACCCAGCCGCTGTCTCCGCGATCACTGCGTCCTCTGCGTTTTAGAAACCATCCGCAAGATAGGGGATACTCAACCACCAAACAAAAACACCCTGCCAATTGACAGGGTGCTTTCTGTGTTTAGATCCGCCTATCTCTCTTCCGAACTAGAACGTAAAGACCATGTCACCACCGCATGCGACTTGGCTCGATTCTCCGTTTTCATTGAATCCGTAGCGTTGACGATCCCAGACCCAACGGGCTTCTGGGCGTAGCATCAAGTTCGAATTCACTCTGTAGTTGATGCCAGCTGTGTAGTTGAAATTGTCGTCGTTCTTGACGTTGTTAAACGCAGCACCGCTGAAATTGAACCACTCAAAACGATTTCCAATCGAAACACAATCGTTTACCTTGTAGATCAGGTAATTAATATTTCCATACGTATTACGATACGTAGTACGGTCGTTCGTGTGGGTGTACAGAACGTCTGTTTGCGAGATGTAAGTCAGCTTCTCGGTCAGATTGGCTGTCAAAATCAGGTTATGAACTCCTCCATTTTCGCCAACGGCACCCGCATTGCGGTCACCGAACCGGCCAAGAACCGTTGTGTACAACACGGTGAATGTGTCGTTCAGCTTCTTCTTGAAACCGCCGATGTAAGCATCGCCGTTATCGTCAAAGCCGCTGTCCCAACCCATGACGTATCCATTGTACAACTGAGTGTCAGCGTCAACATTGTAGGTCGACAAGGCACCCGTATGGGTGAACGGCTCAGCGTTGTAGAAGGTGAATTGACGACTGTAGAAGAAGTTGCCAGTGGATTGGACGACTTCGTTACCAACGATGGTAAAGAAGTGCCCGACCTTGACCGACAAATCCCCTGCTGCAACTTCGCCGTACAACTGCGGAATCGCATGCCCGTACGCTCCGCCATTGTCCCATGATCTGTCCCAGTGATTTGGGTTAGTGTCAATGCCGAACGCTTGCGTGTCGGGAGCATCGGTACCGTACACGTAATCGATGCGTCCACCGAACCCCAGGCCATTGCTACCGTCAGCTACCTTTTCCGCATAGAGCCATTGTTGGCTGAGTTGTACGTTACCATCATAGTTATTGAAATTGAAATTAGTGTTGCGATCGTGGTATCCAACACTTGTCCATCCGCCGACATTGAGTCCAGCGATTCCATCGGGTGCAAGCTTCCATGGATCTCCCAAGTTGCAATCCCCACCTAGCAAGCCGAGTCCGAGCAAACCGCCCGCACCGCAACCGCCCTTGCAGCCCATTCCGCCACAACCGCAGCTGGCCATACTATCGCAACTGCTGCCTTTCCCGTCGCAAATCGCAGCGACGTCGCAAGCTGGACCGTTGTCAGAGCATCCGGAAGCCGATGTTGCGGCGCCACTGGCTGTTGCAATGGGTGCTGGAGCTTGTGAGGCCGCACCATCTTGGTAATAGCTGTAGTAAGATGCTGGATAATATCTTGGGTTGGATCGGTTTGATTGACCGAAGGCCGTTCCCGCGAAGCAAGCGCTTGCAATCATTGCACTTAGCGCAAATTTGCTCATTTTCATAGTTCTGGAACTCCTATCCTGAACGAGGTTGAAACGCATTAGCGTTTTTGTGACGGCCTAAACACAAAGGCCCATTTTTCATTTGTGTTGCGGCCACGGACTTGGCAGACAGGCATCTTGCCCCTCTTTTGAGAGTGTTTTCTGGTTCATCCATGAACGCTACACAACCGAGTTTATCGGAGGAGAGATTGTAAGAAATTCACGTTAAGTAAGATTGCCCCGAATACCGGTGCAATCGAATTGAAGGAAACTGGTAAACTGTTCCGAATACGCTGAGATTGTCGCGGCCGGTTGCCGGGGGTGGATAATCACACCAGACGCAAATGTGATGCTGTTCAAAATGAAAACAATAAATCTATGCAGGAATTTGACTATCAACTTCGTCCAAGAATCATCTTTGGTCCACACACGGTGCAACGCCTCGGGAGCCTAGCAAAAGAACTAGGTTGTGCGCGTGCATTGGTCGTCAGCGACCCTGGCGTAGTGAATGCAGGCATTTATTCCTTCGGCATGGAAAGTCTGCGCAGTGTCGGAGTCGAAGTCCTAGGGTTTCATGATTTAGCCGAGAATCCAAATACCCATCATGTGGACTTAGGTGTGCAACGTGCTAGAGAATTTCAACCTGACTTGCTGGTTGGACTCGGCGGTGGTTCGAGCATGGATTGTGCGAAAGGAATTAATTTCCTTTACTCGTGCGGTGGCCGCATGAGCGACTATTGGGGGGTCGGCAAAGCAACACACCCGATGCTTCCGATGATAGCAATCCCTACGACTTCGGGGACTGGGAGTGAGACTCAGTCCTTTGCATTGATCAGCGATTCGGAAACGCACGTCAAGATGGCGTGCGGAGATCCCAAAGCGGCCTGTCGGGTCGCAATTCTAGACCCTGCGTTAACCCTCACGCAACCCAACTCGGTAACGGCATTGACTGGGATTGATGCTATGACGCACGCTTTGGAAACGTTTGTCTGCAACAAGCGCACGCCAATCTCGGAATGCTATTCGCGTGAGGCTTGGCAATTGCTGTCGCGCAGCTTTTCGTACGTTCTTGAAACAGGGGACGATGTCAACGCACGAGGACGAATGCAATTGGGAGCGTGCTTCGCCGGAATGGCCATCGAAGCGTCGATGTTGGGTGCAGCTCACGCACTTGCTAACCCGCTAACCGCCATGCTGGGTGTTGCACACGGGCAAGCGGTCGGCTTGATGATGCCGCACGTCATTCGTTTCAACAGTGCGGTCGTCGAAAAACGATATGCCGAACTTGCGTCTTTACTGCCACATGACAAGTCCAGGACGACACAAAAGGCTTCGGATCGAGTGGCTGATGTGTTCAAGGGTTGGATGCAAGAAGCCGAGTTAGCAACGTCGTTGGAGAGATTACCTCAGTGGCCGAGCCAATCCAAAGCAAACTCAGAGGATACGCACTTGCTTTTGGGACAACTTGCGGACTCCGCTTCAAAACAGTGGACCGCTGCGTTTAATCCCCGGCCAGCCTCGCAGCCGGAGATGTTGCAAATTTACCAAGCTGCGTTGAAGTCCGAGACGTGACTCCCAAGTGATACTCATTTTGTTAGCGGAACAGCGCAAGCTGTCCGGTGAGGATTGGAATACCACTTGGCAAATCACCGCACCGGGAGGCACGCCCAGCGCGATAGCGCTGGGCGTGCCACTCAAGGTACAGCTAGAATTCAAACTGCCACTCACATCAATCCTTGCCGGCGGTAATACCAGTCCAATCATCAGTTCGAAACGGTGTTAGCGGCAAGCCGTTTTGACTGAACATGTTGCAGATCGGATTTTGTGCCCATGCATAGCGAACCGAAACGGGTGCAGGTACGCTTGCGGACTTAACCTCAATACGACCGTCAGGCAGGATTTTTGCGTCTGCGTTGTAGAATTTCTTGTCTTCGCCAGCGATCGTGAAGCCTCTGGGTTCGTTCACATCAAACGGACGCCAGCCTTTGCCGACATGGGCAAACTTAAGCGCGATTCCCCCCTCGATTTTTTCCATCGATTCGTATCGTGGGCTTTGAAATTCGATTGCCTGGTCGTACTGTTTCGCAAGTGCCCACCTCGCCAACCGTCGTGCAACATCCACCTTATTCTTGGGGTGAATATCTTTTCCCTCACCGATATCGATAATCACTGCTTGGCCACTATTGGCTAACTTATCCATTGTCATGGTTTGCGCCTCTCGCAATTCGGACCAATCGCTATCGCCCGGCTCGGTGCGTTCTGGCTGGAAGTCCGCGAGTTGAACCCAATAAAATGGAAAATCACCTTGTCCCCATTCTTTGCGCCAGTTGTCGATCATGAAAGGGAACAGGTCACGGTACTGATACGCTCGCCCAGCGTTCGATTCGCCTTGATACCAAATGGCTCCTTTGATTCCGTAACCTAAGTGCGACTTGAGTACGCCGTTGTAGATGTTGCCTGGTCTGGCGTTCCCTCTCATCTGTCCTTGAAGTCCGTTCAGCTCCTTGTTTTCGGCTTCCGTGCGATCTGTCTTGGCGGACAAGGCCGCAAATCTCTCTTCGACTCCTGTCCATCGCTTCAAAAGTCCTGCAAAGCGAACGTCCGATTTCATCCAATCTCGATTGACCCATGCTTCGGCGGCCGAGCCACCCCAGGCGTTGTTGATCATGCCGATCGGTGTACCCGTCGTTTGATGAATTTGTCTCGCAAAGAAATAACCCACTGCCGAAAATCCTGACACAGTGCTTGGCCCACTGACCATCCATTTGCGATCATCGTGACTCCAGATCGGGTCCTGTGTTCCGATTTGAGGGAAGTTGATCATGCGGATGTTGGGGAAGTTGGACGTCAGTTTCTCGAGGTCGGCGTCGTTCGAGGACGCTACCGTCCATTGCATGTTGGATTGGCCAGAGCAGATCCAAACTTCGCCAACCAAGACATCGTTGATTTCAACGACGCTCGAGCCTTTGACCGTAAGCTTGATCGGATTGCCACTGGCCTTCATGGATGGGAGCTTCGTCTCCCAGTTACCTTTGGTATCCGCTTTGGTTTCGAGGGTTTTGTCGGCGATCGAGATCGAAAGGCTTTCGCCGGCTGTGGCAGTACCCCAAATGCGATTCTCTTGGCCTTGTTGCAAAACCATATGGTCCGAGAAAATATTCGGCAACTTGACATCTGCATGCACTGGCACAAATCCAGATGAAACGCAACAAGAAAATGCTGTGATCGCAAGCAAGCGCATCGAAGATCGATGAAACGTAATTTTCATAACAGGCGGGTCCTATACTAAGAAAGGGAGGAAATGGGTTGGCATCGTAAAGACGCGTCTAAACGACACCAAAAAGGTAGGCTATTTGCCGCCACAAGGAATGGTGCAATATGCAAATCCCGATAAGGCAAATGCTAGGCACAAACGCTTCGACGGACTTAAAGCTTTGAGTGGAAACCGAGCGAGACGACCAGATGGCTCGTATCATTCCGTAGACAATCAAACTACACAATACGATAGTCACAACGCTTTGCCAACCTAGTACCGATCCAATTAAAAAACATTGGAGGATCCAGTGCCGCTGCACAACGGTGTCGTCGCTTTTCACAATCAGCAACGAAGAAACCCAACCCAAACCCAATCCTGACAAACCGCCCAACAGAATGGAGACCAGCGGATTTGCGATCGGCCCGAGTTTTCCAATCAGGCTGCGTTGGAATGGTTCGCTCCAAGTTACGAAATCCAGCGAAGGATTGATGATTTTCGGGCAAGCAATCGCGGTTGCGATCACGAGAAACGGCAAAATGGGGAACGGTTTTCGGCCTTCGTTCGCAACGCCAAGCATGATCAGAACGGCAAACATGCCGGCATGAGAAAGGGCTGCAGCAATCAGGTGCCATTGCGTAAAAAGGACCAGAGACGTCAGCCCGCTTCGCCCTGACGAATCCCAATGGGGTAAGTTCGATCCTGCGGAGACCAATTCCCAAAGACCAATCCACACAAAAATCGCACCAATGACCACCTCGATGATGAGGTAGCGAGGCGCAATCGGTAACCGGCACGTGCGACATTTGCCTTGGACAAGCAACCAACCAAGAACGGGCGTATTGTCGAGAAAGCTCAGGCGCGTGTTGCAATATGGACATTTCGAACCGCCAAAAACGATCGTTCTGCCCTCAGGCATTCGCCCCGCCACGACGTTCAAGAAACTGCCTATGCTCGCACCGAGATAAAAGAACCATCCAACGAACAAAAACTCGCACGTTCTCAACAAGTTTCTCGTGGACCACTTGAGGGCGAGCTCCGGTGGGAGCATTTTTTTGGGAAATCGCGATCGAAAAAGTCCAACTTGAAACTCCGGCAGGACGAAAACGTAAAAGACGTAAACGCAAAATAGACAGATCGCAATGGTGAGCAACGGCCAATTCGTGCGTTTCCGCTTCGGCCGCTTTCGCCTCGACAAGGGTTGCGGGGCCTCGCTGGTAAACTCGACATGGACGGGTGCATTTTCGGATAGCTCGAACGGCGTTTCATTTGCCATCGGCTGGGTTGTATCGCTCAAAACGCTCCCCGTTGTTTCTGGAATTGTTTCAGTAAGTCTTTGAGTGGATCCGTCGTCGCTGGTGCAGGGCTGTTGCGTTCCAAGTCTCGCTGACTGAGCTTGCGCACGGCACCGGGATTGCGTGCATCCTCCGCAATTCGGTAGGCATCGATGTCTGCTTGCGCTGGCAAATCGTCACCAGGCGGTACTAGAAAAAAGCCGACCGCACGGGGTTGGTAGTTGATGTCTTCGATTGGATTGGGACTTTTCCCTGTTCGATCGATTGCGATCGATTGCAAGAATTCTTCGTAGACGCTGATATCATATAAAACGCTCGATGGAATGGCTGTTTTGAATTGCTGCTGTTGCCAGTTTCCGAATGCATCCAACGTCTCCACCGTTTCGACAATGGTCGCACCAGCGTCGCGATCCAACTGGATACGCTCACTGCCGCGCGAAGGGATTCGCAATTTTTGAAGTTGCTGCGGATTGCGGCGGTCGGCAACCAAAACCAGCAACGTATCGCTGTGGGAATTGACGATTTGCACGGTTGTCGAACCCAGCGGTTGGTTCGGCACGACTTGATGTTGAGTTGTTCTGAACTGAGGCTGCGGCAACACAAACGTAGGGGTCTGTGGCCACCAAACTTGCCAAGGGTTATAGGTGATCGGCTGCAGAAACAGCCCTTGGTTTGGAACGCAAGTAAGCCCCATGCCTTGGTACATCACGTTTTCGAAACAATAGCCTCCACCAGAGATGTTTTGGATACGCCAGAGTTGGTCGGCTCCATTGTGGATCGGAAGCAGCGAAAGTGGCAATGAGCCTGTCGCCCCACCCAGTCTGCGGTTGCCGAGTCGGGTATACATGAGATTTGCGTTGGGAACATTTCCCAATCCGATCGCGAACCAGTCATTCTGAAAGCGTTGTTGAAGGCGTACGACATTGGTCGACACAGGTGCGATGTACCAGGCGGCGTCGACACCGGTCGCTTGATTGACGAAGCCGAGCTGATTGCCCCCCTGCATGGACAGAAATTGTCGCTCGTTGATGTTGCCAGAGGCCAACGACATGGCCGTCATTTGGGGCAAGTTCAACAGGTTGCCGGCAGAGCCAGAAGTTGCTCCCTGGCTTTGGTTATTCCTCATTCGACCGAGCAGACCCACATCCTCTAGCCCAGGTGGAAGGACATCGGCGGACGGGTTCGACAGAGCAATCTGCTGCGATGCAACGATGTTCATCTTGCTCCATACAAATTGCACCTGGCCATTCTGAAGCGTTCCAATTTGCATTCGGCCAGAGTTGTTGGCCGGCCATCGGATGACTTGTTGTGCTTGTCTAGAACTATAACCCAGCAACAATTGATCCGTTGTGTCGTAGCGTGGAGCACGCTGGTATCGTGTGACAGAACCAGTCGGGTCTTGCACGGAAAGTTCGTTGGGAGTTATTCTAGCTATCGACGGATCGGCGAGTCCTTGCGCAGAAAGCTCAAACGTCCCCGACTCGAGCGGGTTCTGGGCTTCCATGGGACCGGCCTGCAACCCAATGAGAAGGAAAGCGAACAGCCCGGTGAATCGGACCGTTTTCCTTTTGGACATGCAACGCACCAACATGCTCCAACTCCAGTACGAATAGACGAGTAGACGAGTAGACGAGTAGACGAGTAGACGAATAGACTAACCCAATTTCATGATCAACGCTTCGAGAGCCAGTCGTGCACGAGGATCGCTGCTGTGACTCCCCTTGAGCTTGAGGTCAAGATCCACCAACCCTGCGAGCATCGCTTTGGCGCGAGGTCGACCAATTCGCTTCAATCGCGATTCGGCCTTGGCCACCTCGTAAGGTTTGAATCCAGCTCGCTCCAAAGCCGCCGACAACGGTATTCTACTATCAACTCGCTCCGATTGCTCCACGAGTTGTGCGGCTAACCCAAATCTTCTGAGCGACCAAGAAAGCTGGGCCATCAATCCGATCGCATTTTGGCCCGCCATTAGCAATTTGTCCAACTGTTCGATCGCCAACGCAACACGACCGTCGGCGATGGCATCCGCCAATTCCCAAGCAGTCTGGGTCCGCCAGCCACCGACCAATTCCGCAACGCGTCCGTCGGGCACGTCCCCCGAGCTATTGGCAAACAAAGCCAGTTTTGCCAGTTCGCAATCGATTAAACCGCAAATGGCCCCAATTCGTTCCATGATGAGCGAACTTTGTCTCGGTGACAATTGAAGGCCATGTTTGGATTTGGCCCATCCGATGATCCATTTCTGCATGGCTTTTTCGTCGGGAGGGGTGCAGTTTACCAAAAAACCGTTTTTGGCGATCAATTTGTACAGTTTGGTATTGGCAGCGAGCGTCTGCAACTCAAGCACCAAACTTGAGTCCGGAGCGAAGTTTTCAGCCCAGCGTTCGAGTGCCTCGCGGTTCTTGGTAACAAATTTGTCCGCCCCGCGTACGATCGCAAGTCGTCCGCCCCCGGAATCGAACAAGGAGCGAGTCGCAAGCTCATCGTGCACATCTCGCCAACTATCCTCGTCGCCGTCGTACGCGCGAATCGTTTCTGAATCGAGTTTGGAGCTCTCGATCCAGTGATGAATGGCCATTCGCCGCAAAAAGTCATCCGATCCAAAGCACGCGATGATGGGAGGCATTGGAGTTGCGGGATTCGACTCCATGAAATCAAAGGCATGGATCGCGGTCGGTTTGGAAGCAGTTTTTTCCGATGCTGTCTTGGCAGCCATATTCAATGCATTCGAAAGCGAGAACCGAATTGCAAAACAAGTCGATGGTTTATCACAGTCCATCGCGAATTGCAACAAACAGTAGAACCTTTGCCAAGCTTTCCACGCCTATAGCCTTCACGCTGGGCGTGCTGCGCCGGGAGCGGACCGCCTAGGTCTTCGATGCCGAAGCGATGCTGATAGCGACAGCTCATCAGCGCCGCTCGGGTCGGCGTGCAGAACGATCCGTTCGCATACGCATCGGTGAATCGCACCCCTCGCACCGCGATGCTGTCGATGTTGGGCTTGGAGGCAGGCGAGTCCGCGGCTTGCAACGCGGCCAGCGGCAAGTGCAGCAGGGCAAGGAATGCAATGGCTTGTTTCACGGTGTCGGATGGATCGGTTGTGGTTTGGGAAAATAGAATAATATGGAATATAGATGAATCGCAATTCCATCGGTTACGATTTCTTTAGGGCTTGTTTGGATTTTTCCGATGCGTTGTCGGTACCATCGAACCAATTCTTGACCACGTTTCTAAAATGACTGCGAATCTTGGATGCACGACTTGGACCTGTTGATGACCATCGCCGGTGGATTGGGGGCAGCTCTCATCCTGGGCTATTTCTCGCACCGTCTGGGGTTGTCTCCCATTGTGGGTTACCTGCTCGCCGGAGTTGTGGTTGGCCCATTCACTCCTGGATTTGTTGCCAATGCTGAAATCGCGGACCAACTGGCAGAGTTTGGGGTGATTTTATTGATGTTCGGGGTGGGACTTCACTTGGATGTCCAGGAGTTGATGCGTGTTCGGCGCATTGCCGTACCAGGCGCAATCATTCAATGTGCCATTTCTTTCTCCGCAGGGCTGATTGTCGCGAAAATGTTTGGCTGGGATTGGAATGCCTCGATTGTTTTTGCCCTCGCCCTTTCGCTTGCTAGTACGGTGGTTGTCACTCGAGTTCTCGCGAACGCCAACGAACTGCAGACACAGGTTGGCAATATCGCGATTGGCTGGCTCATCGTTCAGGATGTATTGGCAGTCCTGAGTCTTGTACTTCTCCCCTCCTTTGCAGGCAATCAACCATTCAACCTGTTGAGCGTCACGATGGCCCTCTTTTGGGCTGCCATTAAAATGGCGGTGGTTGTGGTTGCAATAACTTTGCTTGGAGGCCAACTCATACCTCGTATACTTCAACATGTTGCGGCAACCAAATCGAGAGAGCTGTTTACGTTGACGATCTTGGTCCTCGTCCTCGGAATCGCCTTGACATCCGCCAGGTTATTCGGGATTTCGATGGCATTGGGTGCATTTCTTGCAGGGGTCGTCGTGGGGCGTTCTGATTTTAGTCTCCGGGCCGCATCCGATGCGTTACCGATGCAAGATGCTTTTGCGGTACTCTTCTTTGTCTCCGTGGGAATGCTCTTTGACCCAATCGTTTTGGTTCAGTCCAAGTTATTGCTCGTTTCGACGTTGATGATTGTCATGATCGTTACACCTCTCTCGTGCGTGTTGATCATGCTGGTTCTTGGTCAGCCTATGCGATTGTCATTGCGGGTTGCAACGTCGTTCACTCAAATCGGCGAATTCTCATTTATCATTGCGACTCTTGCGCGACAAATGGACATTCTGCCCGCCGAAGCGATGAATGTACTGGTGACCGTTTCGATCCTTTCCATTTCCTGCTCACCCATGTTTCAAACGTTGGTGCATCCCATCCAAACCGGACTGCGGCGTTATGCTCGATGGAGTGCCTTGGAAACGGTGAGAGTGCCCTTTTCGATGCGTCCCGCAATCGCCGAAATTCCTATTACCGATAGCCTGGATGCATTGCATAGAACCGTCATTGTAGGATTTGGGCCTGTGGGGAAAACGCTTGCTAAGTTGTTGACGGGAAATTCCATTGCCACAACCATCATTGAAATGAACCATAACAGCATTCAAGGAATTCGGGATGCGGGCTATGGTGCCGTACTCGGAGATGCCAATCATCCAGAAACGCTCAAAAAGGCCGGGATTGAATCAAGCCTAAGCTTGATCTTAAGCGCATCCACATTCCAAAGCCCTGAGCAAATGATCAAGATTGCTCGGGAACTCAACCCCAAGATCAAAGTCATTGTCCGCTCTTCCTACCTGTTTGAGCGTTCGAATCTCATTCGTATGGGTGCCGATACCGTCTTCTCGGACGAGGGTGAAGTCGCGATGGCGTTGGCGGAGTACTTGATCAAAGACTTGGGGGCCACTCCCGAACAAATCGATCGAGAGCGAGACCGGTTGCGATCGGAGATTTTTGGATGAGGCGAGGTCGAACTTTCGATCTGTACTCAAAATCTCCTTGAAAATTCTTGACAAAAGGAACTTGGTACCCCTAGTGCGGGTTTGCAATGTTACAATAGCGAGCATCGAATGGGTTCTTGCGTGGAAATCCAAACCATTCCGTCGCATTTTCCCGTTCCAAGTTCATATCGTTTTTTGTTTTTCTCTTCATAAAGGGTTTTCTCATGCGTCGTAGTACCATTCGGCCCCGGCTTGCGTTTACGCTGGTCGAACTTCTCGTGGTGATTGCAATCATTGGAATTTTAGTAGGGCTTCTTCTTCCTGCCGTTCAGGCGGCTCGCGAAGCTGCTCGACGGATGCAATGCTCCAACAATGTGAAGCAGCTTGGGCTTGCGTTTCACAACTACCATGACACGTTCAGGGTATTTCCGATCAATAGTGCCAATCGAGGCGCGCTCGGTGGACCAGGTATTGCCAATACCGGCAAGAGTTGGATGCAGATGATCCTGCCGCAAATCGAGCAATCCACAATGTTTAATAACATTGACTTCAAGGTGGGGCTCCAGGGCACAACGCCCAATTTTTTGATGAACCAGACAATCGCAAACACAGTCGTTCCAGCTTACCTTTGCCCCTCCGATAACGAAAACAACAACGGCCGCCTCGGCAACCGTTCCGACGTCAACATAAACCCCCCGGGGACATGGGCAGTCACCAATTACAAAGCGTGTGCAGGAAGCAACTGGGCGTGGGGAGTTTTCTCACCGATTTCTACGCCAGGTGGACGAAATGCCGGCAACACGGATGGCCTGAATATGGGCAACGGGATCCTTTGTTCCAATCAAAACGGAACGAATCCGGTCACGCGTATGAGGGACCTCACGGATGGCACGTCAAATACTTACGCGATTGGTGAGGCTCTGCCGGGCTGGAGCCAATGGAACTGGTGGTACAATCCAAACGCCGTCACCGCAACCTGTTCCATGCCACTCAACGGAGTGTTGAAGCGACCAAAGAATATCGGTAACTGGCCGAACAACTACTCCTTCGCCAGTAGGCATACGGGCGGTGGTAACTTCGGCCTGGGTGATGCCAGTGTTCGATTCGTAAGCGAGAGCATCGATATCGGAATTTACCGTGCCTATGCCACGATCAGCAGTGGTGAAGTCGCTAGCGACGACCAATAGTTTTGGACTATTTGGACGAGCCGTCGGGTGAAATACACCGGACGAAACGGAAGTAAGGGCGGGACCATCGGTCCCGCCCAAGTATGCCAAGAAGCTATCGTTTCTACGCTTCTTTCTTTTTAATGTTACTGAAGTTTGTCCCATATCTATCTTCTTGGAGATAATGTTTTGTTAGTTCGTCGCATCCATCGTTTGTGTCTCGTTCTTTGCGTATCCGGCTTGCTAACGGGCTGTGGGGGGAGCGACAGTCCTGTGCCTGCCGGAGGAGTCGTCACCTACCAAGGAACTCCGATTGCAAAAATCGCCGTCGTGTTCAACCCAGCAGATGGCAAGGGACAGATTGCAGAAGGGATCACCGACGCGAATGGAAGTTTCAAGCTTCAAACAAATTCACCGGGCGACGGTGCCATGGTGGGAAGCTACAACGTCGCCTTGAAGTTCGTTCCGGATGTGGTTCCCGAAATGCCAGGCTTCCCCGGAGCCAAGAAAGAAGTGTCACCGATACCCGAAAAGTACGGCGACTCAACCAAGTCTGGGTTCACCGCTACGGTCGATGCCAGCTCGTCGAAAAACGTATACAAGTTCGACCTGACAAAGTGACGTCCCTGAGAGGAAGATAGGTTGGCAAACTTAGTTGCACGACGCTCCGCGTCGTGATCCTTACTTAGTTGCACGACGCTCCGCGTCGTGATTCCTACTTTAAGAATCTTCACGGGACAGCCTGCGCTGTTCCGCTGCTCAAGTTACGCGGCCTGGGGGGTTAACGGCCTCGCCATCTTGAACGAGGTAATGCAGTGCTGCTTCATCCAATGCGTCATGAAGGCGAAGACTCGTTCACGCTGAATATCATCATGCAAGTCATGACGGCAGCCACTCCAGCTCTTGAAGGTTGCAATCGAGCCAGCAGATTCCGCAAACATTTTGGTCGCCACCGGGCATGTCAACGTGTCGTCCGATCCGTGCATTAGGAGGCTTGGCGTCTGCAACAGCGCCGCGCGTTCTAAAGCCCAAAGGCCGGAATCGATCAAGTTGGCTGCCAGGCGCAAGGACATACTGCGATGCACTAATCGATCCATGAGGTAAGCGTCCTGGGCCCGTCGATCACTGCTCAATTTCGCGACTTCGACCGGAGCTTTGATCCGCCAATTGGGAAGCTTTTCGGCTAGCCATCTGCCAGCGTCCATGATTCTTTCCTTGGGCATAGCACCGGATTTCAGCATCGGTGATCCAGCGATAATACCTTGAACGTTCAACATCGATTCTGGTCGACGAAGAGCAAGGTTTAGAACTAAGTTCCCTCCCATGCTTTGGCCAAAGAGGAAATGCGGCATGCGCGGACATAGTGAATGGGAATGCTGAACACTCAATCGTACTTCTTCCAGAAGCTGGTCATACGATTTGATGCATCCCTGCTTGCCCGGACTGCGACCGTGACCGACCAAGTCCGTGGCGTGAACGCGAACGCCTAAGCTTGCTAGCGAAGTTCCCATGCCAGCAAATCGTCCACTATGATCTCCAAATCCATGCACAATCGTCAGAATCGCCCATGGCTTCGATGTTTCAGGCATCCAACTATGCTGGAAACGAGGTTGCCCGTCCAGTTGCACGATGCCGCAATTGCTATCAACGGATGAAGGGTATGCTTGCACTCGATTGTTGGCTCCAGATCGGGGATGCATTGTCAGTCTTGCTTGACCAATCCGCAAAGGCGAAAGAGTCGTCTCGACATCTTTGACATCGGTCGCTCCGAGCGGAAAAGTTAGCCATTCATACCAATACTTGCTTTCAATCGTTTTACGTATTCAAAGTAATCTGTAGGGTCTGTGCCGAATTAGCTCGTAAAGGCAGGCAGTCGCTGCCGATAGATCGCGTGACGAACAACAACTCGAATGGACCCATCTGACCCCATGCCGACCAACATTGCCGACTCAATTCGCAGTTCATTGCACGCTTTTGTTGCTCACGAGACAGGCTCTGACAGTTCTCAGACCGCAATCCACGAGACCACTCTCATTCGCAACGGTTCGTACTGCGGGCGTCGATTCGGACTCATGGGTTTTAGCCTGGTTTGGTTTCAGGAAGAGGGGCAAATTAAGCTCTATGCCCCGAATGGAACGCTTGAACTATCATGCTCCCTGTCCCATTTCCGCAGCCTTGCCGCAGGTCCCGTCAACGAACAACGTCGGGCTGCATAAGAAATCAATGCAGATAGCATTCACGGCGAGGAGCCGACTGCAATTCCTCGCTTACCGACTTGTTGATTGAATGGTACTACGGACTTCCAAGTCCGTCGAATTCCCCATTGACGGACTTGGAAGTCCGTCATACCGGACTTAACCAATAACGACTTCACTAAATCAACAAGCCGTTAGCCATCGGGTTACCATAGCCTATCCGATCGAGAACGCGTACTTTTGTGGAGCGAAAGGCGACGACAATCATTCACAGCCTCGGCGTTCGCCTACTTTTGAAGGCAAAGTGAGGATTTGAGGATTTTACAGTCGTTTTAGCCTTGGACGAATCGCGGTGTGCCGGTAAACTTGGATCCCCACGATTTTAGAAACTTACTGACTCGGCGGCGCATCGCATCCATTAGTTACGCTTATAGGCCCATTTAATAGAACTTCGTAGCACTTAAATGAGTAAACAAAAGACACACAAGGGCACCAAGAAGCGATTTCGACTGACTGCATCAGGCAAGGTCAAGCATCGAAAGGCTGGCACAAGTCACTTGGCCATTAGCAAATCGGCCAAGAAGATTCGGCAATTGCGGGGCACCAAGGTATTGGAGCCTCAATACGTTCGGCACATCGTCGACGCATTGCGTGGCTATAGCTACTAAGACAACGCACGCGTCCTTCTAGGATTGCGAAAGAACAACTGGCCCTATTTTTTGAAACCAGGTGTTTGGGTACAACGATCGCGAGAGAATTCATTACAGGGCCTTCGTTGCTGAACTTTCGGCAACCATCGCGATGACCTGAGACGCCACATGCAACGATAAGGTTGCTCATCCATGAGAACGAGAAAAGGTGCTGCCAGACGGCAGGCCAAACGCAAGTTATTTCAACGAGCAGAGGGTTACGTTGGCGGACGCCGCCGACTTTACCGGACAGCGAAAGAAAACCTGATTCGAGCAGGTAGATTCGCGTATCGCGATCGTCGCCGCAAGCGTCGTGATTTCCGACGCCTTTGGATTATTCGCGTCAATGCGGCTGCTCGCATGCACGGACTGCGTTACAGCCAGTTCATTGCAGGGTTGGTGTTGGCTCAAATCGAGCTGGATCGAAAGACCTTGTCCGAGATGGCGATCAATGACGCACCGGGTTTTGAAGTTGTGGTGGCTGCGGTCAAGAAGGCTCTTGCTGCCCCGCGTGCTCCAAAGGCTGCTTAGTTTACGATCGGCTGCGCGACGCCCAGCTCAGCGAACGGTTAAGCGAAGATTCGAACGACGCGGAGCGTCGTAAAACAATGAGCCTGCGACTATCCGTCGTGGGCTCACTTTTTACTGTGAGTTTGGTGTTTCGTTCCAAGACGCTCTGAGAGCCAAGCATGTCCCTCAAGAATTTTATCGAATCGCTCGATGGTCTTCTCGGTGAAGCCAAGCAGTCGCTCGACTCCGTGACGTCGAGCGATCAGTTGGAGGCGCTGCGCGTTCGCTTTGTGGGTGCTAAGAGTGGAGCCATCAAAGCGGTCCAAAAACTGATGGGTTCCATTGAATCCGAGCATCGGCCAGTTGCTGGCAAGCGGTTCAATGAAGTTCGAGAAGCGATTCAGTCGGCGCTCGATGCAGCCACAGATCGACTGGGCGGGGGTGTTTCTCAGTTGTCCGGCGGACCACAAATCGATCCAACCTTGCCGGGCATCCGTCCAACGCTTGGACAGCTTCATCCGATCACGCAAACGATTGAGCATCTCAAGGACATTATGGGCCGGTTGGGTTTCAACGTCACCGAGGGCCCAGAGATTGAAGACACTTGGCATAACTTCGTGGCGCTCAATATTCCCGAGGACCATCCTGCTCGCGACCCGCTAGATAACTTCTATTTGGCCACCGCAAAGAAACAAGGTCCCAACTCGGCGGATCGCGATGCGATGTTGTTGCGAAGCCAGACGAGCACGGTTCAGATCCGAGTGATGGAGACACAGCCATTACCCTTGCGGATTATTTCGCTTGGACGCGTTTATCGACCCGATGCTCCGGACGCGACGCACTTTCCCATGTTCCATCAGATGGAAGGTCTTTGGGTCGATAAAAAGGTGACCATGGCGCAACTCAAAAGTGTGCTGCGATTGTTTGCCACGAGCTATTTGGGAAGCGATGTTCATGTTCGCTTTCGCCCATCGTTTTTTCCGTTTACGGAACCGAGCGTCGAAGTTGATTATTGGTGGAACGGGAATTGGGTCGAGTTTGGCGGCGCGGGAATGGTCGATCCGAATGTCTTCCAAGCCTTGGGGATCGATTCGGAAGAATGGAGTGGTTTCGCATTTGGGCTCGGAGTAGAGCGCCTATGCATGAGACGATTTGGAATCGTCGATATTCGAGATCTCTATCGGAGCGATGTTCGATTCCTCCGTCAATTTGCATCTTAGGTCGGGAGAGAGCATGTTAGTCTCTTGGGAATGGTTGTCGGACTACGTTGATATCAGCATTAGCCACGAAGAAATGGCTACGCGTTGGGCGTTGACGGGACTCAATCATGAAAGCACGGAAATCGTAGACGGTGATCCGATCATCGATTTGGAAATCACAAGCAACCGAGGCGATTGCCTGGGGCACATTGGCATCGCCCGCGAAGCATCTGTTTTGCTGAATTCCGAGCTTCGATATCCCTCGCCTCAACTGCAGACCATTGATGAGTCGGTTGCCAAATCCCTGGTCATCGAGAACCATTTTGAAACGGCATGTCCTCGCTATATTGGTCGGGTGATTCGCAACGTCAAGATAGGCCCAAGCCCAGATTGGCTTCGCAAAAGGCTCGAATCCATAGGCGTTAAGTCGATCAACAATGTTGTCGACGCCACCAATTACGTCATGTTCGAATGCGGGCAGCCACTGCATGCATTTGACTTTGCTAAGATCCGTGGCGGAAAGATCGTGGTTAGACCGGCGCAGGACAAGGAGAGTTTTCTTGCCATCGATCACCGCACCTATCAACTCGATCCTCAAATGGTGGTCATCGCCGATGCGGAACGTGCGGTCGCCATAGGAGGCGTTATGGGAGGCGCGGATAGCGAAGTTTCACCAAGTACGGTCGACGTGCTGATTGAGGCGGCCGAGTTCGTACCTCTCTCGATTCGTCGCACAGCCCGCAAATTAAAACTTCATTCGCCGTCGTCGTATCGTTACGAACGCCGTGTGGATGGAGCTCAACTCGATTGGGCTTCACGACGATGCTGCGAAGTGATTTTGCAAATCGCAGGTGGCCAATTATTGGCGGGTGCGGTCGACACGGGAGAGGGTGCAACTGTTCGAATGTCGATTGGTTTGAGAGAAAACAAGATCATCAGCGTTCTGGGGATCGAACTCCCATGGGAACGATCGCTGGACATCTTGTCGCGATTGGGGTGCGAGATTTCGAATGGTGACGAGGGCCACGAAGCAACCGTAATACCGCCAACGTATCGTTCGGATTTGACTCGTGAAATCGATTTGATCGAGGAGATCGCTCGGATCTACGGCTACGATCAGATTCCGGAGGACGCGCCTGTTCCACTGGTGTCGTCGGCCAAGCGGCCCAAGGATGTCGTCATGCAAACGGTTCGGTCGGTTGCCTGCGCGGCTGGCTTCGATGAGACACTCACTCCGAGTTTGATTGGCCGGTCACCTGCTTCGGTCATTTCACCTTGGACCGCAGAAGACGCGATGACGACACTGGTTCCGTTGCTCGAGGGAGCAAGCCAATTGAGGCGATCGCTGATCCCAAGTTTGATCGCAGCTCGATTGTACAACCAATCGCAAACGAATCGCGATTCGATGTTGTTTGAAACGGCCAACGTCTATATCTCACAACCTTCGGGAAAGCCCTGCGAGCAGTTCAACTTGGGCATCATCGGTCCGTCTGATATTCGAGTCGTATTGGGTGCCTTTGAAGAGATACTCGACCGTATTTGCGGCCCGGAATTTATCCCATTGCATGTGACCAAACACGTCGTGAAATGGGACTGTCTGGCTCCGAACAGTGGTGTCGTTTGGCAAGTCGGCGGTCATCCGATCGCGTGGGTCGGGCAAATCCATCGTTCGATTGTGGATGCGGTCAAGCTTGACATAGCCAACGCAGTAGGTGAGATGAATTTGGATATGCTCCTCTCGCACGCACGCATGGTTCCTCAGTTGCAACCGATCGTTCCGTTTCCAACCATCGAGCGAGACTTGAATTTCATCGTGGACGAGCCGTTGCAATGGCAGACTCTTTCTTCGGTGATTCAAAAAGCGGCTGGATCCTTATGTATCAACGTCTTGTTCCGCGAGATTTATCGAGACACCAAAAAGGACGGCGAGGGTAAAAAGCGAGTATTGCTCAGTCTCCACTTGCGCAGTTCGTCAGAAACGTTGACCAGTGAACGAGCGGATGCCGTTATTCAAAAAGTATTGACCGCCTGCGAGACTGAGTTCCAAGCAAGGTTGTTACCCGTAGGGCCTTCTGCTCCTAAGATGTGATTGGATCATCGTCGCTGGCGACCGTTTGAAAACCTGAGAGCGTCAACGCGAGATGGCTGTCGCTGCTGGGCGGTCAAGAAAGGCTTGGGCCATCACCGGAGGGCTTGCGCCCTACCGCTATCATTTGGTAGCGGAACGGCGCGAGCCGTCCGGTGATTCAAACCGAGTAGAATACCGTGCGGACCGGCAGTGGACAGTTGAAACAATAGGAGTGAACGATGAAGATTTCAGATCAAATTTGGTTCGTCGCGATGAGTTGCGTGTTTTCCTCGATGGGACTTTCCCAAGAGTTATCCTACTTCCGACACGATCACGGAGTTGCGATAGGAAACCGCGAGCTACCAGCAGATTTCGAAAAAGGTGCGAAGCAGTTGTGGCGAACGCCCATTGAAAAAGGGCATTCGACACCGTGTGTTTGTGGTGACTCGATTTTTCTCACCACGTTTCAAGCCGAGGAAAAAGAGTTGGCAACGATTGCAATTGACCGAGCTAGCGGTCGCATTCGATGGAAACAAATAGTACCCACAAAAACGTTGGAGGCCTTTCATGTCACCGGCAGCCCGGCTTCGTCGACGCCAGCATGCAATGGCAGCCAAGTCTTTTCGTTCTTTGGAAGCTATGGAATGTTGTGTTACGATCTCGATGGAAAATTGCTCTGGGAACGCCGTATGGGACCGTTTCAGGATGAGTTCGGAGCCTGCAGTTCACCCATCTTGGTTGACGACAATGTCATCCTGAACGAAGACCATGACTTAGGCAGTTTTATCATTGCGCTAGATCAACGGACGGGCGAGACGAAGTGGGAAATACCACGCGAAGAAGCAACCAGGAGCTACTCCACTCCCATCTTGCTCGAACGCGATGGCGCCAAAGAAATACTGGTTGCCGGCTCGCTTCAACTGTTGGCATATGACGCGGCGACGGGCAAGAAACGATGGTGGTACAACGGGCTGTCGCGAATCATGGATTCAACACCCTTGATTCATGATGGCGTTATTTACATTGCATCATGGACTCCAGGAGGTGATCCGGGTGAACGCATCGCCATGGAACCTTTTCAGGATGCGATTGGCAAGTACGATATCGATCAAGACAAAATGATTTCGAAGAACGAACTGCCCGCTGGAAGTCCGGTGTTGGATCGTTTCTTTCGCATCGACTTAAACCAAAATGAAAAACTCGAAGAGAGCGAATGGACTCGTCATGCTCTCGTCTTCGAAAGGGCTCAAAACATGGCCGTTGCAATTGAGCCTGGCTCCAGTGGTGAATTAACAAGTCGATTCGTGAAGTGGACTTATACGCGTGGGTTGCCAACAGTGCCTAGCTCGGTAGTTTATGAAGGTGTGCTGACGATGGTAAAGGACAGCGGTATCATCACCACCATCGATATCACCAATGGCCAGATGCTGCACCAGGGGCGCGCCGAAGGTCGAGGAAATTACTATTCCTCGTTGGTTGCCGGGGATGGCAAAGTATACCTTACGAGCGAGAGTGGCGTGATGACCATTATGAAGGCCGGGAAAGAGTGGGAAATCATTTCTTCCCACGACTTCGGTGAGCGAATCATGGCCACACCCGTCATTTCCGAAGGTGTCTTTTTCATTCGCACCGACGACGCACTTTACAGCTTTGTGAAGTCCTGATTCGCCAAGTTTAGAACATCTTTGCAATAATCAATGGGAGGGCGAGGCTCCTGCCGAGCTTAATACGCCACGGTTCGGCAGGAGCCTCACCCTCCCAGGCAATGAATAGATTGGGCAAAGTCCAGGAAAACATGTTTGCAGGGGTGGCCCCACCCCACCCGAGTACTCCAGGGATTCGGTAAAACCTTGGAACTCGTCACACGTTAACGCGTTCGAAAGCCGCGTCGGAAACCGTTCGAGATGGGATTGGAGCTAACAGTTGCGCTTGCGGGTTGCGAAGGCAACGGGTTGGATTCGGTTCGTTTGGTCGAATCCGACGCATTGCTGGATGCGATCATCCGCTGCGGTGGTGCCTTTACTTGCTGAATCACTTGATCCACCAGTGCAGGATTGAGCGAAACGCTTTCCCGCCGGTCGTTGGCGACTGGAGGGGTAGCGGATCCCTGCTCCCCTTCGCCCGAGCCGCTCGAATTGTTCGTAGCGTTCGTCGAAGTCGACGAAGACGACGTCGAAGTCGCCGGGGTGAAGGTCAGTTCGGACGGATGTGCCTGGATACGGTACAAGGATGCATCCCCCTCTTTGCCTCGCATGACGACTTTGGGATCGCTAACAGGCAACGTCGCTTGAACGTTTTGATTCGATGGATTCGTTGCATGGAGGGTCAATTGATCGCCGGCCGTATTCAAAGAGACTTTAATGTTCTTGAAGTTCCTCCAATCACCTTGACCATCCGTCCAGGCAGATTCCTTGTTTGCTGCGACTGCAGAGGTGATACCTCGCTTCAGGTTTTGACCCATGAAATCGCGAATGTCAACGAAGCGAGCCACTCTGGTACCCTCGTTGAAGGCAGGGGTGATCGAACTTGGATCACTGAATGCCGAAGTGACAACTACGGACTGAGCGCCACCGGAGACGAATGGCAAATCAGGTATGGAGAACCGATAACTTCCAGGTCCGACGTTCTCGATCTCGACCCCAGCTTCGGTCGGTACGATCGGAATCGCAGTTGACACGTAACCGCTGCCCGATGCGTCTAGAATTTCTACCGTTACGGGTAAGTCTCTGAAGAACGGAGGATACACAAGTTCAAGATCGCGGGGCTTAAAGTTTTGTACGGTGAGGGTTACCGTAGCTGTATCCGTTAATGTCCCGTCACTGATCGTGTAGGTGAACACCACTGCACCACTGAAGTCGATGTTAGGCGCACTGTAAAGAAGGCTTTTGCCATTGGGCCCTATCTGCACAGTCCCTTTGCCCGTTTCCGGTTGGGTGATTGCCGTGATCGTGTAGACATCGCCAGTGTCCACAAGCGGATCGTTTGCTAGCACATCCAACGATTGATTTGGAGAAGACAAGGGACTCAAAGTATCATCGACAGCATTAGGCGGATCGTTGACGCCCGTTACCGTAAAGGTTGCGGTGCCGTTTGCTAAACCTCCATTGCTGCTGCGAACGGTATAGACCACAAGCGATTGACCTGAGAAGTTCGCATTCGGAGCAAAGGTAAGCCGCGTTCCATTCGATGTGATGGTTGCCGTTCCATTGGGTGCCCTGACATCCGTGATCGAAAGCGTATCGCCAGTTTGGGCTGGCAGATCGTTGGACAGTACGTCGAACTCAGCCGCTGCGGCATCTTCGACGATGGTAAACGACTCGCCGACCACGGTCGGTGGTGGAACCGCAGGGGACACCGTGACAGTGACCGAGGCCGTGGATGTTCCTCCATTGCCATCGCTGATTGTGTAAGTAAAGGTTTCGTTGCCGGTAAAACCCGAGCGTGGAGTATAGATGACGCCATTTCCACCCGTACCCAACCGAACCGTACCACCTTGATTGGGCGTCCCGACTTGAATGACCGTGAGAGTCTCACCGGTATCCGGACCAAGTGTATCGTTGATTAAGACAGGGATAAATACATCCTTGTCGGTTGTTTTGACTGTATCGAGCGAGTCGTTGACGGCGACCGGGTTATCGTTGACGGCACGGAGTTGGACAGTGACGGTGGCCGACGCCGTGGCACCGGTTTGGTCTTGCACGGTGTAAGTGAAAATCTCTTGGCCATTGAGATTGGCCGGGGGCGTATAGATAATTCGCCTGAGGTCGGATGCGATTGAGACCGTTCCACCTTGGGATGGAGTGCCTAGCGATTGCAAAGTCAGGACTGTATTTGAGCCTGAGACGATGGTGTCGTTCTCTAAAACCGCGAGTGAGTTGTTCGACGAATCTTCATCGAAGTTGAACGTATCATCGGCTGCGATAAAGTTTTGGCCGATGGGAAGATTCAAGGAGACAAACGAAACGAGAGCTGGTGGAACTGCCGTGTCTTCTTCGAAGACTGCAAAACCGCGACTGTCACTCTCGGCAGGGTTGGTGCTAAACACGGCTTGGCCGGCTGCTTTCACTCGCATGCGGAGAGTTGCAAGCAACTGGGGATCGCGACCCGGCCCAACGTTAAAACTGGAGAATGCACCTAGCTCATCAACGATACCTGGCACACTTATGTCCGGAACGCTTCTACCGTTTCCGAATAACGAGGAATAGGTCAGCGGGTTGCTTCCGACCAATTCCATTTTGTCTGCGTCATACAACAAGTCCATATAAGCTGAGAAGACGCCGTCTCCCTCGGGATTGCCCCCTACACGAAGATCGTTGACGACGATTCGCAAAACGATTTCTTGACCGATCGAGGCCGACGTCAAGGCCGTGGTATTGGTGGAGTCAAAGGCTTGCAGCGTCACACTTACTTTCGCAGTATCCGCAACCGAAATCACAAACGCTTGCGTCTGAGAGTTACCTGCGGCATCCGTTAGGCGAAGGTTCGCGGTTTGAGAACCGACTTGACTCGCAATGGGTGTCCAAGTCATTAGGCCTGTTGTGGCATTGATGGCTAGACCGGCGGGACCATTTTCAAGTGAATAACGCAATCCTTGGCCTTCTTCTGGACTGGCTAAGTCAACGTTCAATGCATTGCCCACGTTCGCGGTCGTAGGCAAGGCGGATGATGGTATGGCGGCCGGAACGGTCGAGTCATAAACCACAGCTAAAGCCGGTGAAGCATTGCTTGTTTGGCCGTCTTGCGTTTGTCTCGCAACAACGCTTTGAGTGCCGTTTCCGATCTGCGAAACCAACGTAGTCGTGATGGTAGTGGTTGCACCTGTAGCCACTGCCGTCCCGACAACTTGAGAACCGACAAGCAAGTTCACCGTCGCTCCAGCAGTTGTACCGCTTACGATGAACTGCATGCTGGCCGCATTGGTGATGTTGTCCGAATCGCTTGTTCCGGTATCGCTCACGGCTGCTAAGTCCACTGCCGTTGGTGCCGAAATAGAAGCAGCCACATTGAACCGGAGAATCTGACTATCCGTTTTATCTCCTGTCGTGACCGTCGATAGGTCTGTGGCCTGAACGCTTACTCTCAAATCGAACGAACCCGTATAGTTTTGCGGGGCGGTTACGCTCAGCAATCCCGTCGTTGGATTCACATTGAACTGGTAATCAACAGAACCACTTTTGGTGGCTCCGTAAGTCACAGCCTGGCCTTCGGCGTCTTGAGACGAGAGCTGGATCGTGACTGTCTGACCAGGTGCGATTGCCGGGACCGTAATGTCATTCAGGAAGGGTGCCCCGTTCGCCGTGTCGGATGCAGCGGTAGCCGTAAACGTCCGAGAGAATTGATTGCCATTCACATCCGCAACTTGAACGGTAATGGTCGCCGTGCCCGATGCCGCCAGCGCCTTGAGTCTAATCAGTCCATTCTCAGTGTCATTGAAGATCGATGCGGAATTGATCGATATTTCCGATATAGGTTTATCGCTACTACCGACTGTTGTCCGAGAAATGCCTTCGCGTACGGCGTCCCCTTCGATCAACTGACCGAAGATAGAATGGTTGAAGTCGAGATGGCGTTGGGGTCCCTCGGTGATAAAGAACTGAGAGTCGTTGGTATCATCAGAGGACTTGGCATAGGAGAGAATACCGGTTCGATTGTGCTGTAGGTTGACGTTGAATTGATCGTCGAAATTATCAAGCGTCGAACCACCGCTGCCGGTGCCCGTCGGGTCGCCGGCCTGAAGTACAAAATTGTCGATCACCCTGTGAAAAATGATCTTGTTCGTCGCGGTTTGATTGTAAAAACCGTTGTTGGTCAACGTCTCGATGCGGTTGACTGGGCGCGGGGTTTCGTCCGCAAACAATCGGTAGACCATGTCCCCATAACCATTGACCGAGATCTTCCATGCCTTGTTATTGGTAATCATTTCTGCGCTGATTACCGATGGATTGCTGCTTGACACCGTGATCGTCAATGGACCACCGTTCGGATCGTATGCGTCCACCGGGACATGCAAGGGCGAACCGTTGAGGACGGTTTGGTTTGGAATGGCAGTAAACGTTGGACTGCTTCCAAGCGGGATCGCAACGCCGGACAAGGTTGACAACTGCTGCAGGGTTTGCAGACCCGTGACACGCTGACCGCCACTGAATTCCCATGTTGGGTATTGTGTTACTCCTTCGCTGATCGCGGTCGCGTTGCGCGTACGATCCGGATTCGTCATCTCAATGAAAGGTAGGAAATGGGCTCCATCCTCGAACAATTTCTTCTGTTCGGTGCAAACGGAACACCAGTCGGCGCCAAAAAATCGAACCCCAGCCTGCTGAAGGGCTTTTGCAAATTCAACCAAGTTTTGCGCATCTTCTCCCTCGCCGACCATCCCAGATGTGCTCATGGGAGCACTGTTGACCAGGGCGGGAATGTTCGTCCCTGCAACAGTCGAATTCGCAGCCGTTGATGCTGCATCGTAAAAGTCGCCGGCCATCAATTGTCGCGTTTCTAGTGGCTCAAAGTGGATAGGACGCGATTTGCGGGTGGTCAATACTGGCAAAGCACCCTGGAGGACGGCCTTAAAAAATCGTCTAGCACCTTGCTTGATTGACTGGCTGCGTTGCATATTTTTCATTTCGAAACCCTGGTCTGCGACCCACTACGGATCGCACCATCATTGTGTGACTACCGACAAAAGCAGAAAAACTAATTCAAAAAACCTGGATTCCTGCCGGACAAGTGCTTGTCGGACAGGGATAGGATCCAAACTCAGTCCTATTCGACTGAATCCGCCTAACCCCCCGTTTCAAATCACCTTACAATTCAATCTCGGAAACGTTGGCGTCCGAATCTGAGGGTTAGGTGAGATATTTGGACAAGTTTTCAAGTGGGGAATCCGTTTTGGATGTAGGGATAGTTGGCTTGGTTCCCAATTCTTGAACCCCTAAAGAGCTCAATTGAACTAGCCAGAATCCACGCAATCTCCATAATACGCGTTCCGAAGTGTCCAAAACCGCAGTTTTGTTGAAGGTAAGTTCGAAGAATATGGCAAAAAGCAAAAAGAAAAAGGAAACGACATTCCTCGTTTGTCAGGAAACAGGCGACATTAATTACGTGTTGCTACGCAAGCCCGGAGGAGAAAAACTCCAGCTCAAGAAATACAGTCCGCGGCTTCGTCGAGTTACGCTCCATCTCGAGAAACGCAAGTAATCTCGGTAACTCATTAACGTGAAATACGGGGATAGAGTCCCAGCGGAATGGCTTTAAACAATGGCATTCCTGTTGTAGTGAAACTGCGCAGTTGTCGGACGTGAATTCGTACATCACTTCGGAATTCACCGTGCGGCTCGCGAAGCTCCGCTGAGAGGCGAGAAGCATAGTTAAAGATGCGGGGTGTAGGACGGGACCATTGTCTCGTCCGAACAACAGATCGGGTCATTGGTCCCAATCTCCTTTTGGTAGTTTCCAATCTGCCGCTCGTCTAAGAGCACGTGTTCGTACCGAGCCATCATCACGGAGGGCTGTCTATGGCCAAACAATGGCTTTTTAAAGGTCATGACTCGACTGCTATTGCGCACCTTTCTCAGCGATCGAATATTGAGCCGGTTGTAGCCCAGTTGCTTCTCAACCGCGGAATCACTGAAAAGGACTCCGTCGATCGATTCTTAGAGGCTCGCTTCGGAGACCTCCGCGAACCCGACCTTTTACCGGGAATGTTGGTTGCTTCCGAACGCATCTATTCGGCGATCGAAACCAAAACTCCCATCACGGTTTACGGGGATTATGATGCCGATGGAATGACCGGTACGTCGATTTTGTTTAGTTGCTTGCGAATGCTTCAAGCGGAAGTTCAGTACTACGTGCCCAATCGCCTCGAAGACAGCTACGGATTGAGTTGTGACGCGATTCGGAAGCTATCGCAGCGAGGACGCAAGATGATCATTAGCGTCGATTGTGGTATCGGTTCGATCCAGGAAGCTGAGTTGTGCCGCGAGCTCGCCATGGAACTCATCATCACCGATCACCACCGCATGGGCGAACAACTCCCGTGCGCAAGCTCGATCGTCCATCCGGCTTTGCCTGGTTTTGACTACCCCTTTCATGGACTATGTGGCGCAGGCGTCGCATTCAAGTTGGCATGGGCGATTTGCCAGCATGCGAGCCAAGCCAAAAAGGTCACCGCTGCCTACCGAGATTTTTTGTTTCAAGCAACCACGCTTGCAGCGATGGGGACGGTCGCCGATGTCGTACCTCTCTTGGACGAAAACCGCATCATTGTTCGGCATGCGCTCAAGCTCATGCACGAACATGCTCCGCTTGGACTCAAAGCCCTTATGAAGCAAACCAAGCTCGATAAAAAAAGTACTCTTTCGGCTGAAGACATCGCCTTCACCCTTGCCCCACGATTGAATGCCGCTGGCCGACTGGGGCAAGCCCAACTGGGGGTCGAGTTGCTCACGACCCAAGATCCTAAGCGAGCCGAAGCGCTAGCGGAATACATCGAACGACTCAACGCGGATCGCGAGTCGCTCGAGCGCAGCATGGTAATCGCAGCAAACAAGCAAGCCAAAGAGCAGTTCGATATCGAGAACGACTCGGCCTTTGTGTTGAATGGCGCGGGCTGGCATCTCGGGGTCATCGGAGTTGTCGCTAGTCGTCTTTCCGAAAAGTTCCATCGACCCGTGGTGATCATCGGGATGGATTCGATGGGCCAAAAGCCAGCGACTGGCTCAGCTCGCTCGCAGGGCATTATCGATTTGCATGCAACCTTGCAGCAATGCAGCGATCATCTCATTTCATGTGGAGGTCACGCGGCCGCTGCTGGAATGCGCATCGAGGAAAAGAATATCGCGGCTTTTCGCGATGCGTTTTGCGAATTGGTTGCAACGCATCTCAACGGCAATAAGCCCGTGGCCAAATTGGAAATCGACGCCGAAGCAACTTTTAAGCAGATGAACCTCAACACCGTATCGATCCTAGAAAAACTAGCCCCATTCGGTGCCGCCAATCCTCGACCCATTCTCGTTGCGAGCAACGTTGAGTTGGTAGACGCAGCCAAAGCCATGGGGAGCGGAGACCGACACATGAGTGGCCGATTTGTTCAGTACGGTTCCGTCATGCGCGGCGTTGCGTTTGGACAAGCCGAATGGATCGAACCTTTGAACAAGCACAAGGGTCAAATAGACATCGCGTTTCGCCCAAACATCAATGAGTTCAATGGAATGAAACGAGTTGAACTACAATTGCTGGATTGGCGCGTCGCCAAAATACCCGCCAATCCACCACACTCGCAAAAGGCAAGTGTCGCCGTTCCATCCATTGCAGAGAAAATACACCCGTAGTTATCTAAGGTTTATCGTGTCCGAAAAAAAAGCTGTTGATCCAGCAGCGTCTGTTCCGCGAGCCTCGTCCTCGTCCCAGCGTATCGATTCGCAATTGGCCGAGACCATCGGCTCCATCGACAACGCTCCCACGCTCAGCATGACGCATGATTCGCTGACCATCGATGGCTACTCGCGGGCTGCCGTTCAAACCTATTGGCGAATTGCCGAGATGAAGCTCGGATTTGATCTCGGGGCACAACCCTGGGACTTTATGGCACTCCCTCGCATTATGGTTTCGCATGCGCACTTGGATCACATTGCCGCCTTACCAGCCTATGTAGCCCGGAGACGCATGATGAAGATGGAGAAGCCGACCATCTACATGCCCGAGTCAGCCGTCTCGTCCGTCGATGCCATGCTTAAATGCTTTTCAAGGCTCGATCGCGGCCGCTTGCCTTGCGATTTGATTCCCCTAACCCCTAACCAAGAGATCGAACTATCTCGCGAGCTTGTCGTGACCACCAGTGCAACTAGACACTCGATTCCATCGCTTGGCTTTATCGTTTGGGATCGCCGCAAAAAATTGCGACCCGAGTTTGCCGACCTGACAGGTGAGCAAATCCGAGATATCAAGCTTTCCGGAGTCGACGTAACGCGTGAAGTCCGCATTCCATTGATTGCCTACACGGGAGACACCGCTCCCGAGGGACTCGACGCTTGCCCCGACATGTATCGAGCCAAAATCCTAATCACCGAAATGACCTTCGTCGCTCCCGATCATCGAAAGGAGAAGATCCACAAACACGGCCATACCCATCTGGATGACATCGTCGCTCGTCGAAACGATTTCAAAAACGAAATCGTTATTTGCGGACACTTTAGCACTCGCTATAACGATGCTCAGATTCGCCGCTGGGTAGACAAAGCGTTACCCGATCGTCTCGATGGTCGCCTCCGATTGTGGCTATGATCATGTCACCGACCCAACCCGACATCATCGTCAACATTGCAGCCTACAAGTTCTTTCGTTGGGATCGGCTTGAGTCTCGGCGGGACGAACTCAAGAGTTTGTGCAAACGCCTCGCTCTTCGCGGCACGGTGATGCTGAGCGGTGAGGGCATCAATCTTTTTTTGGCTGGCTCACGAGAATCGATCGACGCATTTTTGGCTCATATTCGCAATACACCTGAACTGGCGGATCTCCCGATCAAAGAAAGCATCACCGACTACCAGCCGTTCAACCGAATGCTGGTCAAGATCAAACGCGAGATCATTCCCGTCGGCATCGAAAACATACAACCGGTGGAAGACGCTTCGCCTAAGATCTCGCCTAAGCAGCTCAAGCAATGGCTGGACGAGAAACGACCATTCGCTCTGCTCGATACACGCAATGACTACGAAGTCGAGTTGGGAACATTCGAAAACGCGATCGCTCTCAACCTCAAGAACTTTCGCGAATTTCCAAAGGCCGCCGCCGCGTTGCCCGACGAAGTGAAACAACAGCCGGTCGTTATGTTTTGCACCGGCGGCATACGATGTGAAAAGATTGGGCCCTACATGAAGGGGCTCGGTTTCAATGATATCTACCAGCTTGACGGCGGCATCCTAAAATACTTCGAGCAGTGTCAACACTCACATTACCAAGGCGACTGCTTTGTATTCGATCAACGTGTGGCCGTCGACCCGACACTCGAAGCGTCCGATATCTGCGAATGTTTCGCTTGCAAGCATGCATTGACTCCAGACGACATGCTTTCCGAGAAGTATATTCCGTCTCAATCGTGCCCGTATTGCTACAAGACACCGGAGGAGCAACAACGACTGCGGCTCGCGAAACGGCAAGCGACCATTCGCAAGATTGCCTCGGAACAACGCGGCTCAACGCCCTACGAAAACAAACGCTGGATATCGATCCCAAAACGATCTGCAGGCCTGCCCTTGATCGATGCCTTGTGCGATTTCTATCCAGGCTACAGCCGAGAACAATGGCTCGAAGCCATTGCGACTGGTGAAATACAATCCCCGATCGCGATCAAGGACTCGTTGCAATCCCGCCCTGTGAGCGCCGAGCAAAAGGTTCGCGAGGGGGAGCGATTCTTGCAGAGGATGCAGAACTATGTCGAACCGAAGATTAACCCGGAAATCGAACTGGTTTACGAAGACGCGGCCATTGTGGTTTTGAACAAATGCGCACCGCTCCCCATGCATCCGTCGGGCCGATTCAACCTCAATACGTTAGAGAGCATTCTCGACGCAGCCTATTATCCAGATAAACTCAGATCCGCCCATCGATTGGACGCCAACACCACCGGGCTCGTGGTTTATGCGCGCAAGTATTCGTATTCGCAATTCTTGCAATCACAGTTCACGGAAGGGACTGTGGACAAGGTTTATCTCGCAACGGTGGCTGGCCATCCAGACTGGGATGAGATCGAATGCGATTTAGCGATTAGCAAGGAGCCCGCACCAGGTGGCGGTCGATGTATTGACGTGAACGGTTCACCGGCATCGACTCGGTTTCGTGTTCGTAGCCGACAGGACAACATCACAACATGGATCGAAGCGAGACCGTTGACAGGTCGAACGCATCAGATTCGGTTGCACTTGTCATCGCTTGGGTTCCCGATCGTCAACGACCCGCTTTACCTGCCAGGTGGTGTGGCTCGCGCTGAACCGGATCCTGACCTTCAGAATAAACCGATGGGTTTGCATTCCCACCGATTGTCCTTTGTTCATCCCGTAACGAAGCTTCGGGTTGTTTTTGAGCGATAGCTGGGTACCTGAAATCCCGCAGCCTTGGGCTGCGGTTGGACTATACCGGTCACTGCAGCCGACCACGTTGTGCATCTGCCAGAAATCAGCTCCAGACAAACGGTCGGTTGAGAGCATCCACGTAAACACCATGATCGCGGTCCCGTGCGGCAAAGCAGCGACGCAACCATCGTGCGGAACGCAAATCCCCGGCATCAAAAAACTTTCTTCGGTGAAGAACTCGATAGTTATCAAAAACCAGAACGCTCCCGGGTTCAACGTTGATTGAAACGATCTCGTCGTCGAGCGACTCAACCAATTCTGCTAGTTCGATAATCGTTCGCTTCGAGTTGTCGGTCGTGCCCACCGTTTGCCCCTCGTTGGCATTGAATCGGAGCCAGGGCTCGCCGGACAGCTCGCAATACTCCAACAAAGGCATGCGTCCAAGAGACGAACGGTCATTTGACTGCCCGGGCTTGATTTCGAAGATGCGCTTTTGCATTGCATTCAACAAACGATTGGACGCCGCCGCAATAATAGACGTGACCGGCAACAGTTCGGTCGCCACCGGTAGTCCAGTCGCGTCCTTGTTCCGGATACCTGCAAAACACAGGAAATGCGGAGAAGGAGACGCGGATCTCGAGCGTCCCTCAAACTCATATGCGTTGTCCGTATGCCATTCCAACGGCAACTTTGAGCCGTGTGACGACACGGACTCAGCCGCCGATTTGACCGGGCAAACGTTGCGAATCAAGCGTCCGAAGTTCTCGTATTCCACTGCAATCGGCTCCAGTCGAGCCAGTCGAATGCATCCCAAGAGAAGTGCATCCGTGAAGGCCACCGTCGCATCGTCGTGAAACGCTTGTGGTGTCGGTGGAATGTTGTCTTGAACGGGCAAGCCATCAATCACCAGAAACGGTTCTCCATTTCCATTGCCAATTCGACGGAAGGCAAATCGATCTTGGGTGTCCAGATACGGTGCGATTGCAGCCGCGCCCATGTCAGCCATGGTGTCCGCAGCGAAGTCGATTTGAAACGATCGGTCACCGATCTGATTCAGCAGAGAATAGCGAATCTGTTCTGCGGCCGAGGCCCGCAGGGCAACTCGTTCGCCTTGTGTTTTGATCTTATCGTTGGATGTTCGTTGAATCATCGCTTGGTTCCTAAATAAAGTTTTTTTCGATCAAGTTTTAAAACACGCTTTGGCCAAAAGCTGTCACCATTCTTTGGCAGTCCATGCGTGTTGAGAAGTTTCCAAACCGGTTTTAAACCTATCGCCGCTTCACAAATGAACATTGATAGATCGGATCGACGATCATCCTGTCTATCCTGTCTATCCATGCTCGTTTCTTCAATTGTTTCGAGCATTCAGAATAAAGTTGCCTCCGTTTAGTAAGGCCCGGAAACGTATATGCGGGTACTTACCGCAAATCAGGCGCGGAAAATTGTTCGCGACGAATGGGCGTCGCGAACAATTTGATAACAGCACACCAAGCGTCAGCCTACGGGCGTATCACCAAGGGAGGTGAATACACATGCAGCGTGATCAAGTCGGAGTCTTCGGCATTCTCGATCTTGTGCACGAATGAGCCGGGCGCACTGACCACGTCCCCAGCACGTAGCTTTTGTTGCTGAACAGCGACTGGACCTGCCTCACTTGGGTCATAGATCGTTTCTGTCGCGACGCCGGTCAGCACCCGAACTCCACAACTGGATTGCGAGTGGGAATGGATGCTTGACATCTGTTGAGGACGCCAACACAATACGATGACTTGAAATTTTGGTCCGTCGAAAACAAAGTTTCGAGCATACGTGGACTCGGAAAACAAAACATGCTGAACTACGTCTTCATAAACCACAGGATTTTCACTTAAAATCTCGTGGATGCGATCAGGGGTGAGCGTAGCACTACCTAACAGCTCATCTACAAGCTGCTTCAATTTTGGATGGACAAACGTTGACGAAAACATAGGACTTCCCTTCGAACCAAAGTTGGTGAAAAAGGAGTCCGGCGCCGAACTCGTACGATGAATGAATCGTATTCGGCATCTGATAGCGGAACAGAGTTTGAAACCGGTTTGAAACCGGGGGACATCGATGGGAAGACTACCGAAACATAGAGGAGGCATAGATGAAGAAACGAAATGGGTATCCTTTGGCGATGAGATAAAACGATTGATGGACGAAAAGGGATTGAAATCCACTACCCTTGCACATGATGCGTTAGTTCCACCTAGCGTGGTTAAGGATGCGAGACAAAGCCGCAACGTCTCATTAGAACACCTAACAAATATCGCTCGAGTACTGAATGTAAACGTCAGTAATATTGGCAAACCAATTCCAGAGCCCTCAATCACATCGACGTCCGTGTTAAACGCCGCAGAAGAGTTTCTAACCAAGAACGGGGATGCATCCGATGTTCTTGCTCTCATCACCGCTCAACGCGGGAATAAACTGATCGCGGAATTTATTCTTCTGGAAAAGGATCCATTAAAGAAGTACTTCGATCTCATCCTCGCGTACCTGTATCCAAACGAATCCACAAAACTGTCAGAAAATGCGAGACGCGGACTACGTGCATTCAAGGATTTCGCCACCATGCTCTCGGTGCCACGTGACGATCTGGAACAGGTACACGCGGATCTCGCACGGGAGTGTGTGCGAGTTGACGCTAAGTGCAATGAGACGCTCGTTAGCTACTTGGTCATTGCACGGGCGCTCGCGGAAAAAGAGCCTGAGGCAGCGCAAAGCCGCTCCATCCAATCGCTTGCCAATGACGATTGTTCTCTTTCGATCACTGACCGGAATCATCAATGGCTCATCCCAGTCATCGTCGGAATACCTCAGCTTGCCGATGCTGGCGAGTTTGACGGCTCCATTCGCCCGTTTACCGAAGGATTGGCAAGGCTATTTCCAATTCCGATTACGACAGCAGACCAAGTCAAAGAGATCAAAAGGAGACTGGGGGACTATCGGAAACAACACCGATTTGTCGCTGCCATTCTTCGCGAAAATCAAAAAGATCCAATCCCAACCATTCATAGGACGTTTCCGGACTTGATTGTGATCGTGTTACCGAAAACTGACGACAAGCGTTACACTGAAATTTTGGGTTGGCGTCAAGATATTGAATCACGGATCAACAAAGCCTAACATGCCGCAACCAACTAGACTTATCCCCATCGCCAAAGATGATTTCGAATGTATTGATCACCTGATGGATCACGATCAGTATTGGGCCATCGAAGGAGCACTGGCCGCTAATCGACCGTTGCTCGTACGTGGTGAACCGGGGCTTGGCAAAACGCAACTCGCCTACGCCGCAGCCGCGATGCTCAATCGTCCTATCAAGCACTTCACCATCGATTCTGCCACCGAAGCTCGCGATCTGCTCTGGACCTTCGATGCAATTCAACGACTGGCGGATGCCCAGGTCGCCAGCCACCTCTACGCAGATCGCGAACTGCTGCGAAACGAACTCGCTGTGACAAAGTACGTCCGACCCGGGCCGCTCTGGTGGGCTATTCATTGGGAGTCGGCTTTCAACATCGATCCAAACTCCGCTCCCAACCAACCTACCGGCTGGACCAAAGACAAAGGTATCGTCATCCTCATCGACGAAATCGATAAAGCGGAATCCAACGTCCCCAACGGTTTGCTCGAAGTCCTAGGATCCAGACAGTTCACACCCTATGGTTGGAGCCATGCGATTCGTTCGGAACAGTCAAACGATAAAAAGTCAAATGATCCACCGCTGATCATCATTACGACCAATGAGGAACGAACGCTGCCGGACCCGTTCCTTCGGCGTTGCTGCGTTTTGAATTTGACGTTGCCCGATTGCGTACAAGACAACGGAGCTGACTTGGAAGAGCGAGACCGGATCAAGTTTGTCGAATACTTTGTCGAACTCGGAAAGGCTCACTTTCCAAAAGTGATTCTCGAAGAGCAAATTCGAGCGTGTGCGGAGTTACTGCTGGAGGATCGCAAATATGCGGTCCTCAATCAAGTGTCTCCAAAGCCAGGACCGGCCGAGTTTCTCGACTTTCTTCGGGCGATGATCTCTCTGGTCAAAAAACAACTGGGTGATGGCAAACATTCCAAATCCGTGGTCGAAAACGCCTACAACGAGATCAGCCAGAATATTCGCCAATTTGTATTTAGCAAATCCAAGAAGCCGGATGAATGATGTCTCATCCAGTCTGTCGGACCAATAGCATCCTCGGGCGTGCCGATTTGTTGAGAGCCATGGCTTGCGATTCGAGCGTGGATTCGGCAGAAATTGTGTCGGCCATGGCCTCGCTCATCGGCATGAGTGTTCGAAAAAAAGCCGAATCCGTCGCAAAGACATTACCGGAATCCATCGAGATCGCAATCCCGAATTCCCGCGTCGAGCAACCCATTTCTATTGGGTATCCCGACAATCTCGAGAACATCGCATGTTGGCTGCCAACACAATACGAACGTATGCCATCCGCCTCGGGCACTTTGCCCGAGAAAGAGAAACAAGAGGCCCGCTTGGCGTGGACCAACCCACCCAAAAAGCGACCAAAGCATCAGCCACTCATGCCGTGGAAAAGTCTTCGCTCGCTGCTCAAGGACACTACGCACCCGATATCGACTAGCCATTCGATTCACATCGGCAAACTCACACGTCAGATCGCCCATGGAGAGTTCATTCGAAGCATTCCGAAGCGGTCACAAAGACGATCAACTCAGCGGCTCAATTTGGTCATCGATCGAAGTTCTCGATTAATTCCCTTTACGCATGATCAAGATCTGGTGTGGCGTCAACTACAGCAAGCATTGCCGAATGGCCGACTCCGGCTTTTTGAATGTCACAACCCCTTTCAGATGGTCACCGCGACCTCGGAAGGAAATACCGAGGATGCGAGTTACATCGAACGTCAATTCCTGGATGGGTCCGTGTTGATCCTCGGAGACTTGGGGGTTTTAGAAAAGAATCAACCCATCGAAAAACAATGGTTGGCATGGGTCCGTAGATTGCATCAGCGAGGCGTTCGCATCTCGGCCCTCGTACCGTATTCATTGGATCGAGTTCCTAACGCCTTCACATCCTACCTGCAAGCAATTCCCTGGCAAGGTTCAGCCGTCTCCAGCGTTCGTGATGCGGAAGCAAGAAATAAGTTGGTCGATGATTTGCTAACCCTAGCTGCACCAACCTTTCGATTGGAACCGTCGCTGTTACGTGACTTGAGGTTGCTTTCGCCAAACGCATGCGATGCATCGATTGAATCGGACGTATGGCAAAGCACGCACCTCGCAAGCAACCATCCAGAAGCGGCAAAAAATGATCGACCAGCAAGCAAGCGGCTTTTTGTGGAAAAGTTTCAACGGTTGCCCCCTGAAGTTCGCAAACGTGCTTTGGAAACCATTCGGAATTGGAGAGTCTGTCTGCCGTCCGCGCAGCTATATTTCAGCGAACTACTGAATCTTGAAGAATCGAGCCGTAAATTGGTCGAGAAGTCCGATACCGAAGATGCGCGAAACTACATTCGATTGTTAAAGGAATCTATTGAATCTGGATTAGGTGGTCTGGCACGCAGAGAGTTTTTTGACCGCGTGACGGGACGGTCGACCGACGCAGCCTTAACCGACCCAGAAGTAGGTGAAATCTATCGGAATTATCGTTATTTGTTCCATCGCCACCTGGGGCTGCATTCAGCCACAAAACCTACGGATATCGACGGGAGCCATGATGAAAGGATGGTTTCGATTGAGGTTTCCGACCGAGTGGTTCGGCTAGGTGTGAGTCCCGCACGCAGTCTGGCTGCTGTTCCGATTCGAACGACCAATGGCATCATCACGATCGCATCCGAAAGCGATGAGTCTCGATTTTGGAAGGGTGGAAAGAAACCGGACTATGTTTCGGACTTTGGTCGTGACGAATATGGGGCGTGGTTTGAGTTCCAATTACCACATCACGACGGGCAAGGGGTGGTTACGCAACGAATGCGATGGATCGCGCCGGGTTCGTTCATGATGGGGTCTCCTGAACAAGAGAAAGGACGGTATTCAGACGAAGGACCACAACATCGTGTGAGCATCACCAAAGGATTTTGGCTGGCTGACACGCCTTGTACTCAAGAATTTTGGCTGGCCATGACGGGCAATAAACCAAGTCAATTTGTTGGACCGAAACGACCCGTTGAGAAAGTATCGTGGGATGATGTGACGGATGCGCTCGAGGGCTTGAGTCAACGACTCTTTGGCCTCGATCCTGGATTGCCTAGCGAGGCACAGTGGGAATACGCATGTCGGGCAGGGACGACAACGGCCTATAACGTCGGAGACACTCTATCGGCCAAAGATGCTAACTTTGCAGGAGAACTCAAAGGGACCAGCGACGTGAAGCGATATCGCCCCAATGCTTGGGGGTTGTTCGAAACGCATGGCAATGTTCGGGAATGGTGTCGTGATGGAAAGCGAAAATACTCTGAGACTCCGCAGGTTGATCCAACAGGTGACCTTGAGGGCTCGGGCCGTGTCGTGCGTGGTGGTAGTTGGATCTACTACGCCGCGAGTGTGCGGTCCGCCTGCCGGGATGCGCTCGACCCGGTCCTTCGGGTTGAGTACCTGGGCTTCCGCCTCCTGAGTTCAGCCAGTGCGGAGCCGAACGAGATGGTGGAGGTGCCCGTCGCGGAGCAGGGCTCGGAGCCATCTCGTTTCGGCGCAGCCGAAGTTTTTTCTCATGTTTTTTCCCTCCATGACTTCGACGCCGAACCCATCGAATTCCCGTTAGCCGATTTGGTACCTGAACCAGCCCGGTCGACTCGAACGAGCACATTGCTCCTCTCGAGCAACCTCGAAAAGATTGGATATGAACGAGTTGAAAAGCCCGAATGGGCGGTTGCATACGGCCAAGATCCGTATGGAACGTATGCGGACATCCGGGTGGATGGCTTGGGCGTCGACGCTACTCCAGTCCGTCAGCGACTGCGTTGGATACCGCCGGGCCGATTCCAGATGGGCTCACCGGATGGCGAGCCAGGACGCGGCGACGACGAAAGCCTGCACGAAGTCACCCTGTCGCATGGCTATTGGATGTTTGACACGCCTTGCACGCAGCGGCTTTGGCAGGCGGTCATGTCGAACAATCCGAGTACTTTCAAGGATCCCGATCGACCAGTGGAAAATGTCAGTTGGGACGATGCCAATGAGTTTGCTGCTCAATGGAACCTCAAACTAACTCGATTTGCGATTGAGTTTCGGCTCCCCACGGAAGCGGAATGGGAGTATGCCTGCCGAGCGGGAACGGCATCTGCCATCTATACGGGCGATTTAGAAATACTAGGAGACGCAAACGCGCCCGCCTTGGACGCGATTGCTTGGTACGGGGGAAACTGTGGACACAAGTACGATTTGGACGTATCCCAGTCGTTGGAGCATCCCTGGCTCAGCGACCAGCAATACCCAGCGAAACGTGGAGGAACGAGAAAGGTAAAGTGCAAGGCCCCCAACGCATTGGGATTGTATGATATGCTAGGGAACGTTTGGGAGTGGTGCTCCGATTGGTACAGTCCATATGGTGGTGACAGTTCGATCGATCCAACAGGTGACCTTGAAGGCTCGAGCCGTGTCTTGCGTGGTGGTAGTTGGATCGGCGGCGCCGCGTATGTGCGGTCCGCCTACCGGGATGCGTACGACCCGGGCCTTCGGAATGTGCGTGTGGGCTTCCGCCTCCTGAGTTCAGCGAGGAAAACAAAACAAAACAGTACAGGCGGTGAACGGAGAGAGCGGTTCGAAAGGGAGGCCGAGGGACGAGGCCGAACGAAGAACAAGCGATCGAAGTGAAGCGCGTCGCGTTTTCTCCCCCTCGCCCAGCTTCGGAGGCTGCTGATTTTGTGAGCCGCTGGGCGCTAGCCCCGGTTTAGTGGCTTCGCCACAGGCGGCAACCGGGGCTAGCGCCCAACGGCTTACCATGAACCAACAAGCAGGTCATAAATCAGCAGTCTCCTTCAGGGAGAGGGGTGAAGGGGGTAAAGCCCTGAATTGTAAGTCTCCGGTTCAGCGATTTGTTAAGGCTTCGGCAACGAGGCTAGACATGGAATTCACGATCAAAAACATAATCAAAACACAGTGCAAAACCCCTCACCCCCAGCCCCTCTCCCCGAAGCGGGGCGAGGGGAGCGAGATCAAAAGATTTAGCTCGCAAAGAACGCTCTCCCCGAGTACGGGGCGAGGGGAGCAAGAACATAAGATAACCGGGGCGAGGGGAGCGAGATCAAACGGTGTAGCTCGCAGAGAACGCTCACGATGCGCGTTTTTTTAAACCATGACGACAACTTCACGAACTCTAAATCGTTGCCCGTTTCTGTATGGTGAGTCCCCCTTGTGGGCCAGCGGTTTTGGTCAGGACGAGGTTGGCTACTATACCGAGTTCTCTCTTCCTACGGGTGACAACTATTGGGATACGGTGACACAACGCATGCGTTGGATCCCACCCGGTGCGTTCATGATGGGCTCACCTGAAACAGAGTTGGGGCGTAGAGAAAACGAAACGTTGCATGAAGTGATCATTAGCCGTGGCTATTGGTTGGCTGAGACGGCTTGTACTCAGCGATTGTGGCGGGCAGTCATGCAAGAAAATCCGAGTCGCTTCCAGGGCGATGAACGACCCGTGGAAAACGTAAAATATGGTGACGTACAGTCGTTTATCGCAAAGCTCAACGAACGGCTTCCAAGTAGCCGATTTGCAATGCCGAGTGAAGCACAGTGGGAATACGCTTGCCGCGCGGGCACAAGTACTCCTTTTTCCTTTGGGGAAACGATCCGCACGGATCAGTCGAACTTCGATGGCAGGTTTCCATATGGTGACGCACCGGCGGAGCGATACCGCAGTGAGACGGTTGTCGTGAAATCCCTGCCGGCCAACGCATGGGGGCTGTACGAAATGCATGGTAACGTGTGGGAGTGGTGCGCCGATTGGTATGGAGCGTATTCCAAGGAGCGTCAGGTTGATCCTACGGGAAACAAATCGGGCTCGAACCGTGTCATGCGTGGTGGTGGTTGGGTCCACGACGCCGCGAGTGTGCGGTCCGCCTGCCGGGGTGCGCTCGACCCGGTCTTTCGGAATGTGTACCTGGGCTTCCGCCTCCTGAGTTCAGCGTAACAAGTCACGGGGGGCTGGTCGAACGGAGTGAGCGGTTCGACAGAGAGGCCGATGGGTTTGCATTCCCATCAATTGTCCTTTGTTCATCCCGTAACGAAGCTTCGGGTTGTTTTTGAGCGATAGCTGGGTACCACCACCGGCAATCAACCGCCAGCCAGCGGCTAACCGCCAGAATCCATCAACGCAAGCGCAGCGAGCGGTCACTGCCCGAAAGACCGAAAGCGCAGCGAGCGGTCACTACCCAAACGACCGCAAGCGCAGCGAGCAGTCACTGCCCCAACGACCTTGTGTCGTTGGACAGCAAGTTTGGTCTGCTAAACCGAGTCCCACCGCGAAGCGGTCCCGGCCCCCATGTGCTTGCCACATGGGTGAGGAAAGTTTCCTGGCCCCGCGGCGTTAGAAACTTCAGCGACCCACGACACAAGGTCGCGGGGGGCTCAAACCGCCTGACGGCGATTGTTG
>CAMCMB010000006.1 GCA_945875845.1 Pirellula staleyi DSM 6068
TTCGACCAAGGGCGACACATTCTCGGTGAATTGCATTCGCAAGCTCTTTCAGTGCTTTCGCTGCAAGCAGGGCGGCAATCTTCTGGATCTGTGGAGTCGCTACTTCAAGATCGACACAAACACGGCAGCCGTTGAGTTGAGCAAGAATCATCGCGACCGCTCAAGTTCCACATCTAGCAACTCGGAATCGCCACCACACCGGCCACCACACCGGCCACCATCCAACCAGCCAAACCGGAAAGGTTGCACAATTCCTGGCCGGAATCGACAATGCTAGGGCGAAGGTCAAATACCACTGGCATAAAGCCAGATGGCATGCATCGAATGCCCCTGGGGTTACCCTCTCATGTTTACCCACATCTTTTGATCTTGCTACCCTCGCCCTGGTCGCGGCTGGTCGCGGGGAGAGGGGGAGAAAACGTGCTGGGATCACGCAAATCCATTGGGATTTCGAGTCTAGCGTGTTCTGAAATGTGGGTAAAGATGAGGCGAGCGCGCCCATGCCACTTGCGAAGATCCGTATCGCCGCAACACGCCCTTCGTGCCTCAGGGCGTGCCACCTTCATCGAACTGTCACCCGAATCGAACCGCTTAGCGGCGGATGGTTGTGGGTTTTTCTTCTGCCAATTGCTCTGAAGGTAGATAACCGATGAAGCACAAAAGATCGCGGATTTCGGTGGGTGTCAGTGGATCCAACAAGCCTGCGGGCATTGCTGAAACCTTGCTCGGAAGCACTTCGTCAATTTCGCTTTCCGTCAAGTGGATCTCTTTGTTTTCGTTCGTTCGCACGGTAAGGCCCGTTGCGGTTCGAACGACGATCCCTGTGTGAACTTGCCCACTGATCGTTAGGATTTTCTTGGAAGCATATTGATCGCTGATAATGTGTGACGGAAAAAGTGTTGATTCCAGGAATTCGGTCCGCGTGAACCGCCTTGTTAGGCTTGAAAGATCGGGACCGAAACCGCTGCCGATCGAGTTCATTTTATGGCAGGCAGTGCACCGAGCTTTGGCAAAAACTTTTGCCCCGTTTTCTCGAGCTCCGAAACGCCCTTGTTCGCCTGACAAGAATTGCTCAAGAAAACTAAGCGACCAGCGAGGCTGCTCCGTCGCCGTTGGCAGGACGGCTGCGGGTAAATCCGGAAATCGCATTTCATACCATTTCTGCCAAACAGGCATGGGTGAAAGCTTTTTGTTCGACGGGAGCTCTAACTTTTCACCGGTCCAAAACTCCATCAATCGGATCGTCGGTGTTGGATCGACCCCCGCCTCGAATAGTTTGCAACCTTGCAAAATCGTTTGCCGCAGAGCCTCAGGATCTTCGGTTGCAACGTCTATTTTCTGCAGAGCATCGCAAACGTCGGCAACGGCGAAGGAATCCAACAAGCCAATCGATCGGACCAGATAGTCCCAATTGCGTTCATCCGGCGTTTGAGCTAGCGCCAACGCGATGCTAGCTCGACGGTCCGGGCTTTTTCGCCATCTCTGTCTTAAGTACTCGATCGCCGCTTCGTCGGACTGACGCGACAGCACGGCCGTAATCCCGGTTTTGAGTCGCTTGAAAACGTCCTCTTCCAGTCCGCCTTTGTCGATCGCTGTATCGAGTGCAATCAGCGTTGCGATTTGTTCGGATGACATTTGGTCAGGTGTTTTGAAAAGCGCAGTCAATGCTGCATTGGGATACTTTTCACCCAATCCCAAAATGCGGATGGCTTCGGCTTCAGTCAAGTGATCGGCCAGGAGTTGAGACGTCTTCATCACGTAAAGTTGATAGGAACTTCCCCCTTTGGCCTGCTGGGCTGTTTCCAGAAACTGCAAGACGGACATTCGCTCGACAGATGTCCAATCATGAGGAATCATCGGTAAGTGCATCGAAATCAACATGCGCTCAGGCATCGGAACATCGGATTGCAAATAAACAATTGCTTGGGGAACGATGTCGCATTGCACATGCGTCGCAAGTCGGACCAATTCGCAATTGATGGCTGAATTGCCTGCGGGGAATTCTTTTTGCACAAGCGTTTTGATGCTATCAAGACTATTGGGTTCGATAGTACTGAGGTGCAACGCAACTTGCAGAACTCGCAACAAGTCAACGAAGTCGGCGTCGCTAACAAACCCCTGAGAAACTCGAGTGAGTGTATCCACGACGAGGAGCGCGTTTTGATTGGTGGGTTGTGATACCATCAACGCCAAGCCCGAGTTCACAGCCAAGCGATTCGAATTGTCATTGAGAAAAGTATCTTTCCAATCGTCGCTTGGAATGAGCGACAGAGCGAGCCTGCCTGCAAATCGCTCCTCACGAATACTGCTCGCTAGTAATGGCTTCAGCTCTGCAGGCACACATTGAACGCCCAGTCGGACGATCGACTCGCAAGCAGCGATGCGAACATCGGGATTGTCGTCGCGAAGCAATTTGCGCAATTGCGATGCCGCTTCTTCGTCTTGTGTGCGAAGTCCCAGTAATCGCGCGCATTTCACTTGCACCAATTGGCTGGAGCTGTTGCTCAATTCGATCAACATCTCCGTCGGTGGAATCGGGCCAAGCAATTGCATCAAATCGAGTGCCTGCATGCGATAGCGTGCTGGATTTTCGCCGCTGTATGCTACGCCTGCAATCTGTTCGCCCCAATCGGATCCAAGTTCTTTTTTGATAATGGCAGCCGCTTGTCGTCCGTATGCCGAGTAGATTTGCGGTTGCCGAATCGCGCGAGTGATACCTGTTCCCAGGTCTAAAACTTGGGCGGGGATATCGCCTACCCAGCGAACGCGATAGATGCCGCCATCCGTACCGCGTCCACCGGTCGAGAAGTAAAGCCAACCATCCGGACCCACTTCTAAATCGGTCACGTTCATTGGCGAACCAACTACGAATTCTTCGGCCTTCACCTTCGATTTGTCCGCGTTTTCAAGATTGAGTGAGAGTATTCTTCCTTCCGACCAATCGGCAGTGAAAACAGCACGGTGATATCTTGCCGGATACTTAAAATGGGTGTAGGTGGTTATCCCTGTTGGCGAGCCTCGCCCAGAGGTGGCGATAGACGGCTGGCGGTCCAAGAAGTACTCGGGCCAATTAGCCCAACCGCTTCGCCATCCGAATTCGCTACCTTCTCCCACGCGAAACACGCTCGTGGCCCGATGCCACACTGCGCCGATGTCCGCTTCCATGTCGCTGTCATGAACGTACAACGCACCGGAAGGATGGAAAGTCAAGTCGTAGGCATTGCGTAATCCGCCTGCAACGATTTGTGCATTTTTCGAGGCAAGTTCGAGTCGAACCACCGTGCCACCTGGAGCTTTGACCCCGTCGGCATGTCCCCCTGGATCTTGGAAACGAGGCTGCACAAGGTCCCCTTCATAAGCGAGTCGATACGGACTGCGATCATCGACGGGAGTTTCCAATTGTGCTTGATTGCCAACCACGATATAGATGCAACCATCGGGACCAAAGGCGAGTTGGTGCGGACCATGTTCTCCAGGAGTCCCTTTGAACTTCAAAAGCACTTCCGACTTTTCAAGCGTGCCGTTTCGATCTTCATCTATCAAACGATACACGCCAGACCCCTCTGGTCCATCCCCTGTCACGTAGACATCCCCATTCAGGGGCAGGATACCTTGGATGTTCTCGATTAACTCGCAGTAAGTGCGAGACTTTTCGGGAGTGCCATCTTTGTCTGCGTCATAGATGAGCATCAAAGGACCACCTTCTTGCGACGCGATGATGTGTCCAAACTCATTGAAGGCCATTGCCAAGACGGAACCGATCGATGCATGCCCGATCACTTCATCTACGACGAAGCCAGGCTTTGTTGTGAATCGATCCGTAGGTGGTGGGCCTTTGCTGGAGTCGTAGTCACCCAAAGAAACGGTGACCGGGTTGGCTTGGGTTTGGCTCTCGTCGGCGGTTTGTAAGTCGGCGGTTTGGGAGTCGGGTTGTTGAGGTACCGAAACGGGACGCAAATTCGAATCAAGGGAAAGTGCGCTACCCCATTTGCTATCATCGAACCGCTGCTGTTGCCAATTTTGGGAAGCGCTTTTGCTCGCCTTCCATTCGGCGTCACTCACGACAATTCTCCACTTCCCAATCGTTGGCTTGAACATGAAGCCAACCTTGAGTCCGGCATCTTTTCCTATCCGGTTGCTCACACGAATCGCAATAAGGTTTTTTCCAGACCGAACCTCACTTGAAACATCGACGCGTTCGATCGATCGCGATGCTTTGGTTGTACCGACTTTGCGTCCGTTGACAAAAACTTCGCAAAGTTCGTTGGCTTCGAATTCGATGATCGCTTTCTCGATATCGGGCAAGTCCATCATGCGTCGGAAGTAAGCATCACCGGTGCGTTGCTGGGTATCCGAATCCGAATGCCATATCCACTCGCGTTCGGTTTTTGCGGTCGGTGACGGAGGAACGACGACCCTTCCGGAACGTTCCTGCGCGATAGTGGTCGAATCGGACGTTGCAGCAGATAGCACTAGCAGCAACGTACTCAAGACGTGAGCAGTTCTATTTCGATAGGCAAAACCATGGATAAGTTGGCTTTTCGAAATGGGTTCGGACTGTCTTGGGCATAGTTTCATAGCCGTTTTCCATCCTTGGAAAATGAGCAATCGTCGCAATTGCGCATGGACGCGTCTTGCAAAAAATTGAATTGAGTTTAGGCGCGGTTAGGCAACGCACATCGCGTTCGAACTTAAGCGATGTTGGTTCTTGACTGCAATAGCAATACGTTCACAATGCAATAGCTGTTTTAACAGCTCCCTAACACTTTAGCGATGTCGAAAATGTAACTTGCTAGCCTTGCTAACCTTGAATTCTTCTTGAATCGGGTTTTTGAAGTTGTACATGGATTGAGCAGGTACATAAAAGTTTGTTCGCTTAATTCACGTGGCAGCGTCTCTTCGCGACGCTGATTGCCGGTAGTCACCGAGAGGCTCGCCTACGTGGTTATGTATATCTATTTGTGCTTGGGTGCTGACCGTGCCGATTTCGCTGACCGTGCCGATTTCGCTGAAATCAGCCTAAGTAGGTCGATTTCTTTGAAATCGACGAGCCCGTTCGGCGATAAGGCGACCACTAGATAGGCGACAACTAGATATCCGTACCGGAGGCTTACAAGACAGGGCCCAACCCCGCCCCCGTGGTATCGACAACACCGCCGCCCCTCTAAAAATCATGGGACCTAGCCGCAGAAGTTGTCGATTTTTTGGTAACTTTTGCAAAACAGGCTTATTTGACTATGGATTCCCATCCAACGAATGGCGACAATTGAGTGTTCTCCCCGCCGACTTCAGCGATGCCTTGCTGAGCCCACCGACAACGACCCACTAAGCCGAATGCTTCGGATCATGATGACCTTTCAAATGACCCAATGGTTGGGATTGGTTTGCGTACTGACGTGCTTTACGAAGTGTGTTTGCGTCTCGGAGTGCGTCGCCGACGACAAGCTTGCATTGTCGGTTTCCATCGACCAAAACCTTCAGCAGACGTTTGAGAACGTGGGCGTCACTCCAGCGCCGCTGGTCGGCGATTCTGAGTTCGCGAGACGAGTCACTTTGGATCTCGCGGGTCGAATACCGACTCCCAGGGAATTGAAGGAGTTTCTTGCGGATACGGAGATTGGAAAGCGAGAGCGACTCGTGGACGAGCTCATGGTAAGCGAGGACTATGCATTTCATGCTCGCAACGAATTGGATATCCAATTGTTGGCGCGTTTGCAGTGGAATAACGACTGGAGAGCATATTTGTTGCAAGCAACGCGCGAGCACCGCACTTGGAATCGTGTGTTCTGCGAGATTCTTTTGCCAGAAAAAATGCGTCCAGAGGACAAAGGGGCCGTAGCCTTTCTCAAGCAACGGGCCAATGATTTGGATGCCATGACCAACGATACGAGTACCTTGTTCTTCGGCGTGAACATCGCCTGCGCCAAGTGCCACGACCATCCGTTGGTAGCAGACTGGCATCAGGACCATTACTTTGGATTCGCAAAATTCTTTAAACGAACGTTTGCGACTCGAAGTGGGTTGATGGCAGAGCGATTTGACGGAGACCTGAAATTCACGACTACCGCGGGCGAGGAGAAGCGTGCGGCTTTCATGTTTTTGAACGGCGAATCGATTGTGGAACCAGAGTTGTCGCGATCCGCCGAGGAATGGACGGAGATTCGCGCGAAAATCAAACAAGCCGAGTCGAACGACAAAGCCGACCCTCCACCAACCCCTTCGTTTAGCCCGCGTGAGCAGATGGTTTCCTTTGCCTTGGACTCAAGCAAATCGAATTTGTTGGCTAGAAATGCGGCCAATCGCATTTGGGCGAGGCTGATGGGACGTGGTTTGATTCATCCCGTAGACCAAATGCACTCGGAAAATCCTGCAAGCCATCCCGAGCTTCTCAACGATCTTGCAAACGAGCTTGCGGATCACGATTATGACACGAGACCCTTGATTCGCGGCATCGTGCTCAGCGATGCCTATGCGCGAGGTTCGCTTCTTCCTGACTCAGCGCAACTTCCCTCGCCGGAATGGTTCGCAGTCCGGGCGGCTCGTCCACTGACTCCATTTCAGTACGCACTGTCTTTGTGGATCGCGTCGAAAAATCCAGACTCGCTTCCGGGCAGAGAGAAGCCAGCCGATTGGCCTAAGATCCGCGAGCAATGGGAGCAGCGTGCGGAACAGTTTGCCCGACGCTTTGAGATTCCGGAGGAGCACTTCCAAGTCTCGGTGGAAGAGGCCTTACTACTGAGCAACAGCCCCCAGGTGGAAGGCGAGTTCTTGAGGAATCAATCGGATACATTAGTAGGATATCTTCAATCGGTCGGCGACGAACAAGAAATCATCAATGCGGGGTTTTTCAATGTTTTGGGTCGCGCTCCCAAGGAAGACGAACGAGCCGTTGTTCGTCTTTATTTAGGAGGCCGATTGGATCGACGCGATCAGGCGGTACAACAGTGGGTGTGGGCCTTGTTAACATCCGCCGAATTTCGCTTTAACCATTAACTTGCTGGGATAGGTGTATCGTGATGAAAATCGACCCAAGCGTTTGCCTTACTCGACGCCGGTTGCTCGGCGCGGCTGCGATCGGTGCATCGGGTATGGCGGCCAATATGGCGCAAGTGGAACTGCTCAGTCAGCCAGCCTTTGCCGAACAACTCCAGCAGGCCGACAAGAGTGTGATCCTCTTGTGGCTCGCAGGCGGCGCAAGCCAATTGGAAACTTGGGACCCCAAGCCGGGGCGTCCAACCGGCGGCCCGTTCGCAAAAATACAGACATGCATTCCGGGAATTGAAATCAGCGAACTGCTTCCGAAAATGTCTTCGAGATTGCATGAGACAGCGATCATTCGTTCGTTGAATACGAAGATTGCGGATCACGGTCAAGCGTATGAGGTCATGGACACAGGGCGCATCCGCGAACCTGGCGTTCAGTTTCCGCATCTTGGGGCGATCATTGCGCATGAGTTAGCCAACTCCCACAGCGATGTACCGGATTACGTCGAAATGTATACGTCAACGGAAGGGCGTCGCAAAGGCGCTGCCGGATATCTGGGCGCTCGCTACAACCCCATGTTCTTGACCGAGAGCATGATGCCTGAGAACTTGAAACGCCTGGAATCGATTCGAGATGCAGACCATCAAGAGCGAGCGGATTTGCAGCGATACCTCTCGCAGCAGTTCAGCATGAAGCTCCGAAACCCCATCGTCGATAGTCACAACACTGCTTTTCAACGCGTGCGGGGACTCATGTCAAGCGACTATCTCTTTGACATCGAACGCGAATCGCGAGCCATGCGCGACCATTACGGTCCAACTCAATTTGGAGAACAATGCCTCATCGCGCGCCGTCTGGCGGAAGCGGGCGTGCCATTTGTCAAAGTCGCCCGCGCTTGGTGGGATAGCCACGGCCAGAACTTTGAGACGCATCAGGAGCTATGTGCCGATCTTGATTTCGTCATGGCGGCTCTTCTGGATGATCTCAAGCAGCGGGGCATGCTGGAGCGAACACTTGTCATCACGCTTGGTGAATTTGGCCGAACGCCTCAGATCAACGGCAGTCTGGGACGCGACCATTTCGCCAGCGCATGGAGTTGCACACTCTCCGGCTGTGGTATTCGAGGTGGTAGCGTCTACGGCAAGACGGATGAGGATGGGAAAACCGTTGTGGAAGGTGAAACGAATGCAGGCGATCTCTTTGCTACCATCTTGGCCGCACTCGGGATCGATCCGAAGAAAGAAATCATGCTGGGCAGCCGCCCAATTCCGTTGGCGGATTTCGGCAGCAAACCCATTCAAGAAATTCTCGCCTAGTAAAGTGGCATAAGCTTCCAGCTTGTGATTAAGTGGCATAAGCTTCCAGCTTGTGGCTGAAATCGTACCACACACGATGTCAAATACCCATTGATCGAATGGATCGAACGATCCTGAGATCCTCAGTGAAGGAAATAAAGATGTCCGATGTTTTGACGCGAGATATGAAGACTTTCAAACGAACTCGGGAGATTCGATCCACCGACATTCTGTTCGCGATCGCCAACCGCCCGGATCGCCAGTCGGTGCTGCTCGGGAGCTCGGATTCGGGTGTCTATGAACTGGATTTAACAGTTGAGAAGCCCGAGCGGATCAAGTTCTCTGGCCCAGGACATCGAAGCTACGTCACAGGCATCGCAGTCATGGATTCGCAAGCGGTGAGTTGCGGTTACGATGGTCAACTAGTTTGGTGGGACCTGCAGACACGCCAAGCGATTCGAACGATAGACGCTCACGACAAGTGGATTCGCCGGCTTATGTCTGTCCCAAGCAGAAACGCCTTCGTTTCGGTGGCCGACGATATGCGTTGTCGTGTTTGGGATGCGGGGAGCGGGGAGAGGATCGCGGACTTTACTGATCATAAAGCGATGACGGAGCATCATTTTCCTTCGATGTTGTATGCCGTCGCCGCCTCACCCGATGGTCGCTGGATTGCAACCGGGGATCGGGTTGGCCACATCGCCATTTGGGACACACAGACATGGGCAAAGAAAGCGGAGCTTGAAGCGCCCGTGATGTATACCTGGGATCCGAAAGCGAGGCGGCACTCGATAGGCGGGATCAGGAGCCTTGCCTTTTCGCCGGACAGTTCCCAGCTTGCAGTCGGCGGGACAGGCAAGATTAACAACATTGATCATTTGGAAGGTCGATCCAGGTTAGAAGTGTTTGATTGGCATAAAGGAACGCGGCTGCATGAATTCGAAGACGAAAAAAGAAAAGGATTGGTTGAGCAAATCGTTTGGATACCTGGCACCACTTGGATATTGGCAGTTGGGGGAGACAACAAAGGTTTTTTGACCTTCTTCGACACGGCCACCAATACGATGTTGCATCAGGATGGCTGCGAGGGACACATTCACGGCGTCACTTGGGATGCCAATGTTGCGTCGCTGCTGGTTGCAGCCCACGAACGGGTCGAAGTGTGGTCATGGGAAAAAACCGCCGTTTGAGCATGCATTTCATCGGGAGGGTGAGGCTCCTGCCGAACCATTGCGTCGTAAGCTCGGCAGGAGCCTCGCTCTCCCATTGATTTCCGATGGTTCGACATGTGAAAGATGTTTAGAGGGGTGGCCTCGCTCTCCCATTTTTCCAAATGATTTGTGGGGGCCAAAAGCGAGACTCCTTCCGAGCAGCACGCCTCGTTCGGCTTGTGGCACTTTTTGTGCTGATTGGCCCGCCTGCAAACGAAAAAATCGGACATGTTTTTTAGAGAAAAGTGAGATGCTTAGTTAAAAAGCGTCCATTTCCATGACGAAATAGCGAGTCGGCAATAGGAGGAGTTATACTTGACGAGATGTCCTTTTGTGTTTAGAGAACTCCAATGGCGTGTCCAATCAATGACTACGGTTTCTTTTCGGTTTCGAGTGTTTTTGGTTGTTGTTTTGTTCACTGGGATCCTATCAACGCTTTCGGCTGAAACAGGGTACTCACAATCTTCGCAGCCAACCACGGCACTTGCAAACTCATCCGAAGCGGAGCACTGGTTCGGATGGCTGGTAACTCCAAAGCAACAGCTTAGAACGATCATCCATCTTAAGCGGGGCAGCGACAGCCAGCCCATGTCCGCCACGATTGTCAGCCCGGACCAATCGCCCGACGAGCTGCCGCTTCTCGACTTCACCATATCATCCGAGGGCACTTGGAAGTTCAGGCTCACGAATCCACTCAATCCAGACCTTTCTGCAACCTTTGAAGGGAAACAGACTTCGAACGATCGAGTCGTAGGGGATTTGACGCAGTCGGGTGAGAAAATGACATTAACGCTGCAGAAGTTCGACGCGATTTCTGTCGAAAACCCCACTTCTCTCGGTGCGGATTCGGTTTGGTTGGGGACACTCAATCTCGTCGTTAAGAAACTGGATGTGCGGTTCCGCGTTTACAGCAAAGCGCCGTTCGCAACCCTGGAACAACCTCGAATGCTTTTTGATTCGTTGAGCGAAAGAATTGTTGGCATCCCAGCGGTCGGCACAAAGGGAGATGGTCCGAGTGTTTCGATCGACATAGAACTCATCAAGGCAAAATACACTGCCAAGCTTAACGAAGCGGGCGATGAAATGACAGGACGTTTTGTGCAAGGGCCAATTCCAATCCCCTTAACGATGAAGTTGCAACAGCAAGAGACCGCGACGAAAACCGCAAATGCCAATCCTGAGGTCCAAACGGCAGGTCTGTCTGACCAGGAACAACGTCCTACCAAAATGCGAACGGGAAATGAGTCGGAGGTTCCAAATAAGCCGAAACCTGGAATCTCGCCATTTTTCGTTGAAACCGAATTCCAAACGACGCACAGTGTCGTCAAGCAGAAGACCAAACCCAGGGACAAAGCGAACGGCGCGTCCGCACAATACTCGGGAATCACTTTGAAAGGCACTTTGACAGTTCCGGTTTCCAGGGCGGGGAGCGAGCCCAAGCGTTACCCAGCCGTGATCATGGTTACGGGAAGCGGACCTCAGGATCGCAACGAAACGATCGGCCGGCACAAACCCTTTGAAACCATTGCTCACTTTTTGGCAAAGAATGGAATCGCATCGCTGCGTTACGACGATCGAGGGGTTGGAGAAAGCACAGGTGAGCATCTAACGGCGACCTCCGAAGACTTCGCTAAGGATGCATTGGCGGTTTGGAAACATGCGACAACCCTTGCCGAGCTTGATCCGGACAGGATCGGCATACTCGGACACAGCGAAGGAGGATTGATCGGTCCGATGGCGGCGGCCTGGGAGCCTGGCGTCGCGTTCCTGGTGTTGCTGGCCCCACCAGGCTTGACAGGTGCAGAAGTACTGAGCACGCAAATCAATCGCATGTCAGAATTGCAAGGCATGAGCGAGGAAGATCGCATTGCAACCATGAGTCTGCAGCAAGAGCTCCAAGATATCGCAAGCGGATACTTTGTCAGCGAGAGCGCGACGAGAAATTCCATACGGGAGGCTATCAACAAAAATTGGGAAGGTCTTCAGAATCTTGCCCTGACGCAAGATCCCCTAGCGGACGTAGGGCAAATAAAAAGACAATTGACGAGCAGCATTGAGCAACAGTTTCAACAGCTGCAGATGCCTTGGTTTCGATTTTTTTTGAATTACGACCCGTCCACGAATTGGATGTTGATACGATGTCCAACACTCGCCATTTGGGGAAGCAATGATGTGCAGGTGCTCCCGGAAATCAATCGAGCCGAAATTCTACGGTCGGTCGCTCGAAACGCGGACCTGACGGTGACACTGGAAGTTTTGCCGGGATTGAATCATCTGTTGCAAACGAGTGAGACAGGTCTGCCGAGCGAGTACGATCAGATTGAGGAAGATATTTCGCCGACGGCACTTAGCTCGATCCTTCGCTGGGCCGAAGAACAAGGGCTCGTTGAAATCGGCCAGTAGGTCACTCTCGCCGAGAGTGACTTTGGACCGCCCTTACCCAATAAAAACTTCACTAAATCAACAGCCCACAAGAAAGTTGGAGTGCTAGAGCACGGGGTGCGACAAAATGGCCCTCCCACATTTCTTTTGCCGGACGCTCGGTGGGCTATTCAATTCTCTTGTTCCAATTACAATTCGCACTTCCATATCTGATCTCAACCCATTTGACACCTCTCCCAACGTTAGCCTGAGCAATGGCGTCAGACATTCTCCACATCAAAGACGGATATTTCTTCGAGGTCCCACGGATGCTCTGGAGAAGTAACCGCAAAACGGCTTCTGATTTTCCACCGTGGTTTGTTCGGCTCGATTCTGAGTACCAAACGGCCGAAGCGGACACGATTATCACGGGTCTGACCGAACTCGGGGTCAACCCGGCTGAGCTGACTACCCTAAAGGAAAGTTGGCTGGAGTGGCAGCATGCGGATCATAAAAATGCTGGCTGGCCTCTGGATGCCTATTTAGAAAAGCAAGCGACCGACTTGAAGGCAGCTGCATACGAGTGGGCGAAAAAAAACGAGCCTGCCGCAAAGGACTCGTACCAGGCATATCTCGCAGGGAATTCGATGCCAGCCTACGATTGGTTTCTTCAGGTTCAAAAGTCACCGGAAAAGCTGGCAGGGTGGAACAAGCTGAAGGCGAAAGTCAACGGTGAAGAGTTTCTGCAGGCCCATTTGACCGACTCTGCTAACTGGAGTGAGGCCAAGATCGCTAAGTACAATAGCACTCTGCATGGAAAAATTTTGATTCCGCAACCGTTCGGAACGCCTCGTAATGCGTACGAGCCTGAGTCCGGGTTCTGCATTTCGCGGTATATGATCATCGAATTGGTGGTCGCTTTGATGGCGATCGCAATCTTTGGCTGGCTGGCTAAGCGAATCGCTACCGGGGCCGCCCCCAAGGGCAAGCGTTGGAACATGCTCGAGGGGTTAGTTCAGTGGGTTCGAGACGGCGTGGTTGTGCCTGCGATGGGTGAAGAAGATGCCAAGAAGTTCATGCCATTTCTTTGGACTTTATTCTTCTTCCTCCTTGGGTGCAATTTGACGGGTATGATACCTTGGCTCGGCTCGCCTACGGCCGCTTGGGGCTCCACCCTTGCATTGGCTGCGATCGTTTTTGCGATCGGTTTGACTTTGGGGATCAAGACTTTCGGTCCTGTCGGCTTTCTGAAAAACATTTGCCCTGACCTTGGGCTTCCGTGGTACTTGGCGTTTTGGATTGTTCCGCTTCTTTGGCTTATTGAAGCGTTTTCTCTCATTGTCAAGCACATCGTGTTGTCGGTTCGGTTGGTGATGAATATGGGTGCAGGGCACCTGGTGTTGTTGGGTATTATGGGGATTGGGATCAGTGCTTCTGCGGCAGCGATGAGTTTGCCGGCATGGGGTACTGTTGCTACCATTTCCGTCCTTGGCACTACCATTCTTAGCTTTCTTGAACTGTTTGTTGCCTGCCTTCAGGCTTATTTGTTTACCTTCCTGGCTGCGATGTTCATTGGTAGTTCGATGCATCATCACTAGGAGTTTTGTCGAGCGGAGAGCCGATTGGTTATCTCGCTCAGTGTTTCGCGTTCTGGCGTATTTTCAGTATTAGGTTTGCTAGGAGATTTTCAAAGTGATTAAGTCTGTTCGAGTTGGTTTGTATGCTTTGGGCGCTGTTGCAATGATGACGATGCCTGCAAACGCTGCAAGCGCTGTCCCGGGTGCCATCGGCGGTGGTTTGGCCGTTATCGGTGCAGGTATCGGAATCGGTCTGGTTGGCAAGGGTGCTGTTGAAGCGATCGCACGCCAACCGGAACAAGCCGGTACGATCCGCATCGCGATGATTATCGCTGCTGCTCTAATCGAAGGCGTTGCGTTCTACGCAGTTTTCGTTGCATCGACTCAACCATAGTGTTTCTAGCTCCGACTGTTCCATTTTCGGAAATCCAATCTATGTTTCACGGAATCCCGATCCTTCGCTGGATGATTTGCATCGTTTTTGGAATTGCGCTGACAAGCGCTGCGCTGACAAGCACTGCGTTCGCAAGTGATGAAGGCGGTCACGGAGACGATCCTACCTCTGCTCATGCCAGTGCAAATTTGGAGTCGTTGCTCGATTTTCGAGCCGACAAAACCATCTGGACCGTTGTTGTGTTCGCCCTTTTGTTTGGGACTTTGTATGCAGTCGCTTGGAAGCCTATTTCCGAGGGTCTTGCTGCTCGCGAGAACGGCATTGCGACACAGCTTGCGGAAACAAAGCGAATTTCAGAAGAAGCCATCTCGAAACTGAAGGAGTATGACGCGAAGTTGCTTTCCGCCCACACTCAGGCTCAAGAGATGCTTGTTCAAGCACGCAAAGATGCGGAAACATCTGGTCAACGAATCGTAGCGGACGCTCAAGCGGAGGCCGCGAGGCAACGCGATCGAGCTTTGTCCGACATTGAGTCTGCAAAGCAGTCTGCGCTTTCGGATTTGGCGGGTAAGAGCACGGATATTGCGTTCTCACTTGCTCGTCAAGTCGTCGGTCGCGAATTGAAGACCGATGATCATAAGAAGTTGATCGCAGATGCGCTTGGCAAAATGCCAAGTCGTAATTAATCCACTACTCGAGTTTGAACTAAGATGTCGGAATCAACTAAAAGCGATACAGTCTTCGATGACGAGTCGATGCACGTAGGTCAGGTTTATGCGAAAGCGTTGCTTGGGGCTGCGGAGTCGTCTGCCAAAGCGGACGGAATGGTTGATGAGTTTCACTCCCTCATTGTTGACGTTTTGGACAAGCAACCTGCCTTTGAAGCCGCTTTGGCGAATCCAAAGATTTCCGCTGAGGAAAAACTGCGGATGCTCGACAAAGTCTTCGGCAAAAAGATGGACGGAACCTTTTTGACGTTTCTGAAAGTGCTTGCGACAAGGCGGCGTTTCGGAGCGATTCGGAGCATCTACCAGGCCGTAGTTCGTCTTCGCGACGAAGCTGTGGGTAGATTGCGAATCATAGTCACGACGGCCCAACCGCTTGACCAAGCGGCGGTCGAAACGTTGAACGTGAAACTTCAGGACATCTTCAAGGCTGAGGTCGTGATTACGACCAAGGTTGATGCTTCTGTTCTGGGTGGTTTGCTGATACGAGTTGGGGACGTTGTTTTCGACGGAAGCGTTGATGGGCAACTGAAACAACTACGAAAAGCAACACTCGCGAAAGCGGAGCAAGTCATTCGAGACAAATTGAACAGCTTGGCTAGTTAATCGATTATTCGGCTGTAATACACTAAATCCTTAGATCCATTGTTAGTTGTTGATTAGTAAACCATGAAATTCAATTCGGACGAAATCGCATCGGTCATTCAGGCCGAAATTCAACAGTTCGGCAGCTCCGTTGACGTACGTGAGGTTGGTACGGTGCTCGAGGTCGGGGACGGTATCGCACGGGTGTACGGTCTCTCGAACGTGATGTCAGGTGAAATGGTGGAATTTCCAAGCGGCGTGACCGGCTTGGCATTCAATCTCGAAGAGAAAAGCGTCGGGATCATTATTCTCGGGGACTACTTGAGCATCAAAGAGGGTGACGAGGTCCGAGCTCTCGGCAAGTTGCTCTCGGTACCTGCAGGGGATGCCGTCATAGGACGCGTTCTCGATCCGCTCGGAAATCCACTCGACGGCAAGGGACCCGTCAACGCGACCGTCACGCGACCGGTTGAGTTCATCGCCACAGGTGTTGCCGAGCGACAGCCTGTTCACGAGCCAATGCAGACCGGCATCAAAGCCATCGATGCGATGACCCCCATCGGACGCGGGCAACGCGAACTCATCATCGGTGACCGAAAGACAGGAAAAACGGCCATTGCAGTGGATGCGATCGTCAATCAAAAAGGGAAGAACGTAAAGTGCTTCTACGTTGCGATCGGCCAGAAGGACTCCTCGGTTGCTTTGGTAATCGACGCCCTTGAAAAGAATGGTGCGATGGAATACACCACGGTTATCGTTTCGGGTGCTAGTTCTCCAGCGCCTCTGCAATACGTTGCTCCGTACGCTGGTACCGCGATGGCCGAGCATTTTATGTTCAACGGTGGCCACGCTTTGATCGTCTACGATGACTTGAGCAAACAAGCAGTCGCTTACCGACAACTAAGCTTGCTGATGCGGCGACCACCAGGACGCGAAGCGTTCCCAGGCGACGTGTTCTATTGCCACAGCCGATTGCTCGAGCGATCTTCGAAACTTTCTAAAGAATTAGGTGGAGGTTCGATCACGAGTCTTCCAATCATCGAGACGCTCGAAGGCGAAGTTTCGGCCTATATTCCTACCAACGTTATTTCGATTACGGACGGCCAGATTTATTTGCAACCGGACTTGTTTTTTGCTGGTATTCGTCCTGCCATGAACGTCGGTATTTCGGTTTCTCGCGTAGGTGGTAACGCTCAAATCAAAGCCATGAAAAAGGTGGCTGGCGGTTTGCGTTTGGACTTGGCATCCTTCCGAGAATTGGAAGCATTTGCTCAACTGGGTACGGAGTTGGATCCAGCGACACAGTCCAAATTGGATCGTGGTTATCGAATGGTCGAGTTGCTTAAGCAAGCTCAATATCAACCGATGGAAGTCGCCGAGCAAATCATCAGTATTTACGCAGGTACACGAGGCTACTTGGATGAAGTACCCGTGGATCGCGTTCGAGAGTTCGAGGTTGGCTTGCTGAATTTCGTTCGGGATCGCAAGCCGGAATTGCTGACCAAGATTCGCGACGTGGCGGATCTGACTAGCGACATCGAGGAATCGATTAAGTCGGCCATCACAACTTACAAAGCTTCGTTCCGCTAAGCGATTGATCAAGGGTTCGTCAAGCAATGGCCAATATTCGTCAGCTGGACAAAAGACGTAAGTCTGTCAAAAACATTCGCAAGATCACTCGAACCATGGAGCTGATCTCGACCGGTCGTTTTAAGAAGGCGATGGACCGAGCCGCTGCTGCTACGGATTACACGAAGCGAATCACGGCGATCGTTCAAGACTTGGCCAAGAGCGGCACCGAGGTTTCGCATCCGCTGCTAGAGCAGCACGACAAAATTGACGCCATCGACATGTTGGTATTGACCGCAAACCGAGGGCTGTGCGGTGGCTATAACGGATCCGTTGTTCGGGCGGCAATCGTTCGTCGAGCAGAGATCAAGGAGCAAATTGAGTCAGGTGAAATCAGCGTTAGCGGCAAGCGAGGAATCTCTGCCATGCGATACGCAGGTATCCCTATTGAAAAGTCTTACACCGACTTTGATGACAAACCGTCGTTTAGCGCTGTTGCTCGGATTGCAGATGATCTCATTGAGCGATACATAACCGGCAAAGTGGATCGGGTCGATGTCGCTTACACGCGATTCGTAAGCAGTTCCAAACAAATTGCGGTTGTTGAAACACTTCTGCCCTTCGCAAGTCTCGAGTTGCCGACGGCCGCGACGCCGGGATCTGTTGAAGGGGATGGAATCAAAGATGATTACGAGTTCTTGCCTACGGCGAGTGCGATTCTTGAAGAAGTGGTGCCGGCTAGCTTCCGGGCTAGGTTGTTCAAATGCTTCCTGGATGCGGCCGTTAGCGAGCAGATTGCGCGGATGGTCGCGATGAAGAGTGCCACCGAGAACGCTGGCGATATCATCAAATCGCTATCGCGACGCTACAACCGAGCGCGACAAAGCAAGATCACGCAAGAGATCATGGAGATCATTGGCGGAGTCGAGGCTCTCGGCTAGCTTTGCCGTTAAGGTGAAGAACGAGAATCGCTTCCAGTTGAAATTTGCAAATTCACATCCAGGACAAGCAACCATGCTTATCCTGTAAACCACAATCCAAATTGTTTTTTCGAACGAGTGAAACATGAGCGTCGGTACTGTCAAGAACGTAGGCCGAGTTAGTCAAGTTATTGGATCGACGTTTGACGCGGAATTCCCCGAAGGTCAATTGCCTGCGATTTACAACGCGGTCAAAGTTGAGAGCGAAACGAAAGGGGTTAAGATCAACCTCACCGGCGAAGTGCAGCAGCATTTGGGTGGTGGTCGCGTGCGTTGCGTAGCTCTCGGTAGCACAGACGGAATGATGCGAGGCCTCGAATGCGTCGATCTGGGCAGGCCAGTAACGGTCCCTGTTGGAATTGGAACGCTTGGCCGCGTATTCAACGTGCTTGGCGAGCCAATCGATCAACGCGGAGAGGTCAAGGCCGACGCCCGCTGGCCCATTCACCGACAAGCTCCCTTGGTGTCTGAGCTTTCCACCAATACCGAAGTCTTCGAGACGGGCATCAAAGTTATCGATTTGCTAACGCCATTCGTTCGGGGTGGTAAGGCTGGTTTGTTCGGCGGTGCAGGACTGGGCAAGACGGTTATTTTGCAAGAGCTCATCGCCCGGGTTGCAAGTACACACGGTGGTTATTCGGTCTTTGCGGGGGTAGGCGAACGAACTCGCGAAGGAACCGACTTGTGGTTGGAAATGCAAGAAACCGAGATCGGCAAGACAGGCCGCAAGGTTATCGAACAAACGTGCATGGTATTCGGTCAAATGAACGAACCGCCAGGGTCGCGTCTTCGTGTTGCTTTGTCTGCTTTGACAATGGCTGAGTATTTCCGGGATGCGACGGGTAAGGATACGTTGCTCTTCGTCGATAATATCTTCCGTTTTTCACAAGCGGGATCGGAAGTCTCTGCCTTGCTCGGACGGATGCCGTCGGCTGTGGGATATCAACCTACTTTGGCGACTGAGATGGGTGCCCTGCAAGAGCGAATCACGTCGACGAAGAAAGGGGCTATTACATCTGTGCAAGCCGTTTATGTTCCTGCCGACGATCCAACGGACCCCGCACCTGCGACTGCGTTCGGACAGTTGGATGCGTTTATCTATCTGGAGCGATCGATTTCGGAAAAAGGCATCTACCCTGCGATTGATCCTCTCGCATCGAATTCGCGGATTCTCGACCCTGCAATCGTGGGAGAGCGACATTATGCAATCGCACGCCGCGTTCAAAAGACTCTGCAGCGCTACCGTGAACTTCAAGACATCATCGCCATTCTCGGTATCGATGAATTGAGCGCTGAGGACAGGACCGTTGTTATGCGAGCAAGACGTATCGAACGATTCTTGTCGCAACCGTTCTTGGTCGCGGAAGTGTTTACGGGCAAGCAAGGTGAAATCACCACTTTGGCCGAAACCATTCGCAGCTTTGAGGAGATTTGCGATGGCAAGTGGGACCATCTTCCTGAGTCCGCGTTCATGTATGTTGGAGCGATCGAACAAGTCGAAGCCCAAGCCAAGAAACAGGCGGCAGCGGCCAAGAAGTAGTTAAGAGTTAGAGCCAGTAGCATTTAGCAAGTAGTAAACATGAGCACCAACGACAAAGTTCACTGTGTAGTAGTCACTCCGGAAAAAACGGAGCTAGATACAACTTGCGATATGCTGGTGTTGCCGCTGTTTGACGGCGAGTTGGCCATTCAACCAGGTCGCGCCCCGATGGTGGGTCGGCTTGGGTTCGGTATGATGCGGGTGCGGGACGGGAGTACCGTGACGGAGTGGTTTGTCGACGGCGGTTTTGTTCAAGTGACTCGCAAGGGGGTCAATGTATTGACGGACCGATTGCTCAAGCCAGAACAAATCGATCGCAAGGAAGCGGAAGAAGATCTCAACAGGGCGATGTTGATCAAGCCGAGTTCGCCAGAGGCGCTCGCATTGAAAGAGCGATCCGTAACGCAAGCTCAAGCGAAGTTGCGGTTGGCCAAGTAAGTTGCGGTTGGCCAAGTAGTGAGTTGCACGACGCTCCGCGTCGTGATTCTAAAGCGAGCAGCAGATAGAAACGCACCAGACCCGGGTGGCTAGGCTAAAAAGTAATAATAGCACCCACCAAGGAGAGGTCTGTTCCCCTCGCCCTTTTGCTTTGGAAAGGGGAGGCGACGGTCTTGAGTTTTCCGAGTTCAGGAAAGTTTTGCATCTTCGTCGTAACTTTGCTTCAATTCCAATATCGCTTAAAATTGGGTACGTTGCCGGACACTAGGGGGGGGCGGGGGGGGAGTGGCAAACGAACGTATCTGCCCGAGGATACGAACCTCGCCCACAACTCCCTTCAGTCGACTATACTATTGGATAGCGGTTCGATGTGAATTTGCTTGCTGTTGAGATTCTCCGATGATGGCAGCAGCGAAAAACATGGACCCAACTTTCATCACTCTGCCGTGCCTCACCTAGGAGATTTTTGCATGATCATGCATCGACTAGCCCGCTTAGTTCGAATCGCTTGCCTGTCTTCCGCGTTCGCTTTCTGCTTGACGCCTTCGTCGAGTGCCCTCATTGCACAGGAAACTGCGGAATGGATCTGGCACGACCGCTGGGTAACACACCTCGCTCCCGCCGGCGATGGCAAACTATTTGCCTCCGTTGCCACCGGGATGCCGTACCGAGAAGGCTTGGTGGTTAAATTCTCGGGAGACAACCCCGATGATGCAAAAGAGCTCTATAAGCAACCGGCCGCCGTGTGGGCCGTGGCTACCAGTCCCGATGGTTCAACTCTCGCATCCACCGATTTTCAAGGAAGCCTCGCAGTCACACCGATTGCAGGGGGCGAAACGAAGCACTTTGACAAGATCTTTGCAAAATGGACGCGAGCGATTGCCTTTGCGAATGACTCAAAACATTTGGCCGCCGGTAATGAAGCCGGAACGGTATTCGCATGGTCGATCGGAGAAGGCAAGGCAATCGGAAGCCGCGAATTAGCAAGTGGTCAAATCATGTCGATGGTATTCAGTCCGTCGGGCGAAAAGTTAGCGATCGCGACCGGGTCCGGAAAGTTGCACATTGTAAAATGGCCGTCCCTCGAAGCTATTAAAGAAGTAGCAATAGGGACCCAACCGCTGTGGTCGGTGGCCTACAGCAGCAACAACGATCTCCTATGGGTGGGAAGTGCTGATGGCTCGGTCAAGCGAATTGCTGCAGAAGGCGATCCGGTCGAGATTGCAAAGCTGAATGACTGGGTGACGTCCCTGACCTCACTCCCAGGTGGTGGTTTGGTTGCCGTTTCGATGCGTGGTCAAGTCAAAAGATCATCGGAACCGGATCCCAAAGTGCTAGCGGATTGGGCGGTTGGACCGAAAGGAACTTGGGACGTGATTGCACTTAGCAAAGACCGAATTGTTGTGGCGACGCGGAAGCTGGGTCCCGCAATTTTGCAAAGCGTCGGTGAACTTCAATATGTGGCAAAAGACGCTGCGACGAAGGCAGCGGACAGAAAAGCTGCCGCCGACAAAGCTGCCGCGGACAAAGCTGCCGCGGACAAAGCTGCTGCTGACAAAGCTGCCGCGGACAAAGCCGCTGCTGACAAAGCCGCTGCCGACAAAAAAGCTGCTGCGGACAAAGCTGCTGCGGACAAAGCTGCTGCGGACAAAGCTGCCGCGGACAAAGCCGCTGCCGACAAAGCTGCTGCGGACAAGCCCAAAGAATAGTTTCCGCTGCTTCATCGAATTAGCCCAACCCGCCGAGCCAAGGGATGGCTCGGGATGGCTCGGGATGGCTCGGGAGGGTGAGGCCACCCCTTTAAACATGTTTTCCTCGACTTTGCCCAATCCATTCCTTGCTTGGGAGGGTGAGGCTCCTGCAGAACCATGGCGTCGTAAGCTCGGCAGGAGCCTCGCCCTCCCATTGATTTCCGATGGTTCGACATGGGAAAGATGTTTAGAGGGGTGGCCTCGCCCTCCCGATAAAATGCAAGCACGCCTCTGTCTGAAGTAACCATTGATGATTCGACCAAGCTTTTCATTTTTACTTGGGTGCATGTTTTTAGCAGTTCTCACCTCAAAAACCTGGGGCGAAGTTCCGGTCTTGGGCAATGGTCCAAATAGGACACCACCATGCACGGCCGATCGCGACTTTCATGAAGCGTGGATCAAGGTTGTTGAACGCGAGTGCCTCAAGTGCCATGTCATCGAGGGTGAAGCGTCCGAAAGTAGTTTGAAACTGCATGACCTTTTGAGAGTTCCGGCTGCAGAGAGAGCGCGGGCAAATCAGATGAATTACGACGCGTTGTCCGAAATTGCGTTGATCCACGAGGAGGACGGTCGCTCGCGATTGCTGACCAAATCCTTGGGTGAGTTGGATCACGGTGGCGGAGAGATACTGAAACAAGACTCGACAGAGTTCCGAGTTCTTCAGGATTTCGTTCGAAGCCGACAGACCGCCGCTGCGACCCATTCGGAGGCACCGCAATTCATGGACGACTCGCGATCGCTGTTCGAGGCGACAAAAATGATCTCGGAACAGCGGTTGCTTCGTCGTATTACCCTTTCGATGGCAGCCCGATTGCCTACGATCAGTGAGCAACAGTCGGTCGATTCAAAAGGGATGTCCGGCGTTGAATCGATACTCGCAAACCTGATGCGAGAGGAGGCATTTTACGATCGTCTCCGGGAAGGGTTCAACGACATCTTCTTAACGCGTGGGTATGACGGCAACGGCGAGGACGTCCTGTCGTACAATCACTTCGAGCATACACGCCACTGGTATCAAAAGCATGACCTCGATCATTACCCAGAAAACGAGCGACAAAAGGCACGTTACAAGTTGGCAGATCAGTATCGCGAAGCTTTACGGCGAGAGCCGCTCGAACTGGTGCGATACATCGTAGAAAAGGATCATCCTTTCACTGAAATTGTCAACGCAAACTACACCATGGTTTCCCCTTATTCGGCCCGAGGTTATGGGATCTTTGATGAGCTGCGCGATCAATTCAAGAATCCGGATGATCCATTTGAATTCATTCCAGCGAAACTCAAAGCGTTGAAACATCGCGACGGAAAAACGCAACCCACTGTGGATGGCTCCTATCCACATGCAGGTCTTTTGAGCATGTTTCAGTACTTGCGCCGCTATCCTACGACGGAGACCAATCGGAACCGTTTGCGCGCGAGAATGGTTTATCAACACTTTCTCGGTGTCGACATTATGAATCTTGCGCCGCGTGTCGGTGATGCAGCGGCAATTGACGCCAAGTACAAAATACCAACCATGCAAGCGGCGGAATGTGTTGTATGTCACAGGACCATCGACCCAATCGCAGGTCTATTCCAGGACTACTACAACGAGGAGGGACACTACGGGCCACGCAAAGCGGGTTGGTTTGCCGACATGTTCGGACCTGGGTGCGAAAAAGTCGATCTGCCCTCGACGGACATGTTGCGGCCGATCCCGTGGCTGGGACAGCGAATCGAGCAGGATCCGCGTTTCGCGATCGCAATGGTCGAGCATGTTTACTACATCCTGATGGGCCGCAAAGTCTTGTTGCCCGCCGATGACATCGATGATCCACTCTTTGCAGCAAAGAGGCTTGGTTATCTCGCACAGCGTCAAACCATAGAGCGAATCGCGGATCGCTTCCGAAAACAGAACTTCAATTTGAAGGTTGTTTTTGAGGAATGGGTTTTATCTCCATTCTACCGAGTTGATGGCTTGAACGAAGTCGAATCGAATCCGGAACGAATGGGTGAACTTGATGATCTCGGTGTTGTTCGTATGCTGAGCCCGGAACAACTCGAACGGAAAATTATTGCCGTATTCGGAAAGCCATGGGGACGGTTGACGGAGAGTTACGCAATCCTCTATGGAGGTATCGATTCGCAAGAGGTGACCGAGCGATTGACTGAACCCAGTGGTGCGATCGGTGCAATACAAAGGATGATGGCTAATGACGTCGCTTGCAAGAACGTTGCAGCCGACTTTGCATTGCCTGCGGACCAGCGACGGTTGTTTCCGGGGATTGAACTAGACGTTATCCCCATTGCGGATGACCCTGTTGTCGAATCAAAGCTCCGCGCTGCAATTGTGCATTTGCATCGACATGTCTTAGGGCGTGACGACATTCCCAGTGGGGCCGAAGTTGACCAAACATTGCGGCTGTTTACAGAAGTCGTGGCACAAGCAACATCGCGAGGTCGTTTCGACAACGTGGAAAGCTATTTCTGCAAGAGTAGCGGTCAGGACGGACCTCGCGACTTGGATCCGCATTACTCGATGCGGGCTTGGCGTGCCGTTGTTACGTACTTGCTACGACAACACGATTTCCTTTACGAATAACGGGTTCCCTATGCGTCGTGATTTCCTGAAATGGTGTGCCTCGGCGGGGATTGGGCTTGCGACCCCATCGGTTTTCTCGGGCAACAGCCGAGCCGACGACAAGCGAGAGCTTCCAATCTATGACGGACCGTTCTATGTCGTCTGCAATGCGTCCGGAGGTTGGGACACGACTTACTTGATGGATCCCAAGGGGGTTGGAGGCATCAATCGTCTGTATGAAAAAGGGGACATTCAAACCGAACGGAATATCCCTTTTGCGCCAACTGCGAAACACATCGCTGAGGGAATGAGCAACGAGCAGTTCTTTTCGAAATATGCTAATGAGTTGCTGGTGGTCAACGGGCTGGATTACTCAATCAACAATCACTCGCCGTGCAGTCGCTACATGGCCACGGGAAATCTTGATAGTTTGGCATATCCAACCTTTGCGGCATTGGTGGCAGCTTGCCACGGTCGGACTTGCCCGTTGGCTTTCTTGACGTTCGGAAACTATTCGGCGACCGGCAACCTCGTTCCGATGTCCCGGGTTCCCTACATTCCTTCATTGAAACTCCTGGCCAATGCGGATGCCGTTCAAGGAATACAGAAGCACCTTTATCACGAGCCGTTTGTGACCGATCAGATCGAAGCGGCTCTAGCTCAACAGAATGAACGCCGAGCTTCGCAAGTTCAACTGCCGCGGCGCGCGCGTACGGAGAACATGTTGTATTCAGCCCAATGGAACTCTCAAGCACTCGCACGCGTCACGCCTCACATCCCCGAATCGATACCGAAAGATCCTTTATCTCAGCAAGCGGAAATAGCATTGGCGTCGTTTAAGGCGGGAGTTTGCGTGTCCGCAAACTTGACAATCGGTCAGTTTGATAGTCATCAAAAAAATGACGAAGATCAAATGAAACTGCTGCCGAAATTTCTTTCGAGCATCGATTATCTGTTGCGCCGGGCCGAAGAGCTGAAAATTCGGGAGAAACTGGTTCTCATTATGCAAAGTGAGATGGGCAGAACGCCTTCGTACAACACAGGAAACGGCAAGGACCATTGGTCGATCGGCTCCATGATGTTTATGGGGCCGGGTATTTCCGGGAACCGAGTGGTGGGGGCGACGGATGAGGGGCAGTTCGCTATTCCTATCCATTCGAAGACACTCGGACTCGACCGCGAAAACGGAATCCGCGTCCGTCCAGAACATATTCATGTGGCGATGCGTGAATTAGTCGGCATTGCGGATCATGAATACTCCCGTCAGTTCCCATTCAAAGTGACCGATGGGGAAAAGCTCAAAGACCTATGGACAGGGACGTAATGTTCCATTAAACGGACGCTAGCGGCTTGTTGATTTAATAGTACGACGGACTTCCAAGTCCGTCGAATTCCCCATTGACGGACTTGGAAGTCCGTCATACCGCCCTTACCCAATAACGACTTCAACAAAGCAACAAGCCGCTAGCGCGTTCCTGCTGATTAGGATCGAAAGGTGGCAAGAATTAGCTCGACAAGGAAAATGCAATGAGTAGGTTTCAAATACAATCTCAGCCTCTGGTAAAGAGCACCCTCGTGATTTTTGGAATTTCGACCATTTCGCTTGTTGCGTGGTGCGCTGCTCAACAATCGGAGCCCAAGAACGATGCGATCCCTCTGCCCTTGCCTTCCCTCCAACTCCCCGGGGTGCCTTCGTTCGAATCACACGATCCGAAATCCGACCCGTTGTTTCAAGAAATTCAGCGAATGATTTTGAGGGGGAACACGGAACCGGAGCGCTTTGCCCCGCCTGCGCCCATGACACAGGAAAACAAAACAGGCTCAAACGCCAGCGATGATTCGATCTCCTTGGCGAGGTGGCACGCAGTGGAGTCGATACTCGCCGCTGCCAGAATGCTTGAAGAGGATGTTGCAATCTCCCTTCGTCGCAATGAATTGGAGCAAGCGAGTAAGACAAGCAACGCCATTAAGTCATTGCGCGGGCAAGCTCTTGATCTAATTCGAGTGCAGTAAGCGAAGCTTTGACTAACCGCTTCATTGCTCGGGGAGGGAGAGGATTTGCTAAGGACTTAGGAATTCACCAGTCGGCTCGCGCCGATCCGCTACCAGAACATTCATCTTCATTTTTTATCCCATGGACATGGCAGACGATCCGACAGAACCCACAACATCGCCACCTGCAACCGGCCATGTCATCATCTATACCGACGGTGCAGCCGAGCCCAATCCGGGTCCTGGCGGATACGGAGTCGTACTGATATCGGGAAAACACCGCAAGGAGCTTTCAGGTGGCTTTCGTCGCACGACGAACAACCGAATGGAATTGCTGGCTGTCATCATTGGCTTAGAGTCCCTGACCAAGCCATGCAGGGTGACCATTTACAGCGACTCGAAGTACGTGGTGGACTCGGTCGAACGGGGATCGGTTATGAAATGGCGCAAGAATAACTGGTACAGGACGAAAACGGATAGAGCCAAGAACGCAGACCTATGGGCTCGTTTCCTCGATATCTACGTCAAGCACGAAGTTCGATTCAAGTGGGTTCGAGGGCACACGGGGGTGCCCGAAAATGAACGATGCGATGTACTGGCCGTGGCCGCAGCGCAATCCTACGACTCACCGCAGGACACGGGCTACCTCAATGAAATCGGCGAGGATTCCGATTCGGCAAGCGTCGCAACGCAACTCCCAAAATTGCCGCCAAGCGACATCGTGCACACGGACGCAGGCGAACCCTGTCGCAAATGTGGTACTCCGATCATCCGGAAGCCGACGAAACCAAAGGCACCCAAACCAGGTCAAGCATACTACTACGAATGGTACTTACTTTGTCCGGGATGCAAAACAATGTATATGGTCGATGGTGGGAAACGCATGCTTTGAGCAGGGTTTTTCCCTTTGCGATGCGATGTTAACCCGTACCTGGGTGCAAGGACGGCGTTCTTGCTATTGCAGTTGAAAGCACCTACCATGTTCCCAACAGCTTTTTTCGATTTTGCGATACGGCCGCCCGGACAATACCTCAACACTTGACCCATCCACTTTCAATGAAAAACCGAAATCGTTGCATGACCGGGTTTGGACTGTGGATTTGGAGAGTCGCTCTCTTCGGATTAGGACTATCGCCGCTGACAGCGCAGACCGCCACCGTAGACGACAGTTCATCGCTCGCGTCCACCCAGTTACTATTCAAGGAGCACTGTCAGAAATGTCACACGGGGCCGCAGCCCAACGGTGAGTTCCGCATCGACAACTTGACCGAAGACTTCGCCGACCGTAGGAATCGTGAGAAGTGGCTGGCCTTGTTGGAGCAGCTCAACTCGGGCAACATGCCGCCAAAGGACGAACCACGCCCACCGGCACACCTGTTGAAATGGGCGGCCGAATCGATCCGCCAGCGGTCGGAGGCAGCGGAAATCGCTCGGCGTTCGCAAGAAGGACGTGTGGTGATGCGTCGGCTCAATCGCGCCGAGTATGCAAATACGATGCGAGATCTACTCGGAGTGGAGGTGGATTTGTCCGACCTATTGCCCCCCGACACATCGACGAGTGGTTTTGATAACAGCGCGGAATTGCTGCACACCTCATCGTACCTCGTGCGCAGTTACCTGGATGCGGCCGACAGGGTGCTCGATGAGGCCATTGCAAATGAGTCCAAGCCTTGGCAACTCAATAAGCGTTTCGACATCAAAGAGGAACGCTCGGTCAAAGCCACGGGAAGTGTCTATCGCCACGTGGACGATGGCGTGGCCATCTTCGCCTCCTGGGAGTCGGCCAACATTCGCGTCACGATGTGGAATTTTCGCAGCCATGTACGCGGCAAGTATCGCTTTCGAATCTCAGGCTACGGCTTTCAGAGCGAGGGCAAGCCGGTCAACTTTCACGTCACTGCGGGCACACTCAAAGAAGTGACCGAAGAGCGTCTCATTGACTATTACGCCGTGCCCGCCGACAAGCCGACCGTCATCGAGATTACAGAACAGCTCGAGCCTGAGAACCGCATCCGTATCATTGCCGATAACCTGCCCGCTCTGCCGCCGGCCGTTGAGAAAGTGGGTGCCGACAAATACACCGGACCCGGCTTGGTGATCCAGTGGGTGGACGTCGAAGGGCCACTGCTCGACTCCTGGCCACCGCCGAGCCACCAAGCCATCTTCGGCGACCTAAAGCAAGCGAAGGTCCCATCGGCAAGCGATCCGAATCGCCTCGAGGTCGTGTCACCACAGCCTATGGTTGATGCCGATCGAATTCTTGGTGAGTTCGCGCGACGGGCCTTTCGGCGGCCCGTGACGGAGGAAGACGTTAAGCCATTTCTCGCTCGCGTGAAGTCGAAGTTGGATCAGGGCTACTCATTCGAGCAAGCAATGCGAGTCGGTCTCAAGGCAGTGCTCGTCTCGCCGAATTTCCTCTTCCTAAGAGAGAAGATGCACCCGTCCAAGCTAGACGACTTCGCGTTGGCAAGTCGATTGTCCTACTTCCTTTGGAGTTCGATGCCAGACGAGACTCTGTTCCAACTCGCCGCCGAGCACAAGTTGCACGAGCCAGATGTACTGCGTCAACAAGTCGAACGGCTTCTTAGCGACCCGAAAGCCAAAGCCTTCAACCAGAACTTCACCGGTCAATGGCTCAGTCTTCGCGCCATCGACGCGACATTGCCGGACCGAACGCTATACCCAGAGTATGACGACATCCTCAAGACCGCGATGGTCAAAGAGACGTCGCTTTTCTTTGACGAAGTCATGAAGCAGGACTTGTCCATCACCAACTTCGTCGCGTCGGACTTCACCTTCCTCAACGCCCGCCTCGCCAAGCACTATGGCATCCCCGGCATCGAAGGGACGGAGATGCGCAAGGTCATGCTGCCGCCCGAGAGCCATCGCGGTGGAGTACTGACCATGGGAAGCGTACTCAAAGTGACCGCCAACGGCACCACCACTTCACCTATCATTCGAGGTGCATGGGTGCTAGAGCGCATCCTGGGAACACCACCGCCGAAGCCGCCACCCAATGTGGAAGCCATCGAACCCGATATTCGGGGCGCTACCACGATTCGCGATCAATTGGAAAAGCATCGAAATGTCGCAAGTTGCAACTCCTGCCACAGCAAGATCGATCCACCGGGTTTCGCGCTCGAGAGCTTCGACGTGATTGGCGGCTGGCGCGATCACTATCGTGCCCTGACCAACGGAGGAGAGAAAGACTCTCAAGGACGCCGAGTCCGCCCCGGTCCTGCGGTCGACCCCAGCGATGCACTCGCCGACGGCAGGCGTTTTGACAACATCGACGAATACAAGAAACTCATCCTTGAAGATCAAGATCAGCTTGCTCGCTCCCTTGTCGAAAAACTCCTGGCTTACTCCACGGGCGCAACCCCGACCCAAACCGATCAAGCGCAGATCGAGACCATCGTTCAAAATGTACGCGACACGAACTACGGCATGCGTTCGTTGATTCACGAGATCGTGCAGAGCCCAATGTTTCAAACCAAGTAGTAAACTATGAAAATTCAACGCCGCACTCTGCTTCACGCTACGGGAATCTCGCTTGCGCTCCCTTGGCTCGAAACCTTGGCTGCCTCCCCGAGGCGATTATCGATCGATCAACCTCCGCGACGCATTGTCTGCATATGCGCGCCACTCGGTTTGCATCCAGACAACTTCTTTCCGAGCGAAACGGGTAAGAACTATAAGTTATCACCTTATCTCGAGCTCCTAGAAGATTACCGGGATGACATGACGGTCATTTCGGGATTGGCCCATGCCGGCATGGGATCGAGCTTCGCACACCAAGCCTCTGCCAGCTTTCTCACGGGGGTGCCGGGGGCTGGCAGGCCTGGCTTTCGCAACGCCATTTCGCTCGACCAATTTGCTGCGGATCACATCGGCACTCAGACCCGATTCCCCAGCCTTGCATTGTCCGGCGAAGGCTCAGGCGGCCTCTCTTGGACCCGCACCGGCGCATTGATTCCGGCTGATAACTCACCTTCGAAGGTCTTTGCCCGTCTGTTTCTGGAAGGCCGAGCGGACGACGTTCAGGACCAACTGCGACGCCTCGAAGATGGCCGCAGCATTCTCGACGACGTAAGCGACCAAGCGAATTCGATGCGATCCAACCTCGGCAGCGAAGATCGTGACAAGCTCGATGAATACCTCACCAGCGTTCGCGAACTTGAGCAGCGGATGGTCAATGACGAAAGCTGGGCGAAGAAACCCAAGCCCAAGGTGGATGTTGAACCGCCGAAAGACATCCCTAATGCCGCCGATCTGATAGGCCGCACGCGTCTGCTCTTTGACCTCACCCATCTCGCATTGCAGACCGACTCTACCCGGCTGATCACCATCATGCTTGCCGGCTCCAGCTTCGCACCGCCGATCCCTGGCGTGACACTCGGCCATCACGACCTCTCGCACCACGGCAAGGACCCGAGCAAACTCGAGCAACTCAAGATTGTCGAAGTGGAGACCATGAAGACGCTGCGCGACCTACTCGCTAAGCTCAAGCAATCGAAGGAAGGCAGCTCCAGCCTGCTTGACCAAACGACGGTCTTCATGGGCAGCAACCTCGGCGACGGTAGCAGCCATTCCACCCAGAACCTCCCAGTCCTCCTGGCTGGCGGTGGTTTCCAGCATGGCCAGCACTTACCGTTCGATCCCAAAAACCCGCCGCCGCTTTGCAATCTCTACGTCAGCATGCTCCAACGACTCGGAATCGAAGCGGACAAGTTCGGCAGCAGCACCGGGACATTGACGGGATTGGAATTTAGCCGGGAAACTTAACTCTGGGACTCGCTCTATAATGGGACTCGCTCGATAAATGGTGACAAATCAGCCGGAACGCGCTAGCGGGCTGTTGCTTTAATGGTACGACGGACTTCCTAGTCCGTCGAATTCTCCATCGACGGACTTGGAAGTCCGTCGTACCGCCCTTACCCAATAACGACTTCATTCAATCAACAGCCCGCTAGCGTCCGGTTTATGGAAACAGGAAAACCGGGGGCTAGCGCCCAATGGCACTCATTTTTGGTTCGAACCAATGTTTTCGTAGCGGCGCGAGCCGCCCGGTGAATATCCAAGTGATTTGCCTACGGTCAACCGACAGCTTGCGCTGTTCCGCTACCAAGTGAGCACCATTTGGCTAGCGCCTTGCGGCTGATAACGCCGCAAGGGGCCAACAAATCGCAAATCGCTTATCGCTTATCGCTCTTCTGCAACCCAGACCATGGTTGTTCGATACATCAATTCGATCTGTCTCGTGGCAGGTGCGACGGGCCCATCTAGGTTGGTGTAAAGATCCTTGGGAGATTCTTTCGATGTGTCTGCGAACAATCTCCATCGAATACCTCGCGTCTGCGCTGGCATCGTAAACGACTTCGTCTCTGGTGTCCCATTGAGCATGATTAAGATATCACGACCAAAACCGTCTGGGTCGTCGGCCAAGGCTGGCTTGCCTAGCCAACAGATCAGTGTTCCGTCTGGAGCGTCCCAGTGGATCGGTTTACCTGTCGATTCAAACCAGCTGACGTCGGGCACACCGCGTAAATCCTGTGGTCGGCCGGTCAAGAAACGTTCGCGACGCAAGGATGGCTGTATCTTTCGAAACTCGATGAGCCCTTGTGTGAATCGCAAAATGTCAGGACTGCTTTCCAGGTTGGCCCAGTTGAACCAGGATAAATCATTGTCTTGACAGTAGGCGTTATTGTTTCCCCGTTGCGTTCGTCGTACCTCGTCTCCCATTAACAGCATGGGAACGCCTTGACTCAACATCAATGTTGCAATCATGTTCTTGACTTGCCGAGTTCGGATCGCTTCGATACCCTTCTTCTTCGTTGGCCCCTCAACACCATAGTTGTCGCTGCAGTTGTTGTTATCGCCATCGCGGTTTCCCTCCCCGTTGGCCTCATTATGCTTGTCCTTGTAGCTGACCAAGTCATTCATGGTGTATCCGTCGTGCGACGTAATGAAGTTGATGCTGCAATAGGGTGCGCGACCAGTATGCTCGTAGAGATCCGAAGAGCCGCTCAGCCGCGTTGCCATGGCTCCCACCATACCCGGATCACCTCGCCAGTAACGTCGTACATCATCGCGATAACGCCCGTTCCATTCCGCCCAACGCAGATCGCCAAATGAACCGACTTGATAGGCTCCGGCGGCATCCCAGGCTTCTGCGATGATCTTGGTGTCGGCCAGCATTGGATCTTCAGCGATTAGATCGACCAATGGTGGATGCGGCATGAGATTGCCAAATCGGTCACGGGATAGAATGCTTGCCAAATCGAATCGGAATCCATCGATGTGATAGTTGTGTACCCAGTGTCGCAAACAATGGAAAACCAATTCACGGCAAATCGGGTGATTGCCATTGAATGTGTTTCCACAGCCGGTGTAGTTACTATAGTGAGCACCGCCCGAGTTCAAGATGTAATAGACTTGGTTTTCAAGCCCCTTGAAGGACAGCACGGGGCCTCGTTCGTTTCCTTCGCACGTGTGATTGAACACGACATCGAGAATGACCTCGATACCCGCTTGGTGCAGAGCTTTGACCATCTGCTTGAACTCAAGCACTTGAGCGCCTGGTTCTTTGGAATGCGCGTAGCCTCGATGCGGTGCAAAGAAAGCCAGCGGGTCGTAGCCCCAATAATTGGGCCGTTCGGGCGCATTGCCGTGCATGTCCAAGATCGGAAACTCATGCACCGGCATCAACTCGACCGCAGTAACGCCAAGACTTTTTAAGTAAGGTATTTTCTCGATGACTCCCAGATAGGTTCCAGGATGCTCAACTTGTGAGGACTTGCTCTGCGTAAAACCTTTTACGTGCATTTCGTAAATGATACTATCGCTGAGTGAGCGGCGCACATGGCGATCGCCTTCCCAGTCAAACGCGTCATCCACGACGACGCATTTCGGTGGTCGAATAACGCCGTCTGTCGTATGTTGGCAACATCCGGCCAACGCCTTGGCGTACGGGTCAACCAGCCGAGCGTTGCTATCAAACCATTGGCCCGATTCTGGATCGAATGGTCCATTGGATTGAAGGTGGTAAAGTTGACCGGGTTTCATATGAGGAACACAGATGCTCCAAACATCACCCCATCGATCATTGCGCCGATCAAACTCGACAATCTCGGACGGTTCGCGGTCGTCTACGTGCTTGTACAGCAAGAGACGCATGGCTGTCGCGGATCGACTGAAGATGGTGAATTGAACGCCTTGTTCGGTAACATTCGCTCCGTAAGGCAATCGATAGGCAAATTGTAATTCAGGTAGCGGATGCCGCATGAGCATATAACAATGAGTATCCTTTCCAGTCCAATGTGGGCAGGTTGGTTGATTAGGCAACCGAACCTTAGCACGCACCAAGTTGAAAACTGGAAGGGAAGATGGTGGAAAGACCAAGAATTGTACCATACTAGGTGGGCTTTGTTGTCCTGGTGAATCCTTGATGCCCCACTGCGACTTTTCCAATCGTAGTGATCGCGAAAGGGAGACCGCATGGGCGACTCCGGTGGTTTTACTTCTTGAACTTCAGAATGCAGATTTCTTTCGCGGGAATCAATATTCTTCGCCTTGAATTTTGCTCTTTAGGCGATTGGGTGGTACGATCCGTTTGGTTCGTGTGTTGCACATTCGTGGCCGTCGACAATGTTAATCCCACCTTAAACAGAAGTCCTTCCATGTTCAGTTCCATTGATCGACGGCGATTTTTAGGTTCGTCGCTTTTGGCATCTTCGAGTTTAGCCTTTGCACGCGATTTCGAACTCAAAGTGCCAGATCCAAGTGCCGCATGGTTTTTGATTGGCGATACGCACTACTTGGCCAATATCGAAAACCCAGAGAAAATGGATGAGGCTTCTCAAGCCACGAATCAAAACTTGATCGATCAGCTCAATCGTTTGCCTGGTTCGCTGATCCCGGAAAACGCGGGAGGTGGTTCTGTTGCTCAGACGAGCGGCGTCATCCATGCGGGCGACCTTATTGATTCTGGCGACAAGGACAGCCCCAATCACCGGAAAATGCAACGCACGGAATGGTCCAACTACGCTGCGGACTATGGACTGACCGGTCAAGATGGTCGGCTCAAACTGCCGCTTTATGAAGTTTACGGAAATCATGATAGCCCGAGCGGTGATGGCCATGCCGTCAAGCAGATCGTCGAGCGAAACAAGAAACGCCCTGGTTTGGTCAACGTTTCGGACAACGGCTTGCACTATTCTTGGGATTGGGGTGGCGTCCATTTTGTCAACTTGGGAATCGTTGTGGGAGAGGTCGCCGAAGTCGTTCGCAAACGTCGCTATCATCCCCGAGACAGCCTGAAATTCCTGCAGGTAGATTTGTTGGATCGAGTAGGCAATTCGGGACGCCCAGTTGTCTTGACCCATCACATCGACGTCGCACGTTATTCAACGGACCCTCTCCCAACTGGGCCCGCGACGAGTGCCGAATGGGACCCGGCCGATGTACATGCCTACTACTTGGCAATTCGAGATTTCAATGTGATCGCCATTCAATACGGCCACACTCACGCTCGGAATATCTATCGCTGGGATGGTACGGCCAAGCGAGGCGAGATCGGCATACCGACGTTCAACGTAGATAACTCAGCTCACTTTGCGAGCAAGGCACAAGCCATTTTTTACTTTCAATTCGGCGAAGGCGAGCTTGTGGTTCGCGAAATTGCTACCGGTGATCGCTGGGAGACAATCAACTGGACTCCGCAAGTTTGGAGAAGCCAAGTGGTGGAATCGATTGCCCGGTAAAGAGAGTCTCTTGGCCGATTTCCTTTGGCTAAGTCTTTTTGACAACGAATTTTTTTCCTGCAACTTCAATGACATCGCTTACAACCAGTTGCCTGCGTCGACGAGTCTCTACTTTGCCATTGACTTTCACCTCACTGTTCTGAATCAATTGTTTGGCTTGGCCTCCCGTTTCCGAGATGGAATTCGTTTTCAAAAAATGATCGAGACGCAACGTATCTGGTTTGGGTTCGGAGTCAGCGGAATCGGGCATTTTATGAACCAGTTTGGATGTGAAAATTTTTTGATGGACTCCTAAGCACCCATGCATCAGTTTCGTTTAACCGCGTGCCCATCGGGCCGCGATCGCCGTTTCAACGCGGGGCGACGCCCAGGCGGTTAAACGAGATATGTTGATTTACGTATGCATGGGTGCTTAGTGTAATCGAAAGGGCCTCACTGTTGTACGGTCGTTCACCCCCGGCCTCTGCTAACGATTCCCACGAGTATTAATAATAGTGACGAAACACGAAACTCAATGATAGTCTAGGAGAATTTATGAATCGACGAGATTTTTGCATTTGCTCCCTTGGGGCCGTTTCACTCAACGCCCTCATGCAATTGAACCCAGGCTTTGCCACGGCATCGGAGACGCAACCTTCAAGTAGCCTCCCGCCGATTCGCGCGATCACTCGAGGGCCACGTTTTCATTGGCGAGGCTATTACGACAAGGATTTATTCGACCCCTCGGATCGCTACGTTCTAGCAAACGAAATCGACTTCGAAGGTCGCACGCCGGAGGCGAACGATGTGTTGCGGGTCGGTATGATCGACTTGCAAAACAACGACGCATGGACCGAGTTAGGAACCACGACGGCTTGGAATTGGCAACAAGGCTGCATGTTGCAATGGCTACCAGGGGAAAAACCAGCGGTTCTTTGGAACGATCGGCAGGATGGCAATTTCGTCTCGAAGATACTCAATGTTACGGACCGTGCGGTTAGAATTTTACCGATGCCGATCTATTGCGTTTCGCCGGATGGCCTGTGGGGGCTAAGCGTCGATTTCCGAAGACTCAATGATTGCCGACCTGGCTACGGCTATGCGGGGATCGACGATCCACATGCAGACCTTAGTGCTCCAGACGAGACAGGCATCTGGCGGGTCGATCTTCAAACGGGTGCATCGCGATTGTTGCTGAGCTACGCGCAGATTGCCGCCATGGAGTACCGGAATGATGTCAAGTTGCAATTTGATCCAGCCCGATCCAAGCATTGGTTCAATCATTTGCTGATCGCGCCCGACGGCAAGCGATTCTTGTTTTTACACAGATGGAGAGAAACACCCGCCGATGCGAATCGCGAGAAATGGTCCAAGATGGGTTTCTCGACGCGAATGTGGACAGCCAACGCGGACGGATCCGATCTGCATGTTGTCGATCCTTATGGCAAGACATCGCACTTTGTGTGGCGCGACGCCACAACGATTTGCGCTTGGGCTTGGCATCCGTCCCATCAAGATCGATTCTATCTTTACGAAGATCAAAGCAGTCGCGTTTCGGTGGTCGGCCCCGAAGTGATGACAGTAAACGGCCACAATACGTATCTGCCGGGAATGAACAACGATTGGATTCTCAATGACACCTATCCCGACAAAGGTCGCGAACAGCACCCTTACCTTTTTCAAGTCAGCACTGGCCGCCGAGTGCCGCTTGCGCACCTCCTGTCACCTGCGAAATACCAAGGTGAGTTTCGATGCGACAATCACCCGAGCGCGAGTCGCGATGGCAAGTCGGTGGTGGTCGATTCGACCCATAGCGGCAATGGTCGTCAAGTTTACTTAATCGATGTTGCGCGAGTCGTAGCCCAGCAAGGATAACCATTCGTTGGCATCAAAGATTCTACCAAACTCCCTGAAAGAGTTGCGATGCAGTCTCTTTGTACTTTGCGGGCAACACCGACAAAAGTTTTGCAACGACAAGGGCATTAAGCTGTGCAATTTGTGTCTCCAATTGAGAATCTCGCTCGTTGATCAATTGAAGTGTTTTGTTCCATTCGTCTTTGTCGTTTAAGCCGAGGTATTTACGAAGGTCTTCCCTTGATAGTTCTCGCTTTGGATTCGCTTCAAAGTACTCATTGGCGATCCATTGTTGCAAACGCCTATTCTGCGTTTCCGTCAGAGGCGAGAACGTCTCTTTGAATGATTGCTTCTGAACTAAAGCCATGTCTTCATTTCTATTTTTCGACTTCCTACGATCAACTGCAATGATCTGAAGAATCGTTTCTTGTTCGATCGAACAAATTTTCTGAAGCTGATCAGCCGATAATTGTAGGTGTTTGTGTAGCGTCTGATTTCGTGTCAATTGTACCATCGTGTTGGGAAACTCGATTGCGTAGCAAAGGAAATCGAAAGGCTCTTCTCGCTCTGCTAAGTGCTCAAATTGGTTAAGAATTTCACTACCCGCGTATCGTGCAAATAACATTTGTGCATCTGCGGACAAATCCATCAGGATCGCCTTCGACCTTTCTCGACGGAAGCCATGTCGAAGTTCTTCAAATGAGACCCGTTCACCGTCCAGGGAGTCTCGAATTGACTTTATCGCAACAGCATCCAACTCCAAGTATTGATGTACCTTTGGGCTCGTAAATGCATTTTCTGGAACCGGAAACAGTTGTTTAAGAGCCCAGATTCTAACTTCGTTGGCTTTGTAGTCTGGGACAGACTTTTGCAACAATACCGACAGGGATGCCTCCAATTTAGCAATGGAATCTGTTGATCCTCTCTTTGAATGTCCAAACGAAAGTATGGAATCGATTTGTCTTCCAATGGCTACGTTGACCGGATCGCTGATGAAGGCACGGATCTTCTCGTTCGAATCGTCGGAAATCTTAAGAAAACTTCGAAGGTCCTTGTTGCGGTCGACCTCGACTGCCCAGCAGCAATAACCATTCGTTGGTATTATAGGCTATGCATGGTTTGAAACGGCGATCACAGCAAAAGGAAATGAAATGATTCGAATTGTTTTTGTTACGGCGTTTTTAGCAGTATTCGCTCGCATGGCTCAAGCGGATAATTGGGGGCATTGGCGTGGCCCAACCGGAAATGGGGTGGCTGTCAACGCAAATCCACCTGTGGAATTTTCCGACAAAAAGAATGTGAAGTGGAAAACCAAGATTCCTGGGCGCGGGTCGGGGTCGCCAGTGGTATGGGGACAGCAAGTCTTCGTGGTTACAGCGGTTCCGACCAAGCAGAACCAATTTGGTTTTCATCTGATGTGTTTTGATCGACAAACGGGAAAGCAGTTATGGGATCAGACGGCTGTCGAAGCGGGACCACATCAAAAAACGCATCAAACCAACAATTTTGCGTCCGCATCGCCGTGCACCGACGGAAAGCATGTGTACGCGCACTTCGGTTCTCGTGGATTGTTTTGTTACACCATGGACGGCAAACTCGTTTGGGAGAGAGATTTGGGAGACATGAATACTCGCAATGATTTCGGTGAGGGGAGTTCACCGACGCTTGTTGGAAATATGATTTTGGTCCCTTGGGATCACGATGGTCCGTCCTTTTTGTATGCGTTGGACAAAGAAACGGGCAAAACGATTTGGGAAACAAAACGCGATGAACCAACGTGTTGGGCCACGCCGCTGGTGGTTGACAATGCAGGCAAGAAACAAGTGGTCATGAACGGTCAAACCTGCGCTCGATCGTATGACTTGGAGACAGGCAAAGAACTTTGGCGATGCGCCATGAAATCCGAACGGCCTTGCTCGTCGGCGGTTGCCGGCGATGGACTCGTGTTCGTCGGAGGGGGGCATAAAGGGGATTTCCTCGGCGCCTTTCGACTCAATGGGTCCGGTGACATTTCGAAAACCAAGAGCGTGGCTTGGTCGCTCGACCATGACACTCCAGATGTCGCGTCCCCCATCTTATCAAATGGCCGACTCTACTTTTACAAAGGCAAAACGGGGCAACTTTCCTGCGTCGACGCTGAAACGGGCAAGCCCTACTACATGGCAAGCCGAGTTCCTGGGATGAAGAGCACGTATGCATCCCCTTTTGCAGCCGGCGGGCATATCTATTTGACGGACCGCGATGGCACGATCGTGGTGATCTCGGACTCGAAGGAACTGAAAATCGTGGCCACCAACAAGATGGGGGAGACAGTCGATGCGACCCCAGCGCCCGTCGACAACGAGCTTTTCATTCGCGGCGAAGAGCATTTGTTTTGCTTGAGCTCGACCCGTTAGTTCGTATATTTTCTGCTCCAATGCTCACACAGCCCAGGTGCGACCTACCGCAGGTCACTCTTGCCAAGAGTGACTTTGCACAGTGGATACCGAAGCACAGCGACTTGTAGAATTGACTTTGACTGGCGGAGCGGTTGCTTGGCGGGCTTGCATTTCCACGCTACAATGATAAGAGTGTGGGCTGATTTCCCCTTCAGCTCACCTCCCGCCTCGCCTAAGTTCGGCTTCTACGCACTCCAAACCCAATTGGAAAATATCGATGTTACTTAGACCCTGTCTCTTAATGCTTTCCAGCATCGCATGCGTTGCCTCGTTTTTGGATTCAGCGGCGGTAAATGCTGCCGAACCCGCACCCACAAAACGTATCGTTTTTATTGCCGGTGGCCGGAGCCATGACTACGGTTCACACGAACACTATGCGGGTTGCCGAATTCTGGCCGATGCAATTCAGCGAACCGATCCAAACGCAAAATGCGAAGTCATCCAGAACGGTTGGCCTGCCGACGACTCGATGCTGGATTCCGCCGATACGATTGTGATCTATTCGGACGGTGGTGGGGGCCACCCGTCGCTGGCCCATTTGGACCGTTTGAAGAAACAAATGGATCGAGGAGCAGGCTTCGTTTGTATCCACTACGCAGTCGAAGTGCCCGCAGATCGTGGCGGCAAAGAGTTTCTCAGTTGGTTGGGCGGATATTTCGAAACCAACTGGTCGGTCAATCCGCACTGGGACGCTAAGTTCGCCACACTCCCGAAGCACCCAATCACTTCCGGCGTAAAACCATTTGAAACACGCGACGAATGGTATTTTCATATGCGGTTTCCTAACGACATGAAGGGTGTAACGCCGATCTTGTCCGCTGTCCCACCCGCACAAACCATGGACCGTCCAGACGGTGCGCATAGCGGCAACCCCACGGTCCGGAAAGCGGTTGCAAAGGGGGACATGCAGCATGTGGCTTGGGCAACCGAACGAGCCGATGGAGGTCGATCGTTTGGATTTACCGGCGGGCACTTTCATTGGAACTGGGGCCGGACCGAACCCACTAAGCTTGTGGCCAACGCCATTCTCTGGTCGGCACACTTGCCCGTTCCAGAAACCGGGTCCGTCGTAGAACCCAAGTCCGTCGAACAGCTCAAAGAAAATCAAGACGAAGCGTTACCCAAGAATTTCAACCCAGAGCAGATCGCAAAGTCCTTTCAACTCATCTCAGCGACTGCAAATCCAAATAGTAATCCGCCGCCGGCTACCAAACCCACGACAACAGCAAAAGGAAAGACGCTCTTTTCCTCGCAAACGATCGACGAGAAAACCTCAAGACACCAAATCGATGTCGATGTCGATGTGACTGGCGTAAAAAAGCTCTATCTGATCGTGACTCCTGGCGCAGATGGCTTTGGTTTTGATTGGGCGGACTGGGTTGAGCCCAAGCTTGTTGGCAAACAAGGTGAAAAATCCCTGCTAGACCTCGAATGGTTTGAAGCCTCGGCAGAATATGGCAAAGTTTCCAAAAATGCCAACGCCGAAGGGGGACCGCTTCAAGTTCGAAACCAGGCCGTTAAAGGGATTGGCACACATGCCTACAGCGTTATCGGCTATGAACTGCCAGCCGGCTACGAACGATTCCAAGTGACGTGCGCATTGGACAACAATGGCATATCCCGAGGACCGACAACGGTTCGATTCCACATTGCAGCCGAAGGGGTTCCAGAGGGGCTCAACAATTGGGGTGCCAGCACTGCTAGCCCCACCAATCCAGCCAACGGTCAAGTTCACAACAGCCAAAATGCAGTCGCTGGTCTGGTCGTTGCCGAGGGACTGCAAGCGTCATTGGCTGCCTCGGAGCCGTTGCTCAAGAGTCTGACCAATATCGATATCGATCATAAAGGTCGAATCTGGGTCTGCGAAGTGGTCAACTATCGCAAACACAAAAACGATCGAGCCGAAGGGGATCGCATCCTCATCCTGGAAGATACAAATCAAGATGGCGTGGTGGATAGCTCGAAAGTCTTCTACCAAGGACGCGATATCGACTCGGCGTTGGGGCTGTGCGTCCTAGGCAATCGCGTGTTGGTGAGTGCCGCTCCCTATGTTTGGGAATTTATCGACGAAAACGGCGATGATGTGCCCGACTCCAAGCGAGCCATTCTGACCAAGACCGGCGATCCGCAACACGACCACTCCGTCCATTCGTTTGTGTTTGGACCGGATGGAAAAATGCTTTTCAATTTTGGAAACACGGGACATCGACTTTGCGATACCAACGGCAACCCCATCCAAGACCGATGGGGCCGCGATATCAACGACTCAGGAAAACCCTATCGGCAAGGAATGGTGTTTCGATGCAACGAGGACTTGAGCGACATGGAAGTCCTGGGCAATAACTTCCGAAACAACTATGAGATTTCGGTAGACTCCTTCGGAACACTCTGGCAGTCGGACAATGACGACGATGGTAATCGAGCAACTCGCATCAATTTCGTGATGGAATTTGGTAACTACGGTTACACGGATGAAATGAATGGGGCAGGCTGGCAAGCGGAACGCGCCAACAGGGAATCCGAGATCCCCAACCGTCATTGGCACCTCAACGACCCAGGAGTCGTTCCGAACGTTTTGATTACAGGAGCTGGTTCGCCGACTGGCATCACGGTTTACGAAGGAAATCTCTTGCCCGAAAAATTCCGGAATCAAGTGATCCATTGCGACGCGGGCCCCAATGTGGTTCGCGCTTATGTAACCCAACCGGATGGTGCAGGCTACTCGGCGAAAATTGAAAACGTCGCCGTCGGCGAATTCGATCGTTGGTTTCGGCCAGCCGATGTCTGCGTGGCACCAGACGGGTCCCTGTTTGTATCCGATTGGTATGATCCAGGCGTGGGTGGCCACAACATGGAAGACATGGAACGCGGTCGACTTTTCCGAATTGCACCGCCAGGCACGAAATACATCGTTCCGAAAATCGAATTGTCAACAGCGACTGGGGCCGTCGACGCGTTGCGTAGCCCGAACAACTCAACTCGATATATGGCCTACAAAGCAATTCTAAAAATGGGTAGTAATGCAGCGAGCGAGTTGAATAAACTCGCAATGGACACCAACCCAAGAATGCGAGCACGCGCTCTGTGGCTGCTAAGTAAAATCAGCGACGCCAAGCAAATCGTCGCACAAGCCGCCCGCGATTCGGATTCCGATGTGCGGCTAACGGGTATTCGTATCGCCAGACAAGCCAAGCTCGCAACCAAGGATTACATCCCGTCGTTGCTGAAGGATTCAAGCCCAGCGGTTCTTCGCGAATTGGCCATTGCACTGAGGGAAGACAAATCGAGCGACATGCCAGGCTATTGGGCCGCTTTGGCTGCAAAGTACGATGGGGTCGATCGATGGTATCTCGAAGCGCTCGGTATTGCCGCAACAGATCGATGGGACGAATGCTTGAGCGTTTGGAGTCAATCGACCAGTGGCAATCTGGAAAGCAAAGCAAATCAAAACATTGCTTGGAGAGCCAGAGGTTCGTCGGCTGCGAAAATGCAGGCGGCCATGTTGCGCAGTCCGAAACTGAACGACAGCGATATTCCGGCAATTTTCCGTGCCCTTGATTTCCAAGACGCGGAGAATCGCAACAAGGCCCTTCGAACCCTGCTCGATTTGGCTAGCAAGAACTAGTGGTTTTTGACAGCTAAGAATTAGGGTTCAAAAAATTAGCCGTTGGGCGCTAGCCCCGGTTGTTGTCGCAAGAACCGTGGCTATCGCCATTCGGCTAATCCTAAAACTAGATTTGGACGAAGCACTAGTTCATAATCCCCATTCGATTTTAGAGTACACATCAACAACCAACCCAATCACTCTCCATCATCATGAAAAAGTCCCTTTACCTACTTTGGTTTTCGTTCGGAATTGCGATTGCAGCCACTGCTTGGTATTCCTTGTCCGTCGCTGCACAGGAATCAACGAGCGACCAGTCGCGTAGGGACCGAATTGTGGTCGAGGCCCTCATGCGTCTCGACGATGTCGATGTCAACGCAGATCCAAAATTGTCCCAGGCGGTACGTCGTTATTTGAATCAGCTTAACAACGACCCTAGCCAATTGAAGATCATTCAAAAGCTGAAGATCGGCGGCATGTCGGACAAACTTGTTGATCTGGCTGTTTCTTGGGGAGCCAACACGCAATCCGTACAAGCCATGGATTTGGCGATCGACCAAGGTAGTTTGCCTTCGTTGACAAAAGCGTTGATGGCGAAAGTGCCTGACGAGCGAACTTTAGCCATTGCAAAAGTGCTCACCCTCAGCAATCGCAAGGACGTTCATGAGGCGTTGCGTTCGTTGATTGATAACGCGGATGTTTCCAAGGTAATCAAAGTGGATGCGGCAGTTGGACTTGCTCGCAGCAAGGCCATGCACGGCCAGCTTATCGAATTTGCCAAGTCGAACAAGTTACCAGCCGACGCAATGACACTGATCGGTGCAACCCTTCGGAACTCGGAGGACGCGGCCATCAAGAGCGCAGCCAACGAGTTGTTTCCAGCCCTCAAGACATCGCAAACGCCCCTTCCACCTTTGGAAGTTTTGGTCAAAAAGAACGGCAATCCAGCAAACGGCAAGACGCTCTACAACGGCGTCGCGACTTGCTCGCAATGCCACATGGTCGGCACAGAAGGCAAGAATGTGGGGCCTGGATTAACGGAGATCGGCAGCAAGCTATCGAAGGATGCGATGTATGTTTCCATTTTGGCTCCCAGCGCAGGAATCAGTCACAACTACGAATCGTTTGCGGTACGAACCGACGACGACGAGACAATCATTGGACTGATGGTCTCCGATACTGCGGACAGCGTAACGATCAAGGATGCCAAGGGGATTGAGCGAACGATCAAGCGAAAGAATCTTGGAGAGATCAAGAAACAGGAAAAGTCCCTGATGCCCGAGAACTTGCAAGAGACCATGAACGAACAAGGCTTAGTCGATCTCGTCGAGTATTTGATGACGTTGAAGAAAACTTAAGAGACTTTCAAGTCGGCCCTCCCATGGGGTCCTCTGGGGCCCCGGTTGGACCGTACTCGTGAATCCATGGGCGAGACGCCCATGCCACAAATACCCGTGTCAAAGTCCATGCCCCATTCGGCCATTCGGGGCGTAAGGACGGATAGCCCAACGGGCTTAAATATTGCAGCCCAGGGCAGAGCGAAGTGGCCCTCCCGTGGGTCTGGCCCTCAATCCGCATTAATCCCAACCTGACGCGTAACGGCTCGTTGCTTTAATGGTACGACGGACTTCCAAGTCCGTCGAATTCCCCATTGACGGACTTGGAAGTCCGTCATATCTCCCTTAACCAATAACGATTTCACTAAAAAAACAAGCCGGTAAGCGAGGGAAGGTCTGCCCCTCGCTCACGCTTCGGGTTGTGATCGCGTGGCACGAGCGTCTCGCTCGTGAATGCACGGGCGAGACGCCCATGCCACAAGTCCCATGGGGCCGCACAAGTCCCATGGGGCCATCCATCTAGGCGTTGTCGACCAAGTGGGCGGTGGCTCTGTTAGCTACCTATTGCAATCGAGTGGATGCACCCAAATGCCCTGGAAAAAATAAATGGGTGGCCCCAGTTGAACAGTTGAAGGTGGCCCCATATGTTTTTCATACCAATTAGCCGTTGGGCGATAGCCCCGGTTTTCCAATTGCTCGACATTCGTCGAGAACCGGGGCTATCGCCCTTCGGCTAACGGTTTGTTTCACTCGAAGACTCATACCGATGTGCTTAGTTGACCATCACGCTAGGGTGAAGGTAACGATCCCCTGGGGGTTCGGCCTGGCATTGATTGAAGAATCGCCCCAAATCGTTCGGACGCTGACTACGTTAAGCGGACTCGCAGTACCAAACGATTGGGGACAATCGTTTTACTCTGGGCTGGCCCTCAACCTCGTCTAACTGGCTGAACTCAGGAGGCGGAAGCCCAGGAAGCTGAACCGAACGCCTGGAATGTGCCTATTCCGGCAGGCCGACCGCACGTCGCGCGCTAAGTTGAAACAACTGCCGCCACGAAGGACACGGGCCGAGCCCGAATCAAGTCCTTGAGGATCCACGGAATGATCCTGTGAGTACTCTGCATACCAGTCCGAGCACCATTCCCAAACGTTGCCGTGCATTTGATAGAGCCCCCATGCGTTGCACGGTAACGATTTTACGGCCACTGTCCTCTGTCGATACTCACCTTTGGCACTGCCGGCATCGGGATAGACTCCATTGAAATTCGCTTGGTCGGTTGAAATCGAGTTGCCGAAACTAAATGGCGTATTCGTCCCAGCCCGGCAGGCGTACTCCCACTGCGCCTCCGTGGGTAGTGAAAATGTCGCTCCCTTGCCAATGCGTTCGTTGAGCGGTGTTAGGAAAGCCTGTACGTCATCAAAGCTAACGGTCTCAACGGGAAGTTCTTGGATTGCATCGTCCTCATTTTTAAAGTGACTTGGATTCTCGCCAGTAACGGCCTTCCAAACTTCTTGAGTGCATGCGGTGTCAGAGAGCCAAAAGCCATGAGCAAAACTTACCTCATGCGGTATTTCATCATCGCCACGGCCCTCTTCCTCCTGCGGCGATCCCATCGTGAAGGAGCCTTCAGGAATCCAGCGCAGTCGTTGTTTAATAAACTGCCAGTAGTGTGGTCCTGTCGAGATCGAAAACTCGGCAAAGTATCCATACCGATCTTGCCCGTAACCGCTGGCCCAAGTTGGCGGACGACCATGGTGGAAGGGACTGGAGATAAGAGCGATCGACATGGCGTTTGAGGTTGATAAAAAGGCAGCGTGTGCGTTGGGCCAGAACAACAAGCCGACGGGCGCTAGCCCCGGTTTTCGATCGAACGCGAAGCGTTTTCGTTAACCGAAGCAATCGCCTAACGGTTGCCCTCGGCTCGCATATTCTACACCCATTCGATCTTGTGCATCGCCTGCATACATAATCGCGAGTTCCAAATCGTCTTCCGTATAGCCGACGGGCGCTAGCCCCGGTTTTCGATCGAACGCGAAGCGTTTCTGTTAACCGAAGCAATCGCCCAACGGTTGCCCTCGGCTCGCATATTCTACACCCATTCGATCTTGTGCATCGCCTGCATACATAATCGCGAGTTCCAAATCGTCTTCCGTATTGAGGTACTGGACGTCCCCTTTCGTAGTCCAAACAGGGCGATCTACAAAGCGACCATCCGCCTCACGTATCCCTCGCGTGCAATTCGCCTTCAGTTGATCGCGAACCTTGTCGCCGGCATATCCAGGTGTGGTAATGACAACATGAACATGATTCGTACGAGGATTGGCGACCCAAGTTTTCCAGCCACGTCGGTTGCAATGGTTTTCGATTTCGCATTTCACGATGTGGCGGTGCTCGTCGTTCAGCAAAATGATCTCGTGATTGAGCCGATCTCGATGCCAATGTTCGAGCAGTGGTTGTGGTGGAAGTCCACCAGCGTTTCTTTTACGCCACCATCTCGAATCGCCTTGTAGGAACGTGCCGTAAACAGTCCACGTAATGAAATAGGCAATAGGTTCGCCATCGTTTTCCATCGTGCCTGCTCCGTAAATCTAGCCGTCGGGCGCTAGCCAAGGTTGTTGAATCAATGCGACAGTTTAGTGAGAACCGGGGCTAGCGCCCATCGGCTAGATGGCCTCACTTCGTTCGTTGGTTCTCTCCGGCCTCGTCCCTCGGTATCCTACGAGAACCAACCACTCGTTCGGCTACCGCTCTTGATTTAGCTGGACTGGCTGAACTCAGGAGGCGGAAGCCCAGGTGCCCATCCCGACTGCCCGGGCCGCCCGCAAGCCGGCAGGCGGACCGCACAAACGCGGCGTCGTAGATCCAACCACCACCACGCATGACACGTAACCAGCCCGAATCAGGTCCACTTGGGTCAACGCTCGCACCTTCCGGTTTTTGCGCATACCAATCCTCGCACCACTCCCACACATTTCCCAACATATCATAAAGTCCCCATGGATTGGGAGCTTTCTGTTTGATTCTACGCGTTCCAGCATGCGTAAACGGAAATTGCTTATTCGAAAGCCATCCAACGTTGCCGATGTCCTCGGATTGTTCGAGGTCGAACTTGTGCCCGCTATTGCCACCATACCAAGCAATTGGATCAAGGGCTGGGGCGTTGGCGTTGCCGATGATCTCAAGGGTGCCAGTGTAGATGGCGGTTGAAGTACCTGCGCGACAGGCGTACTCCCATTGAGCCTCGGTGGGCAATTGGAACGTATGAGCCTTCAACGCTCGGTTCAGTCGTGCGGCAAATTCCTTGGCTTGTGCCCAGTCGACGGATTCAACGGGTCGCTCCGTATCCAAAAAATGGCTGGGATTATCATCCATGATGGCGGTCCACAGCCGCTGTGAGCACGGCGCATCAAACATCCAGAAGCCTTCGCTAATGGTTACATCCTGTAGATTTTCATTCGGGTATCTCCCTGGTTCCTCCGGCGGAGAGCCCATTTGAAAACGGCCGGGCGGGATCCAACGCAGACGTTGTTGGACCATGGAATGATCCTTGGCAGATTCCAACTCAAAGTCGCCATAGACTCCATACACGTCGCGACCGAACTCGACGGCCCAATCGGGTTTCGTCAGCCGTTGCAGCTCAACCGCTTCCAAATTGCTGACAACGCGAATCGTGGTTGCCTGAACGATTTCTAACTCAGCGGGTTCCTGATCGCCAACGCGGACTCGGAACTCGCGAAAAAATTCGTCGGCTGCGCCGAGTCGAGTTGGCTCCGAGCCCTGCTCCGCGACGGGCACCTCCGCCATCTCGCTTGGCTCCGCCATCTCGCTTGGCTCCGCACTGGCTGAACTCAGGAGGCGAAAGCCTATGCTGTCGAGGCGGGTGCCAGGCGAATTGCGGCCACGGCCCGCCGAACGGCAAAGGTCGGAGGTAAACCAGTAACCGCCCCCACGAAAGACGCGGAGCGTGCCCTTCGAAGGACCAGTAGGATCCACTTGCGATTCCGAAAGGCTTTCCGTATACCAATCCGAACACCACTCCCAAACATTGCCATGCATCTGATAAAGCCCCCAAGAATTGCAGGGCAAATCCTTGACGCTCTTCGTTTCGCCACGAGACAACCCCTTAGGCGCCCCGTTGTAGGGATAGTTCCCGTTGAAATTAGCCTGATCGGTGGAGATGGTCGAGCCAAAACTGAAAGGCGTTTGCGTTCCTGCACGACAGGCATATTCCCACTGAGCCTCTGTAGGCATCTGCGGCATCAGCCCCGGAATTTGCTTGCCAAGCGAACTGCAAAACTTGAGCACATCGTCATAGCTCACCCCTTCAGCAGGGCGCTCATCCCCTTGGAATTGGCTTTGGTTCTCACCCATCACGGCCGTCCACAAAGCTTGGGTACAAACCGTATCGGCCAACCAAAATCCGCGTGTGAGCGTGACTTGATGCAAAACTTCGTTATCGCGACGTTCTGGTTCATCGTCCGGCGAACCCATCCTAAATGTGCCCGCTCGAATCCAACGCATACGTTGCGTAACAACACGTTGCGTGTCTAGCCCCGGAACCTGAAATTCAAACCAAGCCCCATACTGGTCGCGACCGAACGCAGAGACAAAGTCAGGCTTAGCACCTGCCTTCCAAAAGGTTTCCTCGGTCCAGCTCTCCAACACATTCACTTCGAAAATCGCATTGGACGATGCGATCGATTGGGTTAATCGAATTGCGCTGAGCTCAGCGTTTTCAGATTGAATTTCAAGCAACTTCTCGTCCGCGAAGATCCCAAAACGAGAGACTCGGTCACCGGCGGGAAGTTCGATTGGATCGGAAGCGGCGTGAATTTCCATATCCGGGTTCAGGAGCGTTCGGAACTTTCGCAAGATCAGGCCCACTTCTTTATCCTCCATGGCATAGGCGTCGGAGGCGCGGCGCGTCAACCGTTTCGCATACTCCTTAAGTCCGTCTACTGGACTCTGTGAATCGAATTCTTCATCAAATTTACGAATGAGTGCACGCGCATCTTCTAAGTCGCTTTCGCTTTCCAATACGAGGCTTCGTGATGAATCCGAAAGATTCAAGAACTCGACCAACCAAACCTCGGGTGAAAGTTCAAGAATCTTTCGCCATGAACGAATCACTGCCAACGCCTTCCTTCGGAGGTCGTTAGGGAGAGATTCGAAGCCGGGGCGCAGGCGGGCTTTAGCGACCTGTCGATCAATCGTCGCTGCCACGGGATGATTGCTCGAAAGCAAGGGGCTCATCCAAACATCCGATTCCACTGAAACATCCGCAGCCTCAGGTAACAACTGTCGCAGATCGCGCAAGAGCCCTGGTTCCAGTCGATCCGCCGGTGCCGCAAGTGTGAGAATCTTCTCGACTAATTGGTCGCGTTGAATCTCATTTCGGACGTCGTCTATTTCATTTCCCTGCCAAGACTGAACCGTAAACAGATTCAGCAGCGCACGCGGAAGTCGACGAACGGAACAGGGTACGAGCGCGAGAAGCTCGCAACCTTGTTGCTTCATCTCTTGACCCCAAGCATGCCATGTTTGCCATCCTGTTCCGTTGCTTAGTAGCGCCCCCAAATCTCCGAGTACTAGAACACGACAGCCCACATTGGGTTGCCGCATTGTCATTTCATCACCATGTCCATCTTGAACGCTGTTTTTCTCGTAGAGTTGATAGGGAGAGTCACCCACAAGTCTCGTCACAGTGCGGTTGGACATCAATTGGACGAGTTGTCTTGCGACCAAATCCTGATCCGTGAAATAGGGAATCAGATGAGGACTTTTGTCCGCGATAACGAACAGCTCGCCGTTCCAACGCCGGCGCTCAACGCGAGGTAGCCGATGAATAAACTCACGCTGCGCGATAGAACGGACCAGTTTCTTGATGTCGATTCGGTGACTTTGTCGGAACGGGTCCAAGATAGAATGCAATCGTGGACCAATCCTTCGCCAGCTTTGTATTGGCTGATAGCTCGGCACTTGAGCAGGCGGACGCGACCATTTCCAATCGCGGCGCGATTCCTTCGAATCAACGCGTTGTGACGGTTGTGCTAGACGTTGTTCGTAGGTGATGGTCAACCACAGATTAATATTAACAATGTCATTTGGATAGATTGACGACTCAAGTCGATTATCATTCTGCGGAGCAACTTGATCTTGCAGTACCAAAGGCGTGACGACCTGTTTTTGAATCACGTTTTGCCGAAGCTCGAGACCGAGCTGCGAGGCAACGAGTGACACCATTTCATCGCGCCCCGTGGCCATCGCGCGCAATAGGTCGGCGCGCGCAAGGATGGAACGCCCGGCTGGTGGAGTCTGAGGGATCACAACTCAGCTCCGCTCGACTTTTTAAACACGAAGCGAGAAATCTGGTCTGAAATTTCTGCGTAGACCGTGTCACGATCTCCTTTTCGTTTACTGGCGAGATTGACCATCGCCCGCAGGAAATCGAGATACTCCGCTTGTCCTGGCTTGGGTGATTGGTTACCCAAGATGGCTGCTTTTCGATCGTTCAGAAGTAGATTGGCGGCGATTCGAAGCTGCGCCTGCGGAATCGAATCTTTGAAGTGAGCATTCCCTCGGTCGACCAAGAAATTGACGAATTTGTCGTGGTCTGCTGATTCGAGATCCTCGCCGTTGGGTTGCACACAGTCCGGCATACGCAGATGCAAAACGAAACACCGACGCATAAACGCATCCGGGAGTACGCGTTCCTCGTTGGTGGTGACGACAATCAGTGGGGACTCGACTTCGGATTGCATCACAATGGGCTCAGTCCACCCGTGGGGCATAAACTGACGGGTTCCAAATGCTTCCAGTAAGCCGTTTGGGACATCCGAATCTGCTTTATCGATTTCGTCAATCAAAACCACAACGCCTCGTGATTGTGTCCAACCCTGCGGGATCTTTGGCAGTTGAGTCGGTGACTGCAGTCGCTCGGTGGCCGACTCCCAATCGATGGCCCACCAAATCGGACCTGGCCGAACAAACTTCCGGACGTCGATCTCTCTTCGCAACTCGTCCCGGTCTTGGTAGAGACTGGCAGCGACTTGCGCTTCTGCAAGCCGTTGTACTGCGTCAAAGGTCCACATGAGATCTTGCGATTCTGTGTTCGAATCGACCGCAAATGTGATGATGGGTCGCTCAAGCATTTTCGCGGCTGCATACGCTAATTGCGTCTTGCCGATGCCCGGTTCGCCACGAACTAGCAATGGTCGATTCGCAGCCAGCGCGGCTTCGATGGCCCACTGCTGTTCATTGTCCATGACGTGCGCAATATGTTCGCCACAATCCGATTCGTTTATCAATACAACGGACATATCAACCCTTAGGTGAAAAGAAGTCTCTGATTTGCTTGAACTGTTCCACGACGTAGTAGTTTTCATCGGATTCTACGTTCACGCATCCAACCAGCAATATAACATCCGTTAATTCCTGCTTTAGTTTTTTCAGAGCTGCAGGATTCGGCGAATCGGAAAACAGCACGCACAAATGAACGCCCTTTTCCTTTTGCACTCGAAGCGCCGCTTTTACTGCACCAACATTTTGAGGTCTGTTTAAGAACACCGCGAGCCCTTTCACAAACACGTCTACGATGTCGAGTCCAGCGACGCCCAGTTCGGGCGGCTCGGGTAAGGCTGCGGCAAAATCGCGTCCGGAACGCAAATCCGTCGACGAGAGTTTTTTCCATGTATTTAGTTCGTTTCCGTCAACTGGAACACCATGGATAAGTCCGACAACGGCTTTCGCAACCAGCGGTTCTTTTGTATCAATCTCCGCAAAGTGCATTTCAGAATCATGGATCGTGGCGTAAATCGACGAAAGGTTTTTCGCAGTCAAACAAATAGGCGCGAGGACTTCCGCGAGTGCAAGAAAGCATCGCTTGTGGTGAATCGCGCGCGGGGGTTCGATCGTATACTCCCGATCAACGCAATTGATTAGAAACCGCATCGGTTCTGTTGATTCGATGATTCGGCGTGCGAGTTGCGGCGGGGATGGACTGTCCGTGATCTTGTTAAATTCGATGATCGACGCTTGAGCTTCCGGACATTCCGCCAATAGTCGGTTAGCAATCGGAATCAATTGTTCCTTTCCAACTGCTGGGTCGAAGTCGGGTCGAGTTGGCTTAACTTCGTCGACCACGACGGGCTCAACAGCTGTACTGATGTTGGTTGGCGGACGGACATTTTTAGGGAGCGAAGGCACTACGACGCTTGACAGGGATGTGACGCTTACGTCCGTCTCCAACGGATCACCAACACTTACTGCATTCACCACCTCTAACACGGTTGAATGAATTGCCGCGACGCTGTGATCCGCGAGCAAATCCTCACACAGTTTCTGGAGTACTCTTGCGGTTGTAAGCTTCTCAAGCGCTTCCTGCCAAATATCATCTGCCGCGGCTGACTTGTTCAGCAGAATTTCATTTGAGCATTTCTTGCAACGAAGCTCGATGGCATTGGCACGGTCGATGGTTTGAAACAGCGTCCTATGAAACTTTTTCGCCAGCGGATAATCCCATGGAAACTTAAAGGCGTCAAAAAACGGATGACTCATTTCGAACCCTTCGTTGCATCGGGAATTGCTTCACTTAGATCAATGTAATCCCAGCGGTATGTAGGCCGGACACAATTTGATTCACGTGGACACCTTCATTCTTCTTGACGGGCGGCTTACCGATGGCCGTTTGCGGCGTTCCACCCGCGCGATGGAGAGCTATCAACCGACCCTCGGAGTCGAAAACCGGTGAACCAGACGATCCAGGTTGGGTGTCGGTCAAATAGTATACAAAGCGTGTTGTCACTTGTGATATTTGATTTCGAATAAAGCCCAGTCGCTTCCGCGTACCACCAGGATGCTGAACAATGTAGGCCGGTTGCCCTTCCACGGGTGTGGCAGGCAGCAAAGGAATGACGTTCCAAGCGTCTTCTAAAAGGTCAACGGTACGAATGACGGCCCAATCGTCGGCCTGACTCCCGACAATGCTGGCCGCGTCGCCACATATCGGCTTGCCTGCCCGCAGCGAACCATCCGCGTTCTGCTCGTACTCAAATTCCGCCGCAACTGTGTCGGCTGGCTTACCTGACGTCGGATTGTGCAACACGTGCCAGTTGGTAAGCAACGTTTTTTGGCCGATTCGAAATCCGGTGCCAGCCATTTGCATACCCGGGAATCCTACCGTCAGCTTACAGACGCCCGAAGAAAGTTCGGCAAGCTTGCTAAGCGTCATAATGAGCGTTGGAATCTGACCGGTCGAAATCGTCAAATCGTCATAGTACAGAAGCGCCTCAGGTTCGCTAACGACATCACTCGCACCCAGGAAAGTGTTCGTATCCTTAGGAGACATGTCTGAGGTGAACGTGATATTGCGATCATCGAGCAAGTCGATGAAGAACCCTTTATTCGGGTGTTGTTCCGTTATATGCTGGTTGGCGATAACAACAAGCTGACGCGTCAAAGCCCCGGTTGCCGCCGCATCCAAAATGTCTTTCCAAAGAAAAACGGCTGCTTGCTGCTGCCAAATCACTCCCATATCGATGCCCGCCTTAACGGCTAACAAAGTTGCTTGCTGGGGGGTCGGGAAAAGAAGATAGAGCAAACGATGCAGCTCTTGTGCAACAGGATCGTGCCACGGAAACGGAAAACCAAAGATTACACACATGAGAATTTGCGATCTCATAAAGTACAAGCTTAACTCATTCGCATAGTCTTGCGACCATTGGACAATTCCATTCGAAATTCGGAGGAGTGCAATATCATACAATGTGACACGGCATTAGGTGTTGCGAAGCCTACCTGGACAAGTCAAATGCAATTGATTTAAGCGAGTATTTCTTAAAAACGCAGGGGAACCACTACTCTTCGGTACGGAGGTTGCGCATGGACGTTGCGATTGAACCTTCGTTCTAAGTTCGCGCTGCCCATACGGGGGGTGCGGTTCGTTCGTTTCTAGTTCCCTTAGGCGATAGCGAATTTCGGCTAAGGCAATCGTATACAATTGAATGCTGATTCATCCTTGTGATTCAATGAGTCGGCTGGCAGATGAATCGCCTTGTGATAGTAGTTCTCGATCCGTTCGCCTCATAGAATCGCTTTCCTTGCGACCCATCTAGAAAATCGGAGCCCCTCCATGAATTCTTCTAAGTCGGACAAGCTGATTGCAATGCTCAAGCAAGTCTCCCCCTCGGGAGACATTTCGAGATTCGCTCAAATTAGTCATGACGAAATAGCCAGCTTCGAATCCGTTGGCTCAGAACAACTTGCAGAGCAGTATCTTGAGGCCATTGACACTGGCATCAAGTCGATCGAACGAAACAAGCCTCTTTCAGAAATCGAGCAGTACACCTTGGAAGCAATTGTGCTTCCAAAGGGTCGACCTGTCGTCGATGTTATTAATGATACTTACGGAAAACCTGGCTCGCCATGGGAACACCTTGGACGAGGTGCTATCAAGACGAATATCACAAACGCCATTCCGTCGATCGGGCGAATTGAACTTCCCGAGCATCCTCAGATCCCGTTCGGTGGTACTGGCTTCGTTGTCGGCAAAGACCTACTCATGACCAACCGACACGTTGCACAGATCTTTGCAGATGGTCTCGGACTTCGACAACTCACCTTTAAGACAGGAGCTAAATCAGCCGTCAACTTTGTCGAGGAAGTGAAACCTCGCGAGTCAACTCCTTTGGAAGTCCGAGAAATCGTGATGATCCACCCCCACTGGGACATGGCATTGCTAAGAGTTGACGGCTTACTTCCTGACCATCCTGTCTTGAAGTTAAGTACGGACTTCCCTGATGACTTAGTCGAAAACGAAATTGCAGTGATCGGTTACCCTGCTCAAGATGCTCGTAATGATTTTCAGCTGCAAATGGACATTTTTCGTCGAAAGTTTAACGTCAAGCGTATGCAGCCCGGAAAGCTACGTGCGCGCCAGTGGATCGTCGACGGTTTTCGCAATCGTGTTCAGCCTCTTGCTCATGACGCTTCAACACTGGGAGGCAACTCCGGGAGCGCCGTGATTGATGTCAAGTCCGGAAACGTGGTCGGATTGCATTTTAGCGGTCGGTACCTAGTTGCGAACTTTTGCGTTCCAATGTACGAGTTGGCGCGAGACCCTCGTGTTGTCGATTGTGGCGTCAACTTTCGAGGTACCGTCCCACCCACATCGGAATGGGATGACAAATGGGATGAGGCGGAGCGTGTTAAACCCTCATCGAAAACAACAACGCCGAAAACCTCAACCACAACTTCATCAACGGTTACAAAGACTGGCAACCAAACGACGATTACTGTGCCGCTCCAAATTACGGTCTCATTCGGTGATTCGTCAATCGCAGTTCAGCAATCGGTTGCTTCGGATGGAGCAGCAGAACAAGAGGGACTCAAGATACCCGTTATTCACCCAGGTCTAAACCGTCGCAAGGGTTATGATCCTGCGTTTTTGGACTTAGATGATGCTGAGATTGCGTTGCCCAAGATGACTTCGGCAGGAAAACATGTCGTTGCGAAGTTGGAAAGCGGATCGCCGTTACTCAATTACCACCATTTCTCGGTTGTCATGCACAAAGAACGTCGTTTGGCACTTTTCACGGCGTCGAATGTCGATTGGCGGAAAAATAGTCGAATTGTCAATGGAACGAAGCCGTCTCGAAAGGAACTTACAGGGCTAGGAAAAAATGACATCGAGCAGTGGGTTACTGATCCTCGCATCCCAGAAGATCATCAATTGCCAGATATCTTCTTCACCAAAGATCGGGCCTCGTTCGACAAGGGACACTTGGTACGTCGTGACGATGTTTGTTGGGGCAAATCCTTTGAAGATATTCAAAAAGGGAATGGCGATACATACCATACGACCAATTGCTCGCCTCAAGTAAAGGGATTCAATCAAGCAACTCAAGGGGAAGACAACTGGGGCGATCTCGAGGTTCTTATCGAAAAGCAAACGAAGGCGGAGAAGGCGATCGTTTTTGCTGGCCCCGTCTTCACCGATGAAGATCCAGTCTTCAAGGGTGTGAACAAACATGGCAATGTGGAGATCCTCATCCCGCAAAGCTACTGGAAGATTATCGTAACCAAGGGAGACGATGGACCTCAAGCATTTGGTTTTGTCCTAGAACAAGAGCTCCATGGTGTTTCGTGGGAAATGGCAGTGCCCGAACCCTGGAAACAGTTCATGCGCCCCATTTCCGAAATCGAAGATCTACTTGGAGGACTAGCCAAGCTTAACGACCTGATCGATTATGATCAGTACGAATCCGCCGAAGGCATTCGCATTCGCAAGTCGCTCAAATAGGGAATTGAAAATTGATCAAATGCTCTTCATCCGTTGTATTGTTGGCTTTTTTGACTTCACCGCTATACGCTCAAGACACGCCAGGGAACGGGACGCTGATTAATCCACTGGAAAAAACAATCCAAGTTATTGTTCAGCCCAATCAACCAGGAACTGCGGAACGGCAGTTTCAGATCGCCCCTGGTTCAAGGCTTGATATGATCAATTACGCCTCCTACGATGTGTTCCTTCCATCTGAACGAGTAGTGTATCCGCTGGACGTAACGCGACTTGGATCTGGCAACAGTGTTAAGCATTTCTACACGTTTGATTTCGACGGTGGTAAACTAGTCATACGAAGCGGAATTCCTGATCGAATCTTTGAGAAGGCTTCGAGCGAGGCGGACTCACAAACCACATCCATTCAAGCAAAATGGACGACACGAATTGGGGCCGGAAACAGCGGGTACGCGATCGATCCGGAACTTAAACGCCAATGGCTGCTCGAATGGTACGCAGCTTGGATCTTTCAGCAAACGGGTCTCGAATTCGTCATCATCGATTCATCGGACGAACTCCTCCTCGTCTTCCGAGCTTGCGAAGATAGCGAGTTGTTCCAATCGATTGGTAGGCGAGTCGCCAATCAACTATTCAAGGATGAGCCGGGCAAGCCAACACGAACCCTCCGCATTTGCTGCAAGGACGAACAGGGATTGACACTTGATATCATCCAAGAAGCTGTCCGTTCAACTCCCGCGAATCCTAAAGCCCTTCCCGAGTTGAAACAAGGAACTCTTGATTTGGGACAGTTTTCCGGAGTCGACGATACCGATAGCGATTTGGATCTTCTCGCGAAAGAAGTGCGCAGACTGAACTACCTTCTCTCGAATTCTCGATTCGGTTTCATCAAGCCTTGGGAGTCGCAATTGAAGCGTTGCCTAAGCATGAAGGCCTGTTTGCTTAACGATCAACCTCACCTGACTGCGGAAGATCGATGGCTTTTGGAATCGGAACTCAATGGTCGCCTCAGTGCGCTTTATGGCTTTGCTTTTCTCCAATCCAATGGATTGGCAAAGAACCAAGCATGGAATCTAGTCGGGCCTCGTCTTCAAGACCTTACGCTGCAATGCTCGTTTACTCAAGACGGCAAGCCGACCGAGTACAAGAAGAAAGTTATCATGTACACAGTCCAATCGATTCAATACAACATCGATATTGAATTCGACAAGATTGACAAGATTGAGTCGTTGAAGGTTCGAGGTGCCGGTTGGTGCATCGTTGAGCAGAAGACGGGAAGGCTCTTTCCCGACAAATGGGTTCTGGTCCCTGAAGGTCTCAATACGTTTCAATGGGAAAAAGGGAAGTACTGCGTTCAAGTCATAAGCAGCCAAAACAGCAAACAATTTGAGGATTTCTTTGAGCCGATTCCAACCCAAACTTTCAATCGAAAATGGGTCTTCACTCCAAATGGTTGGAGGGCAGATTGAGCCTTCTGATCCGAAGACACCTTAACCCAAGACTAAACAAGGTACTCAGCAGAGCCATAAAAACCATCCACGAACAGTACAAAACGCATGTGGACCACCCAAGTGCTTCTGTCGTCCAAATTTCCTCCGGTTTGAGGAAATATTCCAGATAGCCGATCGCATCCGTGGGCGTGGGCGTAAAACTGCGAGCATGCTCCAGAAGGGAATCGGGAGTGTTGTCATAACCAACGGTCACGTAACTATCCGTAAACCAAACGACAAGGGTCTGTCGCAAATAGACATAATAGAGTCCCACTAGGAATAGAAGCGTCATCGATACAGACAAGGCGATTATCAAATACTTCCAATTCTCTCTAGGGATCGGAATCAACTTTGCAACGAACATGGAAGCAAAGCACACAAGAAAAGTGGAAACGCAAAGCAAGGACGTTTGTGGCCATACAGGTGTGATCGATGGAAACCAACACAGTCCAAGTACAAAAACAAGATAGACCGCTACGAATACGATGTCGACGACCGCCCAGGTGGACTTTTTCCTTGGTTTTGCAAGCCGGTATTCGAAATTGTTTCTCGTTAGTTCCACGCAAACACTTCGAATGTCAACCGCGTATCGGACTTCCGACTCTTTCGTTTGTCCAAAATAGACTCCAACTAGCGCTCCGTCAGACTCAAAAAGCCCTCCCCCGCTCATGCCCCCAGCCGTGGCATCGCCCCCGTCGAGCTGGAACACAAACGGGTCGTTTGATTCGCGATCTAGCCGAAGCCCTTGGCTTCGTTTGGGCATCAACAAATCACCTGGATGATAATCGCTAACTCCATCTGGATATCCGACCACCTGAAACTCGATGGGCTTCTCCTGCGGATCAATGAAACTGGCAAACTCAAACGATTGAAATTTTGTCTCGGAGATTTCGATAAGAACCCAATCACGTTCCCTTGCGCAGTCTAGTTTGTTCCATTCCCCCTCAGGGCGGTTGAACAGATCGACAACCTTTCCCGTAAAGATTCCATCGTTCTCGTCTGCTGGCCATTTTCTGCCTGACTCCCAACGCACGAATCCTCGAAAAGGGGGACGAGCGATAATGTTTGCACCTAGAGGACCAGAAGCTTTCTCGATGCCTTTAAACGATTTCACAACGTGCGCACAGGTTAGGAGGTAGTTTCGCCAGCTACCACCTTCTTTCTTCAAGGAAACAACGACGCCGCTCCCCTGGAGTGGATTCGCATCTCCTTGGATGGTCGTATGCGCTTCGATGGCCCATACAGTTCTCCGCAGGTCAACGACTGTCATGGCAAAAGAACTTCACTTTCCAAGGACCTTTCGCAAACGTTCTATCTTGATCGCAAGGTTTGCGACACCGCGGGTACCTGCAAAATGGAGTCCAACAACCTTACCAGTTTCGAGATTGATCAGAGGTGATCCCGACGAACCACCCAACGTAGTACAGTCATGACGAAACCACATAGGGTGATCATAATCGATGATTTTCCCCGGCGAAAGTCTCTTGACTTGAAAGTCTCCTTCAAAGTTGCTTAAGATATCGAACCGACGTTCACGATTGTCATCTTCAGGGTATCCGACAGCTGCTACATCCAAAAGCTTGTCGATGCCAGGTTTCGACTCGAGGACCAACCACTCCGCTCTGCTGCCGCCACCTTCCTTCCAGGATATCTTAAAGACAGCGAGATCCAGTTTCTCTGGCTCGAACTTCATGAGCTTTACTAGTCTCGCAGCTTGTGGCTGGTTCCATTTCGGTGCATCGCTCATGTCAACACTCGTCGCATCATCAAACGAGTAGCTCAATTCGATCCCCCCATCTTTGCTCAAAAACCTTTTAGCGACATGCGCATTCGTTACGAGCATGTCCTCTTCAAAAAGCCAACCTGTCCCATACATTCCTGACGGTCCATCAATTCGCCCAACTTTTGAGAAACAGGGTACGAGTTTTGTTCGGGCACTCTCAAGCCGGCTTCGAATCTCGTCATTCTTAGGATCTTGCCAAGAGTCACCCCGTATCAGAAGCGATGGACGTCCACGAATTTGGACAATCGCTTCCAACACATGTTTCTGAAAAGGTAGAGACGGTTCATCCCGTCGATGGACATCCAATTGCATTCCCCTTCGTCTGACTTGGAGACTTTCCAGAAGGGTTCCTTGTGATTTCCCTGGTAGACTCTGAAAAAGCTGGTCTAGGTTGGAAGCACGGGAGGACTCAAGGGCGACACCGCTTTGCGGCTCGTACGCTTTGAGATCGTCGTAAACTTGAGCAAAGACCCTTGGGTCGTTCAAGATGGATTCTTGAATCATTGAAAATACCATGCCACTTTCGATTATCCAGTGTCACCGTGCATTAAAGCAACGAGCCGTTACGCGTCGGATTGTAGTAAAAAACTTAGCACGTAAGTTGGCGACTATTCCAACGGGTCATCAGATCTTCGGCTGCTTGCTCCCAAGTTGGAAACTGGAACTTAAAACCCGAAGCCAACAACTTGCTCGGCACAACCCGTCGACTCTTTAAGATCAGCTCGGTTTCGGTCTTTAAGAAAATGGCACCCAACTCAAGCATCCAGCGTGTTGCAGGTAATCCGATAGGTATCCTGGCCACCTTTCTCAGAATTCTCATGAAGTCTGCATTGGGAAGTGGATTTGGAGAGGCAAGATTGACTGGTCCAGAAAGATCATGATCGATAAGCCAAAACACAGAACGTATGAAATCGCATTCATGTATCCAAGAAACATATTGCCTTCCATCGCCGTTTGTCCCCCCGAGCCCACGCTTGACTAACCCCACCAGAACCGCAAATACGCCGCCTGACTCCGGGCTCATCGTCATCGCCGCTCGCATCAATACGCGTCTCGTACCACGCAAATCGAGTTCTTCCGCCGCATCCTCCCAGGCCCTGGCAACATCAATACTAAATTTCCAAGTGTCAGGGACATTCGGCTCATTGCCACCAAGGAGTCCTCGAATATCGTCATTCGGAGAGTCAAAGCGATGCGAGTAAATCGTTGCCGTCGAAGCTTGGAGCCAGACTCTCGGAGGCGTTGACGCGTTTGAAATGGCTTTGCCAACCACGCGAGTTGCATCCACTCGCGAGTTGAGAATTTGGCGTCGGTTCTCTGGCGTGTATCGGCAGTTGACCGATCGTCCGGCCAAGTTGATCACAACATCCGCATTGTCGAAGCTGGCTTGCCACCCGCCCAAGTTTTTCGCGTCCCACAGGACAACGGGCCAGGGAGCCAAAAAGGGCTTTCGGCTCAAGACGATCACTTGATGATTTTGGGCGATCAACTCGCGAGCAAGAATGGTTCCGAGTTGTCCGGACCCGCCAGGGATAACGATTTTCATAGCCTTGTCCGTCAAGAGTTGAAAAGGTAACGGGTCAACCGTTGATGTATGCCATTGTTAACTATCTCTCTAAGCACAACGGCATGAGTCGTCGAGTGAAACAAACTGATAGCCATTGGGCGATAGCCCCGGTTCTCGACGAATGTCGAGCAATTGGAAAACCGGGGCTAGCGGCTTGTTGCTTTAGTGAAGTCGTTATTGGGTAAGGTCGGTAAGACGGACTTCCAAGTCCGTCAATGGGGAATTCGACGGACTAGGAAGTCCGTCGTACCATTAAATCAACAAGCCGTCACGCTTCGGGTTGTGATCGAGCCTTTGACTGCAGCAGATCCACCAAATTAGCAGTCTCCTTCGGAGAGGGGGCGAGGGGAGCAAGATAAAATTTTTGGCTACCTCTGAATAATGCTACCGAGTTTCGGACATGCTATTGAGAATGCGCAGGATGAGCGGAACCAGTTGATTCTGAGCTTTGTACGACCAATCTAGCACGTCACTATGGTCCGTAGCGATCTGCACGTCCGGTTTGGCGACATTGGTGATGATGGAGAACGCAAGGACTCTCAATCCTAGTTGCCTTGCAAGAAGCACTTCCGGAACAGTGCTCATTCCAACCATGTCCGCACCCATTTTCGCAAAGGCTCGATATTCAGCGCGCGTTTCGTAATTTGGGCCCAGTGTTGCCAAATACGTGCCGCGTGAAAGCATGAACCCCAGCTTGAGAGCCAGCCTCTCTGCGGACTCCATGAGTTTTGCATCGTATGGACTTCCCATTCGATGCGGCAACCCGACAGAGGCTGCGCCCGCGTTGATTTCTTTTTCATTCGCTCCACAACGATTCATCCAGTCGATGTGGTCGTCGATCATTACGACTTGCCCGCTATGAAAGCGTGCGTTGATCCCGCCCGACGCGTTGGAGACTATCAATGAATCGATGCCGAGCGCATGCATGCAACGAACTGGAAAGGTGGCCTTCGAAGCATGCCATCCTTCGTACAAATGCGCACGGCCTTGCATCGCTACAACGGGTGTGCCGCCTAGATAGCCGAGCACTAAGTTGCCAGCATGGCCTGAAACCTGGGAAACCGGAAAGCCGGGGATCGTTCCGTAGGGAATTCGATAGGCTCGATCGATGTGGTCGGCAAGATTTCCGAGTCCACTTCCTAGAATCAAACCGACTTGCGGCTTGAATCCGTCGCAACGTTGCAAAATTGTCTGGCAAGCTCCTTCCACTGCCATCTTACACAATCCGATTGTAGAGTTGTGTTAGTTCAAGCAGTTGATCGCTTTTGTGCTTGGTCAGGGTATTTGGCTCGCATCGCCAAGTCCAATTGCCAGCTACCGTGCCAGGCGTATTCATACGAGCTTCCTTTGGCAGTCCCAACAAGTCTTGTACGGGAGTAATCGCCATGGTTGCAACCGAGCTCCAAATCGCGCGAATCGTTGCCCAATGGATTTGGTCCGGTGTACAGTTCAAGTAACGCATCGCAAACGTTATTTCTCGGTCGAGCTCGCTTTGAGACCGTGTATTGCCCTTGCCAGCTTTGCTGTGAAACCAACCCACTGTCGTATCGTTGTCATGCGTTCCTGTATACGCGATACAGTGGACAGGATAGTTATGTGGCAAGTCTAACGATTTGCTGTTCCCATCACCAAAGCCAAATTGGATAATTTTCATTCCCGGGAAATGAAAACGGTCGCGAAGTTGACGAACTTCGTCTGTGATAAATCCTAAGTCCTCGGCAATCACCGGCAGTGTCCCGTTGATGGAGCGTTGCAACGTTTCAAAGAAGTCGTCGCCAGGACCGGGCCGCCATTGGCCGACCCTCGCATCTGGCATGCTCGAGGGTATTTCCCAATAGGACTCAAAGCCACGGAAGTGATCGATTCGCAACAAGTCGCACAGTTGGAGCGACCGCTTGATGCGTCGCATCCACCATTCGTAACCTGTGCTTTTGTGTACATCCCAACGGTACAGCGGGTTGCCCCAGCGCTGTCCTAGGGTAGCAAAGTAGTCGGGTGGAACTCCGGCAACCACGGTAGGATTGCCATGCTCATCCAACTCAAAAAGATGCTGCATCGACCAGACGTCGGAGCTATCCATCGCAACGAAAATCGGGATGTCGCCAATGATTCCAACACCGTTCGCGATCGCATACTGTCGCAGCTCTTGCCATTGACGCTCGAATAAAAATTGGATGAAAGCCTCGAACTCACATGCGACTCGCAATTTTTCCGTCCATTGCGAAATCGATTTCGGATCGCGGCGTACTAGCCCTTGGTCCCAGTCGTTCCAGGCCTGATCGTTATGGTAGTTCTTGCAAGCAATAAACAGGCAGTGCTCCACAAGCCAGTCGGTTTGATTGTGGCGGAATTCCGCGAATTGAGCATGCAAGTCCGAAGGCAGGTTTTGAAATCGCCGAAAGGCCAACCTCAATAGTTCCATGCGTTTTCCGGAGGAAACCGCGAAATGCGACTTGCCCAAATCGATTCGGGAATCCATCGTGCTCAACTTGGCGGCATCCTGCCACTCTTCCAATCGCAACAAACCATCGCGAGCTAGCAGAGCTGGACTGATCAGAAGCGGATTGCCTGCGAACGAGGAAGGAGATTGATACGGAGAAAAACCATAACCCGTTGGGCCTGTCGGTAGGATCTGCCACCAATGCTGGCCCGCAGCACGCAAGAAACGTATAAACTCGTAAGCCGAAGGACCTAGATCTCCTGAACCCAAATCGCCCGAACTCCAATCACCATCGGTACCCGGCAATTGGTCGACAGGCGCACCAAGTGGTCTTGCTGGGAGGGAAGTAAGATGGAGCAGCAAACCGCTTGATCGGGCAAACAAGGAAGACATAGGCCACTCAAACAGAGCAATGAGAGACGAGTTAAGACGCTGGATTTGTAAAAGGGGTCAATCATCCGAATCGTCACGATTCAGGCGGCAACGCGAAAACGGAAATGCTTCGATGGCGTTAGAAATCACAACTTCCCGGCGCCCGAGGAAATGGAATGACATCGCGAATGTTGGTCATTCCAGTCGTGTACTGCACCATTCGTTCAAGTCCCAGACCGAAGCCCGCATGCGGTACCGTTCCGAACCGACGCAGATCGAGATACCACCAGTAGTCTTCTGCCTTCAAGCCCGACGCAAGCATGCGTTCGGTGAGTACGTCGAGTCTCTCTTCGCGTTGGCTGCCGCCGATGATTTCGCCGACACCTGGAACGAGCACATCCATTGCCGCGACAGTTCTATCATCGTCATTGAGACGCATATAGAACGATTTGATTTCTTTGGGATAGTTGTACAAGATGACTGGGCCTCGCACGTGCTTTTCGGTTATGTACCGTTCATGTTCGGCTTGCAAATCGATACCCCACGAGACCGGGTACTCGAATTTTTCATCGCACTTGGTAAGGATCTCCACAGCCTCCGTATAGGACAGACGCGTGAAAGGCGTATCCAATACAAGTTGCAAGGCAGCGGTGACTCCGGGTTGAATTCGCTTCTCGAAGAAGTCCATGTCTTCGGCGCAATGGGTTAGCACATCGTGGATCATGTATTTCAGATAGCGTTCGGCCAACGTCATGTTGTCCGCAAGTTCAAAGAACGCCATCTCCGGTTCAATCATCCAAAACTCCGACAAATGTCTGGATGTATGCGAGTTCTCCGCTCGAAAGGTCGGACCGAACGTGTAAATTTTACCCAAGGCTGTCGCATAGGTTTCACCTTCGAGTTGTCCGCTGACGGTTAAATACGAGGCCTTGCCGAAAAAGTCCTGGCTCATATCCACCTTGCCGTTGACCATGGGTAGCTTGTCGATTGGCAGGGTGGTTACTCGAAACATCTGCCCTGCACCTTCGCAATCGCTGGCAGTAATGATCGGCGTATGCACATACAAAAAGCCATCATTCTGAAAAAACTGATGAGTCGCAAAGCTCAATCGGTTTCGTACGCGGGCTACTGCACCAAATGTATTGGTGCGAGGCCGCAAGTGAGCCCACTCCCGTAGCTTCTCGAACGTATGCTGTTTCTTTTGCAAGGGGTAATCGGTTGCACTTGCAATGCCGGTGATTCGCACTTCGCTCGCTGCCATTTCCGTGGATTGGCCTTGTCCAACGCTGGCTTTGATTTCGCCGGTGATCACAACACTACTTCCTACCGAAAGCGTTGTAATTTCGGACTGGTAGTTCGCAAGATTGCCATCTGCAATGATCTGCAAGTTGCCGAGGCAGCTACCATCGTTGACTTCGATGAAGCTGAAGCCTCCTTTGCTATCGCGCCTCGTGCGAACCCAACCTCGCACTTGCGCTTGCTGGCCAATCGCCTCGGGCTGCCTGGCTTGTTTGATCGAGATCCACATTTGCATGTAAGGGGTTAGAGGGTAAGGGCAACGCGGTGAAGCATTTGCTTCAACGAAATAATTGGCTAAGTTAGTTTAGACACAACCGACAAACGTAGCAGGCGCGTTCCGCCGTGCCGTTCGCAGTCGAGCTTTTGCGAGGATTCCTGGTGAACGGCACATGGAATGTGCCTACTACTTTGGGTGGACGGCACATGGAATGTGCCTACACCTTTTGCTCGCGGGCCTTTCGGGCTGCGATGAACGACTGAACGCACAGTCCGACAAACGCAAGGCATAGGACCGCCATCGTCCATACCATGCCAGCAGCTAGCGTGTTCACTTCGATTCCCTTGGCGACTTTCAAGAGCTGGGAGATTCCCTGGAACAAAGCGATGAGTCCACCAAGCAGCCCGATCGTCACGGCGGCATGCATATAGTGTTTCCTTGATGTTGGACTTTGCGCGGCCAAGAGTCCTAAAATGACAAGCGGCAGTCCGAATCCGGTTGGAATAAGCCAGGTACCAAGGCTGAAGCTTTGCTTGAGGATTAAAACGACTGCGGACAAACCGCAAAGGAGTAGACCAAATAAAACGGTTACTTTTGGCACTTGCTAAGCCTTTCGACTGAAATTTCATTGGACTGCGAGGGATTCGCGAACGAATCGTTGACTCGCGATTTTTTAGAACGTAAAGTTTAGGAACTGAAAAAGGGTCGATTTCGAATCGCCCTCTAATCGCTTTCCCGTTTCCCTTTCAGAGTGCAGCTATGGCAGACTACGGATTCCTCGTTCCAACCGGTGGCGGCGAAGATATTCCTCTGAAAAAAGAGCGCATCTTGATTGGTCGTCGGGACAATTGCGATATTGTCTTGCGATTCTCGAATGTATCAGGTCAACACTGTCGGCTGACATTAGAACAAGGATATTGGTTTGTAAAGGATCTGGATAGCCGAAATGGTACCAAGGTGAATGGGTATCGCGTGGTACGAAAGCGACTGGACCCCGGCATAATCCTTTCAATCGCGAAACACCAATACGAAATCCGCTACAATCCGGAGGACCTCGGTGCGATGGGGCCACCGCCGGGCGATGACGATCAACTCGACCTTTCTCAACGAGCGTCTCTCATGGAGCGCGCGGGCTTGGATCGACGAGACGACGACAAAAAAGGATCCAATAAAAACGACTCGTAGCTTAGCGGAGCAAGCCGCCCGGTGAATTCTTTTTCGTAGCGGAGCGGCGCGAGCCGCCCGGGGATTTCTTAAGTGATTTGCGAATCCTCACCGGACAGCTCGCGCTGTTCCGCTAACACACAAAACCGAAACATCGCAGCTGGAAAAGATGCAACTCGACAAGTTGATTAATTCTCTACTCGCAACCATATCACGGTAGCCTCGCCTTTTGGTACAATCGGGTTCCGAATTTCCTTGACTCCCACCTTGCCGTTCTGGCCCTCGCATGATTCCGTCGTTCGTCCTTTCTTGCCTAGTTCTCGCCGCTTGCTGTTTTCCTTTGCAAGCACAGCAAGCGGATCAACCCATTCCATCCCAAACGACGTCGAAGGAACTGGTCGATCCGTGGCAATCGTTACCCTTGGGACTGGACCCAACTTCGGTAATCGATTTAGCGTTGGAAGAGGGATGGCGGACAAACAAAATTTCGCCCGTTGCGATTGCCGATGATCCAACGTTTGTGCGCCGCATCTATTTGGATTTGGTCGGACGAATCCCCAGGCCTGACGAAGCGAATGCATTTCTTGCTCGTACCGACAGCATGAAACGCGTCGCACTGATTGATTCGCTTCTCGATAGCGAGGAACATGCCGATCATTTTGCCGAAGTGTTGGACGCCATCCTGATCGGTCGAACGGACGTCGATCAGCTTCGGCGTCGAACCAATGCTGGCTGGATCGAGTATCTCAAAAAAGCAGTTCGCGACAATCGACCTTGGAACGAAGTCGCACGAGAGATACTGCTCGCAAGAAGTAGCTCCACGCAAGACCGAGGTGCCAACTGGTATTTGTATGCTCGCAACAATAAGCCACAGGACATTGCAGAAGCGGTCTCGAAGGACTTCTTCGGCGTGCGAATCGATTGTGCTCAATGCCACGACCACCCCCTCGCTTCGGAAATAGAGCAGCGTCACTATTGGGGGCTCGTGGCTTTCTTTAATCGCTCCAAGAATGTCGATACACCCCAGGGCCCGGGGTTGTCGGAAGCCGCCATCGGAGGCTTTTCGGAGTTCAGTAATCTCGAGGGCAAGTCGTTGCCGAACGAACTTGTTTACCTTGGGAATCGACGTGTTGAAGAGACGAGACCTGGTAAAGATGCCAAAGAAGAAGACCGAGACGATCTCTATATCTCCAGTTCCGAACCAGCCTCGCGAGTTCCAAAATTTTCGCGAAGAGAAAGATTCGTTGAGGATGTTCTCAAAGATCATCCTTTGTTTGCCAAGGGGACAGTGAACCGACTTTGGGCGTGGATGCTTGGGCGAGGAATAGTCCATCCGGTTGATACTCTCGATTCCTACCATACGCCGAGTCATCCAGGTTTGCTGGATTGGCTAAGTCGCGACTTTGCCAAATCGGGCCATAATATGCGACGATTACTGCGTAGTTTGGCGCTTACCCATGCCTATCAGCTGTCATCGACTGAGGAAAAATTTGTCGATCCACAGTGGTTTTCCGTTGCAATCTCAAAACCGCTGACAGCGGAGATGCTGCAACGCTCGATGCTGGTTGCTTTAGCTCCTGAAAATCCAGAGAAATGGAACAAACTCGAACACCGGGCATCGTTTGCCAAGCTGTTTCCAGACGTGCTTGCCGAAGAATCGATCTCCAACGTGTCTCAAGGATTGTTGTTGACCAACGGCCCATCGATCAATGAAATGGTATCGGTGAAGCACTCCGGTTTCTTGAAAACGCTCCAAACGCTCCAAACGCTGCAAGCCGACAAGAACGAAACGTTGGGTGTCGATGCGACTCGCGTTGCACAATTGTTTGCAGTTATTTTAGGTCGGAAGCCGGATGCCCAGGAACTCGAGCATTGCTTAGCCTACATGTCCCGCCGCGTAGATCGACCCGATCGAGCGATCGAGGGCATCGCTTGGTCCATCATCACCAGCGCTGAGTTTCGCTTTAACCACTGAGCATCTATGCAAAACCACCAACCATTGGAACCATTGCTAAATGCGCCTTGCGGTAGCGTCGACCATAGACTGCATCGGCGATTGTTCTTGCAAGGGAGTTTGGCAGGCGCCGCTTCGGTAGCGAGTTTTCAAAGTCTCTTTAGCGTGCCTGCATTTGCGGATTCCGCACGTGCACAAGGCAAGCGATGCATCTTGCTTTGGTTGTGCGGAGCGCCAAGCCAATTCGAAACGTGGGATCCCAAGCCAACGCGTCCTACCGGCGGACCATTCGCATCCATTCCGACATCGATCCCAGGCGTTCGTATCAGCGAACTGATGCCAAAAACCGCAAGCATAATGGATAAGCTTACGGTGGTGCGTTCGATGTCGACCGAACCGAGCGAGCACCTTCAAGCCATCGATATGCTGACACGCGGTGAACCACCCCGACCGCCCTTTACTCGCCCGTTGATGGGCTCTGTGTTGGCCAAGCATCTCGGTCAACTCGATAGCCCTGTACCCCAATTCGTGCTTCTGGATCCGTGTCCGGAAGGAAATGAATTTCGAGCCTTTAAGGCCGCAAACTGGGCCGGATGGTTGGGGGCCGAGTACGGCCCTGTCCGCTTTGGTGGCAAGTATCAACTTGAAAATGTGAAACTGCCGGATGACCTATCTGGAGCGGATCACAGCGATCGAGAAGCACTGCGGTCTTTTTTGAGCAAGAAATTTGCGAACGACCACAAAGCCGCATCGGTTCAATCGTATAACTCCGTATTTGAACGTGTGCGTGGACTGATGCAGGCCGCTCCGCTTTTCGATTTGAATGCCTTGCCTCAAGCCGATCGCGATCGCTATGGGCCCGGGACATTTGGAATGCACGCTTTGCTCGCTCGGCATCTTGTCGAGAACGGTTCGACGTTTGTCATGGTGGCCAATGGCATGCCGTGGGATTGCCACGTTTTGAATCATGAGACGCACCAGATGTTGGTTCCAGAAACCGATCGCATTGTGTTTCACTTGATCAATGACCTAGCCGATCGCGGTATGCTTGACGACACGCTTGTTTTGATCATGGGCGAATTTGGTCGTACGCCTTGGCTCAACGAAGCCCGAGGTCGCGATCACTATCCCAAGGCGTGGAGCATGGCGATGGCCGGCTGCGGCTTGAAACCAGGCGTTGTGTACGGTTCGACGGATGAAAATGGTGTCGAAGTGTCGGATAGGCCACTGGATCAACGACGACTTTTTGCCACGATCTATCGAGCGCTCGGGCTCGATCCGCACGTAACCTACGACTTGCCCGATTTCCCAACGTTCTACCGTGTCGAGAAAGATGCGGCTCCTGTGGCTGAACTGTTAGCCTAAACGATATAGACGGACTGAAGTAGCGATGTCGATTGCACTCGAGAAACTAGACCGAATTGCTTTCCCTATGGGGATCATGGATCTATCTATTCGCTCGGATGGACTCATGGCTTACGCCGCCTGCATGGACGGAATCTATCAGTGTGTGTTGCCCGTGGACCCAAAGGCATCGGACAAGCCAAACCCGGTGCGCATCGGCCAACACACAAGCTATGTATCCGGGATCGCACTCCTTGAATCCAACTTCTCGCTCGTTTCTACGTCGTACGATGGAACGCTTCAAATCCGAGACCTTCCAAACAGACTGGACAAAGACAAAGACAAGGCTGTCGCGACTGAGAATTCGGTCGAAGCGGCATTGTCCAATATCAGCGAGTTGCCTCCTCGCTTTTCGGAGCGTGTTCATAACTTCTGGTCTTGGGGCATGGCCTCCTCTCCCGACGAACGCTACGTCGCGTCGGTGAGCGGACAGTACTTAGCGGGTACCGAAGACTATTCTCCGCTCGATGCGAACGAGCCAACGGTCAAAGTCTTCGACGCGACGAGCGGGAAGCTGATTCATGCTTTCGAGATGCTGCCTTCGGTGCAGTGTGTGGCTTTCGATCCCAAGTCACAGTATGTCGCGGCCGCAAACCTAATGGGGGACATTGCCGTTTGGGAAATCGCTAGCGGACAGAAGCTTGCCGCGTGGCGAACCCCGGACTTTACGAGCTGGGGAATCATCAAAAGCCATTGTTACATAGGCGGTATCTACGCCGTCGCATTCTCGCCAGACAGCGAATCACTTTATGCAGCCGGGATGGGGGAGATGAAAGACCCCATGGCTGGCAACGGCAAGCAAAAATGGCAACGTTTCCATTGGCGAAAAAACCCCGTTGAGAAACACCAAGAAATTGTTGCAGATCAATCAGGAGAGGGACTCATGGAGACATTGGCTTGGGCGCCAAGCGGGGCCCATTTTGTCATGGCGGGACGTTTGCGCGGCGGAAACTGGAATGCAGCCGTTTTCTCTGCAGATGGCGGGCAATTACTTGGCCAAGCGAAAACGGGTATGCGAATTACCACCGCGAAATTCAGCCCCGACGGGCAAGTGCTGTATCTTGCAGGAATGCAAGGTCAGCCAGCACCCAAGAAGGATTCCTTCCCGAGTTTCGGGTACCTTGAACGTTACCAAGTGAAGATCACGTAGGATGGTTCGAGAAACCTATGTCGCAGCTAGGGTTCAACGAATTAGGCACCGGGTGGTTCGCCCAGCACGATAGCGATGCGCGTGGTAGCTTGGCGCATTCGCGATAGCAACCTCTAGTGAAAGAATAGCCATGCTCACTCAGAACCTTTCCAGGACAACTTGCACTGTGTGTGTTGTCTTGTCCGCCCTGTTAATCCTGCATCGCTATGTCGATCCTTGCCGAGCCGATTCGCCGGACAAGATCGTTTTGGTGGTTGGGGGATTACGCAATTCCGTCGCTATTCCTGCGGTCGAAGCCAAGCTATACGAACCGTTCGGAGCGGAATTCGATCTCAAGGGCAACCTTTGGATCATCGAAATGGCCTCCGGGAACAGGTTGCTGAAAGTTGCGCCTGACGGCTTGTTAACGCATGTCGCCGGCAAGACCGAAAAAGGCTTCAGCGGCGATGGAGGATCCGCACTCGCAGCCCAATTCAATGGACCTCACAATTTGGCAGTTCGCCCAGATGGACGAGTGCTGATTGCGGATACGTGGAATGGACGTATCCGCCAAGTGGATCCAAAAACGAATCATGTTGAAAGCTTGGCAGGTTATGAAATCGCAATCGACAAAGCCAAAAGCGAGGGCCCTTATTGCATTACCCTCGACTTCTCTGGGAAAACACTGTTCGTCGCAGACCTGCTGAGGATACATGCAATCGACCTTGAGTCGGGCAAACGTTCCATTGTTGCCGGGAATGGCGAGAAAGGGATCCCTGTCGACGGGTCCGTCGCGGCAAAGGCTCCCTTGGTTGACCCAAGAGCGGTTGCAGCGGATCGCTTGGGGAATGTCTACATCCTCGAACGTGGTGGCCATGCACTGCGCGTCGTAAATGCACAAGGCAAAATCAGAACGGTCGTAAACACACTTGGCAAGAAGGGAGTGAGCGAACCACTTGGCCTTGCTGCCGACGCGAAATTGAACGGCCCCAAACACCTCTGCATCGATCTGCAAAATCGGGTGATCATCGCGGACTCTGAAAACAACCTAGTTGTGCTTTACAGTCCAAAAGAGGAAACCGTACGACGCATTGCAGGTACGGGGCAAGTTGGCCGTGATGGAATCGGCGGTGATCCCCTGCAATGCCAACTCGCGCGGCCACACGGGGTGAGCATTCACCCCACGACTGGCCAACTATTCATTACCGATAGTTACAACGATCGCATTCTGAAAATAGAAACGGATCGAAGCAATTAGACTCGGCAGGGTAAGCAGATGGGCAGGGTAAGCAGATGGGCAGGGTAAGCTTACGAACCGTCTGACCCGCTCATTGCTCGGAATCTTAATTGCCGTACCCTACGACGCGACCGGTACCACTTCAAAGAACAACCCTGAAATCGCATCCCCTGCCAGATTGAGCTTTGTCTGGAAATCATCGATGAACTCATGGAGACCAATATTCATGACTTCGTCAATGTGCAAAAAATCAAGTTCCGCTCGGAGTCGACCTAAATACTGCTCAGGCTTGTTTTGGAAGTTGCCCGCCGTACCACCCGTGATCGCAAGCAGCGATTGCTCCGCGCGCGAAATGCAAAATCGAATCGCTCGCGGAAAATCTCGGTCTAGAAGCATAAAAGCAGCAACCTGCTTAGGCGAAATGCGCCCGTGACGACGCCGGTACATTTCAAGTGCACTTGTGCTTTTGAGCAACATTCCCCATTGGCTAATGTCGATCGGTGTCCCAACATCGCTCACGTCGGGGAGCAAAAGGTAGTACTTCACGTCCAGGATGCGCGATGTCTTGTCCGCTCGCTCCAGCAACGCACCGAGTCGACCGAAGTTCCATGCTTCGCCGTGTGACATGGTGCTGTAGGTCACTCCCTCCAGCAAGTAGCCAGCTTGGCGAATGCGTCCGAAGAACTCGAACGGAGAGTCGATCGCCTTGGAATCGTGCCGGTGGTCTCGTACAAACAGATAAAATTTGTTGAGCTCCTCCCACATTTGACTGCTGAGCATTTCTCGACTGGTTCTTGCGTTTTCCCTGGCCATTTTGAGGCACGACAAGATCGAGTTTGGGTTTCGTTCGTCAAACGTCAAGAAGCGAATCACGCTCGCTTGATTCACTTCGTCGTAGTGTTCGTGATACACTTCCTGATCGCCCGTGGTGTAAATCAACGGCTCCCATTGCTGATAGCGGTCGAGTCCGAGCCCCAGAGTCAAATTGAGTGTAACATCGATAAAGCGAGCCACATTCTCGGCGCGTTCGATATAACGCCGCATCCAAAAAATTGAGTCCGCTACGCGAGATAACATTCAAACCACCTGTCATTTGTGTTTTCGATTGTCGGCATGGAAAATTATTGACTATCGGCTTCGCTTCTCAGAACCCAAGTATCTTTGCTGCCACCACCTTGGGACGAGTTGACGACAATCGAACCCTTCACGAGCGCAACGCGAGTCAGTCCACCCGGTACGATATAAATATCTTCACCAAAAAGAATGTACGGCCTCAGATCGACGTGCCGGCCCTCTAACTTGTCGCCGCACAAGGTAGGCACGGTCGACAAGGCCACCATCGGCTGGGCCACATAATTTCTCGGATTGCTCAATATCAACTCGCGGTACTTTTCGAGCTGGTCTTTTGTCGCGTTGGGGCCGATCAGGATTCCGTATCCACCGGACTCATTTGCGGGCTTGATGACCAGCTTATGCATGTTCTCTAAGACATACTTGCGTTCGGTTTCGTCCGCACACATGAAGGTTTCCACGTTGGGAAGAATCATGTCTTCACCTAAATAGTATTTGATCATCTTGGGAACGAACGCATACACGGCTTTGTCATCTGCGACACCGGTTCCGGGAGCATTCACGAGCGCAACTTTGCCCGTGCGATATACCCCCATCAAGCCCTTGACCCCCAGCGTTGAATCGGGGCGAAGGCACTCGGGATCCAAGAAGTCGTCATCGATTCTGCGATAGATTACGTCGACTCGTTTCAAGCCACGCGTGGTCCGCATGTGGACGTAACCGTCTTTGACCATCAAGTCCGAGCCTTGAACAAGTTCCACGCCCATTTGCTGGGCAAGGAAGCAATGTTCAAAATAAGCCGAGTTGTGGATTCCAGGGGAGAGCACGACCACGGTTGGCTCGTTCGCGGCTGGAGGGGCAATGTACTGCAGCATCTTGAGCAAGTGCTCCGGATACGTCTCAACGGGCAGAATATTCCGCCCTTCAAATAACTGCGGAAACGTCCGCTTCATCACCTCGCGGTTCTCAATGACATAGGAAACACCAGAAGGGCAACGCAAGTTATCTTCTAAAACATAAATCTGCCCGTCCCCGCCGCGAACCAAGTCGGTGCCCGTGATGTGGCACCATATCCCGCGTTGTGGATTCATCCCTTGAATCTGCTTGAGGTATCCTTTGCTGGATTGAATCATGTACTCAGGCATAACGCCATCGCGAATGATCTTTTGATCGTGATACATGTCGTCTATGAACATGTTCAACGCGGTAATACGCTGTTTCAGCCCCCGCTCTACGTAGAGCCATTCCGATTCCAGGATCACGCGAGGGATCAAATCGAACGGCCAAACCTTTTCGGTACCAGCCGAGTGCCCATAGACGTTAAACGTAATGCCCATGTTGAGCAATTCATGGTCTGCCGAACCCTGTCGGCGCTGCAACTCGCCAAGAGGCATGCTGGCCAGTTTCTCGACTAAAAACTCGACCCCCGCTCTCGCTTTCTCCGGACCGGTAAACATTTCATCGAAAAAGCCTCGCGTGTCATACTGTGAGATTCCCAACGGGTCTAGCAGTCGCAGGTCTGCGGCAATTTGTTCCATGGTCATCCCGGGCGATTGGCTTTGCTGATTCATGAAGTTTGGGGTCGATTTCCGAGAATTCTACAAAAGTGGGCACTTCGAAGCAGCGCAGTTTGCCGAAAAAGACTGCGTTTGGCAAATTTGTTTGCACAAATAATTGGCATCTGTCGGCCGCAACGCGACCGCAGTAACGTATATCATTGGGTTTATTGCAGATCAAGATACTTATTTTGGTTGACTGCAAATAGAGAGCCATGGTCTGCTCGCCGAAGAAAACCATTGCCAATCGTTCCATTCGAGGTTACTACAACTAGGTTGGTCCATGTTTACGGTTCACGACTACTCTTGGCTCGATTCTCCGGAATCGCAAAGGCACTGGCAAGCGATGGCTCAGGACCCGTCCGTGCCCGCCTCGGTCATTCTGAAACAACTTCGCCATTCTCTAACGATCCCGCAGGCTTCACTGTTGTTGGAACAGTACGAACTGCTAAACGCATCGCGAAAAAAAGTGGCGAACCCAGTTGATTGGTTTTGGACTCGACAACTCCTTGAGCAATCCAGCGACGAAGAAACTGCCTCGGAAGCCGCTATGGACTTTCCCGGTGAGGCCCTCGTGCATGACATCTGCTGCGGCGCCGGCGCGGATTCCATTGCCATTGCCCGGCGAGGAATTTCCGTGAGCGCATCCGATCGATCGTCCATCGCGTGCTATTTGACCCGGCGCAACGCATTGTCTCACAAGCTCAACATTGATGTGACCGAGGCCTCGGCAGAGGAATGCGAAATTGACCCCAGCGGTTATGTGCATATCGATCCTGACCGCCGATCCGATGGTCGTCGTTTTAGCAATCTAGAGTCTCTATCGCCTTCTTGGGAAGCCGTTCGCAAAATCTCGGAAAACTGTTTGGGTATGTCGCTCAAATTAGCGCCTGGCATGCGATTGGATTCCAGCACGAAAGCTCAAATGGACCGGCCCCCCGAGTCGATTCGGTTTCTTTCCAAAGAGGGCTCGGTGCGTCAACAGCGCTGGTATTGGGGAATCGAACGATGGCCTCGCAATTCCATCACGCTGAGCCTCTACCTGAACGAACCTGCATTTCAACGCGCAGTGCACTTTCATTCGAAAAAACTCGCCACAAACAGTCTCGATCCCGTGAAGCACCGAGGCTGGTTTCACGAATCGTTCCTCGAGTCCGAATGTCAAGTAAGGAGGGTGGGCAGTTCCGTCGTTGTGAATGCCCTTCATCACTACATTGCGGACTACGATCCCTCGGTTCGCGCTGCCGAACTATCGCCCCAATTCGCTTCCCGATATGGTTGGCAGTTGCTTAGCTCGAACAGCGGTTACATCACGTCGCAAGATCGAATGGTGCATCCGATGGTTCGTTGGTTCGAAGTGATCGAGAACTTGCCACTCGATCGCAGACAACTCAAAGCCTTTGCCAAGAACGTGAGGACCCGCAGCTGGGAACTCAAGAGTCGCGGAATCGATTTGGATTTGGAACAAGTGCGAAAAGGTCTCCCAACGGATCGCTCCAGCACGACTCAAACCACGATTCTGTTCACAAAAATAGGCGAACAACACCGCGCAATCGTTTGCAAAGAAGTCGATTGATCTACGGCTCGACCAGTTCGTAGAGGCCGCGACCGGCTCGTTTAAGTTTCCCTTGCTCGGTCAACTCTTCCCAAACATCCCTGGCAAATTGGTTGGGTGGTGTGATGGCAACGACTCCGGATCTCCCGCCGCCTGACATCGGGCCGTGCCCAAGGCGAGACTCATCGTCTAGTTTCATCAATTTGATACGCTTTCGAAATGCCTTCATGGCTAGCCGCAACTCTTCTTTTCTAGCCGCAGCCTTCGCAATCGCATCGGGATCAACTTCAGCATTTGTATCACCGCTCAGATCCGACATCACATGGATACCTTCTTGAAAGTTAGGTTCGTTCGAGAAACAATTGTCGTAACCGCAGTCTGCCCACGCTCGCCACAGTGTACCTGAAGACACAATCGGTTAAAACAATAGGACAGATTCTAGATCCCGTTTTTAGCATACAGGCGCAATTCCATCATGCAGCAAGACCTTTTGTCATTTCCCATTCGAATACTGATATGCCTGGGATTGTTCTGCGGCCTTGCGCGTGCCGGAGATTCCATCGAATCAAAACCCACCCCAAACGATCGCCCAAACATCATCGTCTTCTTAACCGACGACCAAGGTTGGGGAGATCTGGGTTGTTACGGACACAAACGCATTCTCTCTCCGAATGTCGATCGCTTCGCTCGCGAGGGCTTGCGTTTGACACAATGTTATTCGGCTTGCTCGGTTTGTTCTCCATCTCGCTCCGCAATCTTGACGGGGCGTACTCCGTACCGAAACGGGGTTTGGCGATGGATACCCGAGGGCAGTCAGTATCACCTGAGAACGAGTGAAGTGACCATCGCAACGTTGTTGAAGAAAAGTGGATACGATACTTGCCATGCGGGCAAGTGGCATTTGAATGGCAAGTTCAACTCCTCCGAACAACCTCAGCCAAACGATCACGGCTTCGATCATTGGCTCGCAACGCAGAACAATGCTGCGCCAAATCATCTCAATCCAACGAACTTCGTTCGAAATGGTCAAATGGCGGGTCCCATGCAAGGTGCAAGCAGCATGATCTGCGTGGACGAAGCGATCGGTTGGCTCAAGGGCCGCAACGATCCTACGAAGCCGTTTTTCTTAACCGTATGGACGCATGAGCCTCATCAACCGATCGAATCCGCCCAAGAGTTTCTCAATCTTTACGCTGACATCGCAGATCCAGAACTCCGTCAACATCATGCCAATATCTCTCAGATGGATGCCGCCTTTGGAAAACTGATGAAATCCGTCGATGAAATGGGAATTCGCGATCAGACCTTTGTCATTTTCACAGCAGACAATGGCCCAGAGGGAGATGGAGACAAAGGTCGAACACGAGGATCAACCGGTGGACTGCGAGGTCGAAAGCGTCATACACACGAAGGAGGGATTCGCGTCCCTGGGATCGTTCGCTGGCCCGGCAAAGTCAAAGCCGGCACGACCAACGACACTCCGATCGTTGGCACCGACATCTTTTCGACAGTGTGCGACATCGCCGGGGTTTCGCTCCCGAACGACCGCGTTATCGACGGCGCAAGCATGACGCCTGTCTTTCAGGACATGCCGATCGCGAGATCGCAGCCCCTCTATTGGCGCAATCATCTCGCGCCAGAAAATTATCGAGTTGCATTGCGCGATGGCGACTGGAAGATTATCGGCTCCGATAACTTGACCGCATTCGAACTTTACAACATCCAAGAGGACACGCAGGAAACGGCAGACCTTTCTGCAAAGTACCCAGATCAATTTTCCGAGCTGCGCGAAAAACTTATCAAGCATGATGGTTCCGTTTTGAAAGATGGCCCCGATTGGTGGAAGCAGGAAGAGTTTGAGCCCAAAAAAGCGGCAAAGAAACCCAAGTCCACCGAACCCAAGAGCGATACTAAACCAACCAAGAGCCCCAATGCGAGAGTAGAAATACAAGGTGCGAATGCGGAGGTCTACAAATCCCCTGACGGATATGATCTCAATCTTTATTTGTTTCAACCCGAGGGGCATGACCCGACCAAGGATAAACGACCTGCAGTAGTCTTCTTCTTTGGGGGCGGTTGGGTCGGAGGGGAACCGACGCAATTCGAGCAACATGCTCGCTACTTGGCCAGTCGCGGCATGGTGGCTGCAGTCGCCGATTATCGCGTCAAGAGTCGGCAGGGCGCAACACCGCGAGACTGCGTTGCGGATGGTAAGTCGGCCGTTCGCTATTTGCGAACGCATGCATCCCGGCTCGGCATCGATCCAGATCGCATCGCCGCTGGCGGTGGTTCGGCGGGAGGACATGTAGCGGCTGCAACCGCGACACTTCCCAAACTGGACGACCCTGCAGATGATATCTCCATCTCATCCAGACCGAATGCATTGGTGCTATTCAATCCGGTTTTCGACAACGGGCCGGACGGCGGTTGGTCGCACACGCTAGTCAAAGATTATTGGCAAGACATCTCACCTGCACACAATATCGATGCCAAGTGCCCACCGGCCATTGTGTTTCTGGGTGACAAGGATTCGTTGATTCCCGTCGCGACTGCCAAACGTTTCCAAGCCAACATGCGGGCCTTTCAAATTGACTCGGAATTGCATCTGTATGCCGGGCAACCGCACGGATTTTTTAACGAGAGCAAAGGGGGAAAAGAGATCTTTCTCGATACCCTAGCCAAAATGGATGCGTTTCTCGTCGGTCATCATTTTCTCAAGGGCACTCCGACCGAGGCACAGTTTAAGTCCGCATCGAAATCCAAGGTCAAGTAGGTTGAATTGACCGCGTTGCTTTCCCGTCGGGTAGTGTATGCAATTTCATCGGGTGGGCGAGAGCAACCGGGACGGCGAGAACAACCGGGAGGGCGAGATCAACTGGGAGGGCGAGAACAACTGGGAGGGCGAGAACAACTGGGAGGGCGAGGCTCCTGCCGAGCTTTTGCCGCCATGGTTCGGCAGGAGCCTCACCCTCCCTTGCAATGAAAACGCCATGGTTCGGCAGGAGCCTCACCCTCCCTTGCACTGAAAACGCCATGGTTCGGCAGGAGCCTCACCCCTCCGTTTTTTCAAGTGACCCTTATGTCCCAAATGTTTTTGGCTTCTTTACCACAGGCGCTGCGATTTTGGGTCGCGTTGGTACTGACGGCCTAGTACCGAATCTGGTTCTTCGCGAAGTTGCGATCGGCAAATCAATGCGGCGGCCACACCCGCAAAAAAGCCTCCCACGTGTGCCAAATATGCGACCCCACCGCTCGATGCCGATGTCGATGCAATCGATCCGTAGCTACTGAACAACTGCATCGCGATCCACATCCCTAAAACGATAATCGCAGGGACCGTCACCACATGATAAAAAAGCACGGCATTCACTTTGTTGCGTGGAAACAAAACCAAATAGGCACCCATTACTCCCGCAATGGCGCCAGACGCGCCGAGGTTCGGAATAATGCTATCGGGCGACATCGCAATCTGAGCAAAGCTACCCACCAAGCCTGAAACAAGATAGAAGATCAAGAACCAAAAATGGCCGAAACGGTGTTCGACATTGTTTCCAAAAATCCATAGATACAACATGTTGCCCGCAATATGCCCAAAGCCACCATGCATGAACATCGAGGATAGCAACGTCAGCCAAATGATCGGCGGTCCGGGCGCCTGAGGAATCTCAACACGACCTTGACCAGGCACATTGAGCTCCTGTGGTTCAACCAAGTCGATGCCTGTGGTGATCTCTTTCGGAATAACACTCCATCCATAAGTGAACGTGGGGTTGGACAATTGGACAAGGAACAAAAGGACATTTGCGGCCAACAACGCGTAGGTGACAAAGGCCGGGGTACTAACTTCACGATCGTCGTCACTAATGGGAAAGAGCATTTAGAATTCTTGTTATTTTGATAAGGGAAAGTCCTAGCCCGCAGAGCTGCGATTGTTAGGACGGAAGTGGGCTAGCGCCCTTCGGCACTAATTTTGTAGCGGAACAGCGCAAGCTGTCCGGTGAGGAGTCACAAATCACTTGGGAGTTCACCGGGCTGCTCGCGCCGCTCCGCTACGAAAACCTTTGTTCGAACCGAAAGTGAGTACCATTTGGCTAGCGCCCTGCTGCTAATGAATATAATCCAAGCTAACCCCCAAGATACTTCAAGGCTGCGATTTAAGGCCCACTGTGTTGACCGCAATCACTTCGTAATCATATTTTTTTCCCGCTTCTGCGGTAGTATCGGTGAAGCGCATTTCAACGAGGGGTTGCGAGGGTGTGTCGCTGTATTGGAGATTTTGAAAAACCGGTCGACCGAAAGAGTTTTTACCTTTCTCCGGGATATTGGCGAGGAATTTACCGTCGCGCTCGATGACGAATCCCGCTAAACCGCTCTCCACGTCCGCATCCGCCTGCCACGTCAACTGGTTACCAGTGACTCGCAACTTGGTAGGTGCGGGTGGAGGCGAGATGTCGATGATCGCGGTATCTTTGACATAGCGTTGCCATGCTTTCGCAATCGCTTCGTTTGGCAACCAGACCGACTCTCCGAGGGCGTCAACGGATTTGGCAGCAGGCACAGGCGAGGTGTTTGTCGGGTCGTCGGCATTCAGAGCAGCCACCCATGCAAGCTCGTTCGGCATATCTTTGAGTGGCTCTCCGTTTCGTTCCGGTAATCGCGCCGCGAGACATGCATCGATCCAGGGTATCGCCAAGTAACGTTGATTGCCGCACTCGTGGCTTGTCAACGGATCGACTGCAACACCCACCAAGCCACCTTGGCCACGCATCTTTTCAAAAAAGGTCTTTACACCAGGCCAAACGCCAGCAAATCGCCCATCGCGGACGGTTACCCCTTCTTGTGTACCGAGGTTACACATCATGGGCACATGGAGGGCCACCTCCGAAATCGAGTATGGCCTGGGTTTGCCTTCCACTTCTTTGAGTGGCGGCACGCCGGATCGCAACCAAGCGGCTGCGACACGATCTGGGTGCAGTAGTGACATACCCCCTGCCCAATGACCACCGCCACTGTGTCCCCACAGAGCCCAAGGCACGGATGCTAATTCCGGGTGTCCGGCTTGCGCCCCCAAGTCGAACAGCGACTTCTGAAATGTTGCATCCGAACCATTGCGTGGATCGCACCACATTTGACAGTCCGCCTTTTCTGGTTGTTCATAAACCGGCGACATCAAAGCGCAATCATGTTTCTTTGCAAGTGCCTGCCAATGCAGGTCGAATGCTCCCGTCATTCCTGATTTGCATGAGCCTTCGCCGCAACCATGCTGATGAACCACCAGACCGCGCAGTGTCTTTAGGCCAGGCGGAATCCAAAGGGTATAACTGACCGGGTAGATGAGTTCGGCGGGCTGCGTCGACGCTTCATAACGCACTCGGTAGTACGGAGCTTCGACTGGGAGCGGTTTGTCGTACGGAGGTTGCTGAGCCACGATCGGGCTCGCCAGAAATAAAAGGCAAAGGAACGAGATGCAACGCATTGTTTTTTCGCAAGGGTAGGAGTGCAAAAGTTGGCAGGGGTTCCATAGTATACGCTACCCACCCACAGCCTTCCATGCGGGCTTGTCCCGATGGAGGCCACCATTGGCAGCTTCATAGGCTTGAATCCTTTGCTGGCTCTCCACTGAGTTCATCTCGGTAACAGCACCGTCTGGCAAGTGGGGACGTTGCTCCCATCGGTATGAAGCCTCAGCTTTATCCACATCTTTTCATCTTGCTCCCCTCGCCCTGGTCTCGGGGAGAGGGGTTGGGGGTGAGCGACCGTCTAAGGATAAGGCAATAGAGTCGATTCGAAAATCTGAAAGTTTTCGAATTCCAGCAGTGCTCCTCAGGGGCTCTGCCCCCGAACCCCCGGGATTTTTCAAGGCATGGCGCCGAACATCCTTTATTTGATTTATTCTTCGCGCAGCGTTAAGATGAACACGGCTGGGTCAAACGCAACGGAGCTCTGTGGGGGACACTGTCTTCGCTAGGGATAACTCAGTCGCCGATAAGTCAAACCTTGTTGAGCACGTGAGCGGGTGCAGGCACACTTCGGATGACGTCGATCTTGGGATCCTTTTTTGCTTGTGACTCCAAGCATTTCTCGAAGGCGGAATCTACGGCTTTTAACTGCATTTTCAAGGCTTTTAGTATCTCTTCAATCAATGCTTTGGCCTGAGTGTCCATGAATTGTCGGAGGCGATTGCTCTCTTGGCTTACCAATTGCAAGAGTTGTGTTCGCCGCCGCGATAACGCAATGAAGTTACGTTCTTCGAGAGTGCGAGGCTTCGCCAACGACACCTTTACTTACTGGCCATCGAGTTGAAGCATCTGAGCATCGATCGCATCAGACTTTTCGAAGAAGCCGTTCATCTTTCGTCCCATCCTAGTAAATGCGATCTGGCCATTAGGTCGATCAGGCGACCGTTCGGGTTCAAATAGAACAGCCACACGATTCAAGCTCACCCACAAGCTCCCTTGCGAGGCCTAGGGGGTACAAACGATCTGCGTGGCTGCGTTGCCAAGTCGCTGCAGGCAACTCGGCAACATCAACATTCTGAGCCTCTCAAGTTGCTCACAACTGTCAACGGGTAGATACTAGGGGTTTTACAATGTGTATTGCTTGGGTTGATCAAAGAGTTGCGCCTAAGTTCCCGATCGCGAGCATATTACCGCACCTGCCCTGAAGCTCGGATTTCCTTTAGGATGTTGGTTAGCTCCTGCACCTTGTCTGGTTCCTCCCCATAGAGGTTTCGTTTTTGCGAGAGGTCGTCGCGGAGGTTGTAGAGTTCGCCTGGATGGCTGTTCGGACCATAGCCATTGGCTTTGTCGAACCACTCCGGAACTTTGGTTACGCCCCCTGTCTTGGCTGCGATTAGGACCCAGTCGCCGTGTCGAATCGCGTAATTGTTGGCGTTTGTGTTATGAACAAGGCTTTCGCGTGCGCGGATGTTTTGTCCTTGGAAAAGCCCCAACTGGCTGTAGCTGTCCTCGGCAGAGCCGACAGGAATTTTTGCTCCGACGATGTTCGCAATCGTCGCGAAGACATCAATCTGGCTGATAAGTCCGTGGTTGAGTGTACCGGCCGGCACGATTCCAGGCCACCGAACAAGGAAGGGGACGCGATGGCCACCCTCCCAAATATCCCGTTTGAGCCCTCGCAATGGCCCCATGCTGCGGTGTTCGAAGTTCTTGATACGATCATACGCATAATGTTCGGGGCCGTTATCGGCGCTGAAAAGGACCAAAGTATTGTCCTCAAAGCCATGTTTCTTGAGCGCGGCGAGCACACGGCCGACGGTATCGTCTGTCTGCACGACGAAGTCGCCGTATCCATTCGCCTTGGATTTGCCGACAAAATCAGGTGCCGGAATGATCGGAGCGTGTGGTGAAGTGAATGGGAAATACAAAAAGAACGGCTCCTCCTTTTTTTGCTTGCCAATCCATTCCTCAGCCTTGTCCGTTAGCTTAGGCATGACTGCCCAAAAATCCCAGTCTTTCGCCGATGGGCCTGGACGTGTTTCCCAGGCTCCTTCGGCCGTTTTTTTCGGCGTGCTCAGTTTCACTGTCGGCTCGGTGATGATGCGATCATTTTCAAACCATGCATAGGGCGGAAAGTTTGGTACATCATCGCCAAAATAATAGTCGAAACCATGGGAAAGCGGGCCGCCAGGAATCGGCTTGCTCCAATCAAAGTCGCCGGGAGCGAATCCCCCCTTTCCGTCGTTTTCGCCTTTGGCCGGCACCGCACCGGCCCGCTTGATCGCATTCCAATCCCAACCGAGATGCCACTTGCCGATACATCCGGTTTTGTACCCTTGCATTTTGAGTAGTTCAGCCAGCGTCGTGCGATCCTCGTCAAGAATTGGCTGATCAAACGAGTTCACAATGCCATGGAACTTGCGCCAGTGATAACGTCCATGCAGCATGGCATATCGGCTTGGCGTACAAACTCCGGACGAACTGTGCGCATCGGTGAAACGCATTCCTTCTTGCGCCAGGCGGTCCAGGTTCGGTGTCGGGATCTTCGAGTCTGGATTTTGAATCCCAAGGTCTCCGTAGCCCATATCATCGGCGTATAGAATGACGATATTGGGTTTCCCCGTCGGTTCAGATGCGGCGATGGGAATGCATAAGAATGCCAGGGACGAAACGAGTGCTGCAAAACGCATGGGGAGTTTCCTTCAAAGTCAAAACGAACGAGGTTTGGGCGGGGATCTCATCACTCTAGCCCGTGAGCGAAGGCCTAAACTCAGCCCTCGCCTACCGGCTTGTTAACGTAGTGGGTTTCACGCGTCGGGTTAATATCGCGTGGCACGAGCGTCTCGCTCGTGAATCCATGGGCGAGACGCCCATGCCACTTGTTCAAGTAGTGGGTTTTCCGCCTCACGACACCAACTCGCGAATGACATTTCCTTCGACATCCGTGAGTCGGAAATCTCGGCCGTTGTGGCGAAAGGTCAATCGCTGATGGTCGAGTCCCAATAAATGCAAGATCGTCGCATGCATATCGTGCACACTGACTCGATTCTCAACCGCTTTATGGCCAACTTCATCGGACGCACCATAACTGGTTCCGGCTTTGATTCCTCCACCCGCAAACCAAAATGTCATCGCATGTGGATTATGATCTCGCCCCGGTTTGGCCCCTGTTTGCGTGACGGGCAACCGCCCGAATTCCCCACCCCATATTACAAGTGTTGAGTCCAACAATCCTCTTTGCGTTAAATCCTCCAAGAGTGCTGCGATAGGCTTGTCCGTCTCACCGGCGAATTCCGAATGATTGCCTTGTATGTCCGCGTGCCCGTCCCATGATCTTTGGTTCTCCATTCCACCCGAATAAATTTGAACGAATCGAACTCCGTGCTCTACCATTCTGCGCGCCACTAAACACTGTTTGGCAAAGTGCGAACAACGCGGGTCATCTAGCCCGTACAACGCTTGAGTTTGGGCCGACTCTCGACTCAAATCGAGTGCTTCCGGGGCAGCGGATTGCATGCGATACGCTAATTCAAAACTCTCAATCCTGGCAGCGAACTCAGACTCGCTTGAGTGCAACTGCTGATGTTGCTTGTTCAAGCTCGCGAGAAGATCCAATTGCGCTCGTTGTCGGGTTCCATTCAATTCGGCGGGGGCAGCCAAGTTGTCGATCTGCACGCCACTCGGCTTAAGCCAAGTCCCTTGATACACACTTGGCAAAAATCCGGTTCCCCAATTCAGTGAGTAGCCTTTGGGCAAACCGCGGCCCTTGGGATCGCTCATCACCACAAATGCGGGTAAATCGCGACTCTCGCTCCCCAATCCATAGGTTGACCAAGCACCGACACAGGGATAGCCCATTTGAGTGAAGCCGGTGTTCATCATGAACAAAGCAGGGCTGTGATTGTTTGATTTGGTGTAGGCCGAGTGCACGAAAGCCATTTTGTCGACATGCTTTGCAAGATTCGGAAAAATCTCCGAAACCCATTTTCCGGACTCGCCATGCTGATTGAATTGGAACGGCGATTTCATGAGTGGCCCGACCGAGCCAGAGAAAAATCCCGTGAACTTATCAAACCCTTCTAAATCTTTGCCGTGAAATTTTTCGAGCTCCGGTTTGTAGTCCCATGTATCGACTTGACTGGGTCCTCCATTGATAAACAACCAAATGACCGCTTTGGCTTTCGCTGCAAAGTGTGGCATCTTGGGGGATAGCGGGTCAAGTTTCGAACCTGGCTCATCCGCAACCAATCTACCCTCGTCTCTCAAGAGCATCGATAGACCGAGCAAGCCAGCTCCACCGCCGGCTTGCGAAAGTATTTGACGTCGATTTAACATTCGTTCTTGGCTTTCACACGATCAATCTAGGTAAATGAACTCGTTCAAACTAATCAATACTTGGCAGAAATCAGCCATGGCTGATTCCATGGGATCGGCCAATCGCTCGTTGCTATAGGAGCTGAATTGTCTCTGAGCGAATTCGATAGCCCGAGCGAGTTCGTCCGCGCTGGGGCCTCTCGCGAGGGCCACCCTATATGCATGTTCCATTTGCTGTTCCATCGAATTCGGATTGGACGCAATCACCTTTTTTGCAAAGCTGCGTGCCCAGCCTCGAACGTGTGGATTGTTCATGAACATCAACGCCTGAGGGGCAATGGTCGTACTGGGCCGCTGACCCACACTGACAAGCGGTTCTGGCGAATCGAAGACTTGCATGAACGGAATGAGTTGGCTTCGCTTTACAAAGAAGTAGATGCTTCGGCGTTTCATCGATTCGTCCAAAGTGCCAGCTCCGAACAGTGTTCGATCCAATTGGCCGCTGGTTGCCAAGATGGAATCGCGAATCACTTCGGCCTCAAGTCGACGCGGCGAAAACCGCCAAGCCCACTGGTTCTTTGGATCCACCATCGATTTGTTCGCATCAAACAGTGAAGATTGTTGGTAAGTGGCACTCATCATGATCAACTTGTGGATCGGCTTGATTCGCCACCCACCATCGATCAATTTTCGAGCTAGCCAATCCAATAATTCGGGATGCGTTGGGCGTTCGCCTTGAAATCCGAAATCATTGGGCGTTGCCACGATGCCTTGCCCAAAATGGTGCTGCCAAATCCGATTGACGAGGACGCGGGCAAGTTGTTGCCCAGCACCTGCCTCCGTGTCTTTGATCCAATTTGCAAAGGCCGCACGCCGGAACGAACTTTTGGACTCGCCGTGACTATCAACTTGCCAACGACTCCAATCGATTTGCTCATTGGCCCCATTGGAAAGAGATGCGTTCGATGAAGCGGATTTGGAAATCGGGCGGGTCAGCACTTGCAGGAAACCGGATTCCGCTTCGCCCTGTTTTTGATTCGTATCCCCTCGTTTTAGAAAATGCGACTTAGGATAGAAATGTGGATATCCACGGCCGTCCCCATGATTGGGAATCGGACTGATTCCCTCACCGCAGACCATGGCCGTCACCACACGCGGCTTGGGCTTGAGCGACAGATGGTCGCTTACCATTTTGTCGAGCTCTTGCCAACGTGCATCCTTCGTTTTGGTGAGAGCGACAAGTAGACTTCGTTCGTATTCCAAGAGGCGGGAGTCATCGCGTTTCAAAAGGGTTTGCAATTCGGATGACAAAGAATCTTGGACAATCGATTCCAGCGCCGGCAAGGCTTCCGTGTTCGTAATCGAAATTCTTGGCCGACCCATGTTGTGTTGCTTGTTGACTCGGAAGTCTAGTTGGATCGTAAGCCTGATTCCAGACGGGTGTGTGGTCGGCGTGGCAAACTGAAACGCAGCCGAATGGGCTTTGTTCATCTGAGGGTCGATAGCCCATCCCGTCTTTTCGTCTTGGTCTAACGCAGATGCCAATGACAAATTCGATTTGTTTTGCTCAAACGTCGATGTAGGGCTGACCAACTTGACTTCCATCGGCGGACTCGAATCATCGAGTGGTTGGGCTTCGACACGAATACGGCTCAATCCGATGTTGCCATTCGGCGCACGCCCGGGACCTCCTTGAGGCAGGGATGGATCGTTGAACGCATCGAGTCGAATGCCTGTTATCGTTTTCGAGAGTGTTTCCAAAACGCACGAGTATCCATCCTTGTCGGCATTGGTTCCGCTGACCAGAAACGAACCATCCTGTTGTCGCGTCATGGTCGCACCTGCTTCCGACGTCATTCGGGTCGCAGCAGGCAATCGCCATCCATTCGCCACCCCAGGTTGATTTGGGCTCGCATCCTCATTTTTTCTCCAAGCACTAAGCATTTGATCGAATCGCGGCGGCAATTCATTCTCTTCGAAGCGAGTCCGTGCGGCGACCAGCCGTGCATGCTCTTGCTCCCACATTGCGATCTTCGCTTGATCGCCGACTGGATCGAGTGGGATCTCGACATTGCCACGAATAACGCTTCGAAATACGGAAATCATCTGATAGTAGTCTCGACTCGGGATGGGGTCGAATTTGTGATCGTGGCACCGCGCGCACCCAACGGTCAGTCCGAGAAACGTGGTGCTGAGAGTCGCAACCATGTCGTCAAGCTCATCGTATCGAGCGGATTCGAACTCCTTCTCCGTTAACTGCGTTGGGAACACACCCGCACCAAGGAATCCGGTCGCCATGCGGGCATCGAACTGGTGAGGTTGCAGTTCGTCACCAGCGATTTGCCAAGCTGCGAATTGGTCGAACGGCATGTCTTGGTTGAGGGCTCGTATGACAAAGTCACGATAGTGATAGGCGTGCGGTCGATCGTAGTCTTGTTCGAAACCAAAGCTCTCAGCAAAGCGTGCCAGGTCAAGCCAATGTCGAGCGAAGCGCTCGCCATAGTGTTCGCTCGCAAGCAATTCGTCGACGCGTTTTTCCCAGCTTGTCTCGGATTCGTCGGTGGTAATTGCTCGCACTTGCTCAGGGGTAGGTGGCAAGCCGAGCAGATCGAGACTCGCGCGACGGAGGAGGGTTGCCGGCAGCGCCTTGGCATTGGGCAACAAATTATGTTCAATGAGCTTATTAAGCACGAAACGATCCAAGTCAGTCTTGCACCACATATCGTCTGCAATGATCGGAGGCGAGTCATCTCTCAACGATTGAAACGCCCAAAAATCACGGGCTTCGGAGTCAATCGTTTTTTTGGTCCAAGCCGATGGATCCGAATCCGGTTGTTCGATCAAGGGTCGAGCGTACGGTGCTCCCAAGCGGATCCATTTCTCAATCGCGACAATTTGCCGTTCGTCCAGTTTCGCGCCTTCTTCAGGCATCACTGGCTCCACGCTGTGGCGGATCATCTTCACTAACAAACTCGATTCTGGAGCGTTGAGATCGATTGCCTTTCCTGTCGCTCCACCTTGGATCATGCCTTCTCGGGTGGCCAGGTTAAAATCACTTTCGGTCTTCTCGCCCCCGTGGCACTTCAAGCAACGCCCGACCAGCGTCGTCCGTACGTCGGATTTGAACAGCTCGATGCCTGCTGCCATCTTCTGAGCGTGATCTGGATCGAGCGTTGATTGGGCGACACTTCGGGAAGGCCCCACCCAGACGCTCGCAAAGAATGGACCAGCCAGTAGAGCCAGGCACAACACAAGTGGATTGACGCGGTGGCGTTGGAGCATTTCGCAACGAGTCCGGGAGGGGTAGGAAAGGGATGCAGAGGGCAGAAGCACCGAAGCGCAGGAAACCAATATAATCATTTGTTCGAGGCGCAGCGAGAACCAATCAAAATCATAACCCGAAGCGTAACGGGCTGTTGATTTAATGGTACGACGGACTTCCTAGTCCGTCGAATTCCCCATTGACGGACTTGGAAGTCCGTCATACCGCCCTTACCCAACGATGACTTCACTAAAGCAACAGCCCGTAAGCGAGGGATCAATCCACGACCTGCGGCCTCTGGCCGAACCGTTCCCTCGCTTACCGGCTTGCATGGACTGTTACACTGGGTATTCAAAAGTGGCATGGGCGTCTCGCCCATGGATTCACGAGCGCGCTCGTGCCACGCGATGGTAACCCGTGTTCGTAAGCGAGTCGCCGATTGCAATCCCTCGCTTACGGGCTTGTTGATTTGATGGGTCTTTACCTAAGCTATGGTTTTATCATAACCCGAAACGTGAGTGAGGGGCAAAGAGTCCCTCGTTTACACTTCGGGTTGTGATTAAATCAACAAGCCCTTACGCTTCGGGTTGGGAAAAGAATGCGATCAAGGAGTCGCGTTTTTCGCGTCCGTCCATTTGTCGGTTCGGAACGGTGAGGCCGGAAGGCCGGCCTTGTTGCCGAAGTTCGGTTCAGCAATTTGGTTCCATCCAAATCGGACAGCAACCGGATTCGAAACCGCATCGCAACTCACGACAATTGTTTCTCCATCGATCTTCGCATCGGCCTTATGGAACTGCTTGTCTTCGCCCGCGATCGAAAACCAACTTAAGTCTTTGGAGTCCCGCGCGACCAGACCTCCGCCGAGATGCTTAAATTTGAGTCGAACCTTGCTCCCCTCAACGGCCATCGAATCGAACAGTGGGCCCGAGTAAACCAAATCTTTCTTTCCATAGTGTTGGGCAAGTGCCCACGCCGCGAGTCGCTTGCCAACATCCTGTTTGTTGGGTGGGTGAATGTCGCCAATCGTCGCAATGTCGGTCGTCACCGCCATGCCGGTGTGGGGGATTGCCAGCGACGCGGTCTGTGCTTCCCAAATCTCTGGCAGAAGAGTCTCGTTGTTGTCGTACTTGTAGGGCGCTAGTTGGACAAACAGAAAAGACATATCGTCACCCCACAGCTTGCGCCACGAATCGATCAACGCCTTCTTACACTTGGTGTAGAACATTCCATCTCCCCGATTCGACTCTCCCTGATACCAGAGCCAACCTCGGAGAGCGAAAGGCTGAATGCCATGGACCATGCCGCGGTACATGGCAGCGGGGGAACCAAACTGCGCGGACGGATCCGCTGGAACGCCCGGAGGATCAGCAAACTCCTGGCCTGCCGAAGCCAACTTTTCCGCGGATTCCAACCAGCTCTTGTGCGCCTGCAGGAATTTGCCACGTGCCGTTGTCCGCTCCGCCGCTTGCTGTTTGTAGACGCCGTTCACACGCTCGATTTCCGTGTCAGACGCGATCACATCGGGAGTAATCCACGGCTCGATTCGCGAACCGCCCCACGCACAAGTGATCAAGCCAACGGGCATTTTCAAAGTCGTGTGGATGTTTCGACCAAAGAAGTACAGTACGGCCGAACTGGGGGCGACTGTCTGTGGCGAGCATACGACCCATTTGGCCTGCACATCATCGAGCGCCGACGAGGACAGACGGTTGGGAACGATGAATAGGCGTATCTCAGGAAAATTGGCTTCTGAGATCTCCTGCTGCGCATTCGTTGAGGCCGAAACCGACCATTGCATATTCGACTGCCCCGAACCTCCCCAGACTTCACCGACGAGAATGTTCTTGACGCTGATCGCTGGATTGCCTGTGCCGCCAACGCCACGTTCACCAGCGACCGTCATGACAACAGGGGCTGCACTTGCCTTTTGCGGCGGCAGGCTGACCTTCCATTGACCCTTGTCGTCCGCTTTCGCCGATTGCTTCGCTTCGCCTAGCGTGACCGTCACCAGTTCACCCGCATCGGCCCATCCCCAGATCGGGAGCGGTTTGTCGGCTTGAAGGACCATGTTGTCGCCGATGATCGCAGGCAATCGAACATATGCTGAAGAGGATGCCATCGTGCCAGTGAGAATCAGCATTCCCATCAGCAAACGCGTGAACAAAATTCTCATGTAAGTCTCATCTTTTTCGTGCAGGTTGTCGATCGTGTTTCCGCCGCAATTTCCGCCTCGAACATACCATAGTTATGGTTTATTCTCCAGGTGCCGTAGACTAATCCTCAATCAAGCTTCGCTTGATTGAGTTCTAGTTTGTTCTTGGCCATGGATTTCAGTTTTCAGTGGTTCAGTTTTTGGTGTTGAATTGGAAAGTGAGAGCAGCGCTTTTTGGAGTTGGGTTTTCCGTGTTTGTTCGTTCGGAAGTGCAAGCTTGTACTCCCGTGCCATCACTTTGTTTGGCAAGTTGTCTAACGTGTAGTGTGCGACCGCTTGTTCATTCTGGGCACAGAGGATTCAACCGACGGGCGGATTCTCATCTTCATTGGTCCAATGCCCGGATGCATAGAAACAGCGGATCTCGAATCTCCTCTTCGGGAGTAACCAAGTCCCCTTTTTGCGGCTTGGCTCTTTTGACTAACATCGATTCTTTGTTCTTGGAAAGAAGCGCTCGCTCGTAAAACTGGCTCGCAATTTGGCGACCCAGTTGCCGAACCGTCCAGCCACCACGGAGCGCCTCCCGCTCGTAGAAACTCCTTGCCTCGTTTTTTCTGACGGCAAGCAACTTGATGTAATGGGACCACGGCAGTGGAAAGCCAGGAGATATTGCTGCGACGGTTTCAATAGAGCCAGTCCGGTTCAATTGCCCAGACAGTGTCTGGGGAATCGTCCATTCGACATAAAATCGAGGCATATACTGGATATTTGCCTCGGAAAAGCCACGACCAAACCGTTGAGTAAGGTCAATCGCAAGTCGTGCAATCAACTGGATTCCATATTTTGCACGTTTCTGTCCGCGTTGTTCCAACTCAATGATGCGTCTGCCGATTTCCCAATACGTAGCCGTCATGACGGAATTGACGGATCTAGCCGACAATCGACGAGCAGACTCAAGCAAATCCACCATCGCTGCCAAAATGGTCGCGTAGTCTGGAATCAGCGTTTCGACAACGCTTGGCTTTTTCAGTCTTTTGGGCATAGAGGGGGATTGGTTTTCAGTGGTTCAGTGGTTCGGTTTTCAGTATTTAGATCCAGAGTGGATGGTTCTCCCAATTGTTGGGCAATCCCATTCGGGTCGATGGATTTGGGACATTGGGTGGACGCTTTAACAGGGCATTGATCTTGGCATGGCAACGGTTTGCGCCTTCAAGCACGTGGGGAGTTCTACGTGTAAGAAGTCTCAAGAAAAGCAAGGTGCAAAACAGCCTTCCGTTGTCAGTAAGAAGGGGCGGTTTCCATTCGTGGGAATTGGGTAACAACGGTTTGATTTGGTTAAGACGTTCCCGCAATCGACCATGGTGAGCACATACGTTTCGGACGTACGACAAATGGTGGGCCATCGAGGCCAATTCATCCGAGTTCAGTTGGTAATGCTGAGCAAGTTGCTTTCGATCTTTGCGATTCATGCCACCGATGAAGCGACTCAAACAACCAAAGGTCATCACCTCGGCTGCCGCCCATAGAGGCAAGTCGGGATATTGCGAATATCTATTCCTAAAATGCTCGACGCATCGCTCTTTTGAAGAGTCGTTGGTATCTTTCTGAAGTCGGGTCAACCAATCCGCATGAGTCATCTTCTTGCTAAATGGATTTGTAAAGTTCGAGGCAATGCAATGACCGAACGGACCATACCTCAGCGAAAAAAGGTGAACTGCTTGGGTGCGAAGATCTATCTCGGCTAGCTCTAGCCAATCTCCCACTAGGCTGCGTAAGTCTGAATCAAACTGATAGGCATAGACTATGTGGTCAAATTCAGTACCGCTGCGAAAATGATCCGGCTTGTCTTGGAATGCCAGGCAATAACCGGAGAAGCGGTAGTAGTTCGCATACCCAAGAAACTCCTCCGCGGTAGCTCGATCCTTAACGATCAAACTCCTAGACTCAAGTAAGGACACTTAATCAGAAACAGACAACCATTTTTTGTTGTAAGGTTTCTTTGCTGGATTGGTCATCTTCGACCTCCCGCCTCAAGAACCTGAAGGTCACCAAATAAAAGAAGCCGCCCAATTACCGCATTATGCCTTAGGGGCAAAAGAGGCGGGGCGGCTGTAATGCTGTTCGGCTCAAATTGAGCTTTGTGTTTTATTGAAACTCGCCAATGATGCACGTCACTGTGAGGGCACATGACCGGATACAGGAGGGGTGCGGCGAGCGAGTTGTCGGAAGTATCGTCCGATCTACTGCTAAAATCAAGGGGACTCACCGAAATTCGCTGAAGTGTCTTCAAAATGCGGGAAAATGCGGGGGCTGTTCTGAATTTACCGACCCTATCCCCCCATTTTGAACAGGACACTTTTGGATCTGCATACGAGTCCCCCAGATTTGCTCCTAGAACGATCATGCCCCCAGCCTCCATCGGATTGTGAAGACTGGCGAAATCGTCTTCTTTTGATCGAGCTGCACTTCAATGCTGGCGATCAATTCATCTCGACGAGTGTCGATCTCGTCCTGTGCATCGAACAGTCGCTTGCGCTGATCCTTTCGAGTTGATTCCAAAGATCGGATCAGCTTTTGGGCCTCCAGTTTGTCATTGAGAGATGCAGCAAGTGATGCGACTTTCCTTGCCTCTCGAATTTGCCTGTCCAATTCTTTAATCTCTCGCTCCAATCCCTGCTTCAAGTCGTCCGACCAATGGTCGAGCTTCAACACTTCTTCGTCGAAGTGTTTCATGTTACGTTGCTCTACCTCATTGACACGTTTGGTCACGAGGGTTTGCAAGTTTTCAGCTTTCAGTGATTCAGTTTTCAGCAGGGTGGGTATTGACTCGTCGCCTTTAGAACACTGCGAGCTGGATACGGAAAGCTCTAGCCAGCCGCGTTAGCCAAGCAGTGGTTCCAGCTCCGAAATGATCGATCCATATTTGCCGTAGTGGAAATTCAGGATGACTGGTGGAAGATGACGACTGGTTGCCAACTCGACAAGATGCACTGCCAGCGGATGCTGCTGACTAGCCCGTATAGCTCCATCAACGAGTTTTGGAGGGGCGTGGCGGTCAGCAGTAGCTTATGTGCTAACGCTATAGAATCGGCGATGCGTCGAGCCATGCGACTTTGGGGGCGATAGACGTTTCTGTGCGTTTTCTACCCCTTGCTCCGCTTCGGGGAGCCGCAGTCAGAGAAAGAAGTACGTACGTCCGACTCCGATGCGAACCTTCAAAGTCGATCCCTATGGACGAGTGTTGGAAAGAGTCGAAGCCAGAGTCCTGTGACTAGCAGCGTTCCTAGTCCACCGATGACCACCGAAGGAACGACTCCAAAACCTGCGGCCATCACTCCCGATTCGAATTCGCCAAGTTGATTCGACGCCCCGATAAACACGGAGTTCACTGCGCTCACTCGACCTCTCATGTCGTCCGGCGTCTCCAGTTGAACAAGCGATTGACGAATCACCACGCTTACGCAGTCGGATGCACCGATCACGATCAAGATACCAAACGACAACCAAAACGAAGTCGATAGAGCGAATAGAATCGTTCCCACCCCAAAGATCGCAACAGAAACAAACAGCCACCGCCCCACTTTCCTCTGAAGGGGATTGTGAGATAGAAAGAACGTCATTGCCAACGCTCCAATCGCTGGCCCGGTTTGCAAAAGGCCAAGCCCCGTGGGGCCCACGTGCAGTATGTCCTTTGCAAAAATCGGAAGCATGGCCGTTGCCCCTCCGAACAACACCGCGAACAAGTCCAACGAAATGGCTCCAAGAATGACAGGCTGCGAAGCGATGTAGTGAAATCCGGCCAGCAGCGATTCACTGGAACGAACGCTGACTTTTGCAATTCGGATCGCGGGCATGGTCAGCATCATCGCGCTCGCCACAATGAACAATGCGGCGGCAACCGCATACACGGCTGTGACGCCAGCGAGAAAGATGAGCCCGGCCAGCGCAGGGCCTCCAATGATGGCAACTTGAGTCGCTGCCGTCGACATGGCTAAACCTCGCGGGAACGCGGATACAGGAATAACATTCGGCAGCAACGATTGCATCGTCGGCATTTCAAAGGCACGGGCGGACCCAATCACCGCAATCAGCCCAAAAATCGCTTCTCGGGATAGTACCTCGTGCCAACTTCCCAATGCAAGTAGGGTGCACGCGACCATCTGCACCAAAGTACAAAGAAAAGCGATCAAGCGACGATCGTGCCGATCCGCGACAGCCCCAGCCCATAGCGTCAATGCAATGCGAGGACCAAACTGGACAAGCCCGACAAGCCCGAGGTCGAGCGGATTGCGTGTCAGTTCGTAGACAGACCAGCCCGTTGCAACCACCTGCATTTGGTAGGCGCTCATGGAACAAACGCGCGACGTCCAATAATGTCGGAATGGGCGGAACTGAAAAAGAGATCCGGGCGGTGTGTCAGGAGAATCGCTATCAAGCATGCGTGTGGGGTATTGTCTGTGAAAGGGCTCGATCGGTGAAAATCGACGACGTCCTGTATGGCGATCGAAAGAAATCGCCAAACGGCGTTAAGCTAACCGTAGCACGCCAAGCATTTGTGAAATAGCGGGGTAAGCCCGCATTTCGCAGCAATTGGCGTGATGAAAACGGTCTAGCCGTCGCGAACTTGGGCCTTGTGCCAAGGTTCGCAACATGCTTTGTGGACTACGAACGGCGCTCGTGCCCATTGCCCGCGTGTGTGTACGCGATCGAGAGGGGCAGAAGTGAACAAATCACGACGGCGGAGCGTCGTGCAACTTAGACCACTAACTATTTCACCACTTTTTCGGACCCAAGTTTGGAATCGCTCACTCGAATCTGAGTGGGATTGGTCTCGGGCGTGGACGAGGGGGACGAAGAATCCGCAATTGCTTCCTCGCTAGCCTTGGTGCCGAAAAGTTTGCTCGCGAACAAATAGTTGCTCCGGAAGTCGACGCCGTTCGAACGCTGTGCGATTTGCATCTCATCGGACTTACGACCTAACGGTCGAATACGTTTTCCCGCGAATCGAGTCCCCTTGTAGATGTTTCCATATTGCAAAGGACCGACCCCCAGTATCCACGTATCGCGAGCGCTGCTGCCAGCCTGCGTAACTCCCGATTGCCACAACGGTTCGCGGGTTTCCCGATCGTAGGCGAAGACTGCAATCTTAGCCGCAGCACTCTTCATTTCCCGCTTGGCTACCGAGAGTTCCGGGATAGAGGGTAACGACGGAGTTCCCGGTATCACGCTCGATGCGCTGTTCAAAAAGTTGTTCGCGGGGATCCCGTAAGTAACGCTGTGACCATCCGTTCCCAGTGCCCCACATCGTACCTCGCAAATGACCTCGGCAAGTTCACGCGTATCGACCAACATGCAACCTGCGGCGGTCAATTGCTGCCTCAAACCGCTGATCACATAGTCTGAATTCACAAGGTTTACAGGCATCGCAACGCCCGGAATGATTTTCCCTGCACCCACGATATACGTTGTGTCCAGATACACTTTGTGCCCAGTGAGCGCTCGAAAATCCAATTTGGAAAGCGTCGAGTCAACCGCGTCGGACATCAGCAATTGCTCAGTCGCCGTAAAGGATTTCGTGGCACCGCAACCTAGAAAACTCATCAAAAGACTGAACATGAGCAACCAGCCATCAGCAGCACGTCGGGTGAACATCGATTTGGGGAGGGCGGTTGCGAACGTCATTGCTTGCAAGCGGTCCGTGGATTTCGTATTTGGGAAGGGTGGACCCAGGGTGGGGAGGTGACCGAGGTGAGACATTACAGGGCAGGAGGGACACTGGGAAGACCATCGTGGCAGACTGGGGATATTGGGTAGAATTACGACAATCATTGATGTTTCGGGCCGCCCCGATCACAATGGTGAGGGGCACTGGACGAGAATGCCTCCCACCAAACGACTCCCTCCACAAATCGCAAACGACACGATCTCCTTGATGCACATGCCTTCGCCGTTCAAGTTGCCCGCGTTTCGTGCGGGTATCGTCTTAGCCATCGCCGTTGCGCTCGCGAGTGGGCTCGGATGCAAAAAAACCGAAATCGCCCAATCCTCCGAACCGACCAAAGAACCAGTGATTCAAGGAACCGCCCTTGAAATCAACGAAATCACTTGGCCCAAATTAATCAAATGCCAGGGTACCTTGGTCGCGGATGAGGTCACAACCGTGGGTTCCAAAGTTGCCGGCCAGGTCGCGAGTGTACCCGTCGATTTGGGGGACAGCGTAGCCAATGATGCACTGCTGGTTCAATTGGATACCATCGAATTCAAGCTGCAAGCCCAACAAATGGACGCGCAGTTGCTGCAGGCAAGGTCGGCCGTAGGCCTAAAACCCGGTGATTCCCTAGAAAACCTAAATCCAGAGAATTCGCCGCCCGTCCGCGAAGCCAGAGCGGTTTGGGATGAAGCCAAACAGGCGGTCTCTCGAATTCGCCCACTCTCGGATCGCAACGCAGTCAGCGCGTCCGATCTGGAAGTTGCTGAATCGTTAGAACGGGTCGCTTCGGCTCGTCACTCATCCGCCCAAAACGGCGTTAGAGAAAAGATCGCGATGATCTCAGTTCAGTCGGCACAGCGGGATTTGGCGTACCAGCGACTATCGGAAGCGACCATTCTCGCTCCTTATGCAGGTGTTGTGGAGTCGCGGTTTGTCTCGACGGGGACTTATGTTCAGGCAGGCCAACCCTTAATGACGATCGCCAAAACAACCACCCTTCGCTTTCGAGGAAGCGTACCAGAGCGCTACGCTCAACAATTGCGAATTGGCCAAACGATTGACTTGCAATTTGATCTGAGCGATCAAGCACGCAAGGTTGCCATATCCCGGATCAGCCCAAGTCTGGATCCCGCCAGCCGTTCCTTGGTGTTCGAAGCCAGCATCGACAACTCGGATGGAACGCTTCGAAGTGGTCTCTTTGCAGAGGGTGTTATTGCAGTCGAGCCGAATGCCAAAGGGATCGCGATTCCATCCTCTACATTGGTACGTTTTGCTGGCGTCGATAAGGTCTGGAAGATTGTTGACGGGAACATCAAAGAACAAGTGGTTGCGTTGGGACGCCAACAAGGTGATCTTATCGAAATCCGAGCAGGCGTAGCCGCTGGCGATCGGCTATTGCTGCAGGGCAAAGAGGGCAAGCAAGGAAAATTCGAACCGAAAAGTCAAACGCCGTAACGGTCCGGGGAGAGGCGACCCAATGGTATCTTGGTAGGTTCTCCGTGGAGGATTTGGCTGACAATCTCCCCCGTGATTGGGCCCAGGCTCAACCCCATCATCGCATGCCCCGTCGCGACGGTCAGATTCTTCCAGGCCTTCGTTTTTCCTATGTAGGGTAACCCATCTGGAGAAACGGGCCTCAGTCCGCACCAAGGCTGGATGCCGTCGAAATGCTGAACGCGAAACCTTGGCATGAATTTTGGAACGCTTTTGACAATGCCCTGGACGCGGCGTGGATCGATCGATTGATTCAATTCCCCGATCTGCATTGTCCCACCGAAACGCAACGCACTCCCCATTGGCGTTACCGCAACTTTTGCCTCGCATAGGATCGAACATACGTTTGGAAGTTCAATCGGGTGGGGCAAAGTGAGCGAATAACCTTTGCCAGGCTGCATCGGCAATTGAAGTTTCAGAGAACGAACAAGCCCCTCGGACCAGACGCCACCGCAAAGAACGAACTCATCCGCGACGATGTCACCCTGATTGGTCTCGATGGCCTCGATGGAGTTGCTCCCGAATTTCCAATTCTTCATCAAGCAATCGTATTGGAAGACGCCACCTAGTTTCGTGATCTCATTTCGCAAGGACTCGAGCAACTGGGAAGGGTCAAGGTGGCAATCCTTTGGATAGTAAACGCTCCCTGCGACTGTCATCGAGACGTTCGGATCCAAGGCGCTCGTTTCGTCTGCGTTGAGGACTTGAGCGGGAACACCAAGTTCGCGGGCGCGTTGGGCCAAATGAGCCTCTTCCTCGAGAGTTTTCTCGGTATTGCAAAGCATCAAGAGCCCCTTTTTCGCGAGCGAACATTCGATACCTTCGTCGTTCCATCGCACATACAAGTCTCGCGATGCAAAATGGAGATCGCGCAGAAGCGGGCTCGCCTCTTTGACTTGATTGGCGGTCGATGCCAAGTAGAAACGCAAACCCCATTTCATTAGGTCCCAACTGAGCCTTGGCTTCACGTGGAACGGGGATTCTGGATCCAGCATCCATTTCATCGCCTGGCCGAAAATGCCGGGAGCAGCCAGTGGGATGAAGTGACTTGGGACAATCATTCCCGCATTTCCACGGGAACAGTTGTCGCCCCTGGAAGCGAGCCGGTCAATGATCGTGACATCTGCCCCTTTTCGGAGGCAAGCCAGCGCGGTGGAGAGTCCAATGATCCCACCACCGACAACTACGATTTTTGGGTTGGATCCTGCACTCATTTTTCGAAAGACCGCTTAGGTATAAAAGAAAACCCTGCTCAACAGGCAGGGTTCTCGGAATCTTCGAAACGTATTCGAATTATTTCTTGACTTCAACCTTAGCAAACTTGGCCTTTGCGTAAGCATCTTCGCCGAAAAGGTTGGCAACCTTGTCGTCGTCCGACATCTTTTCAGCCTTGCCTTTGCAATTGTTGCAGCAGAAAGCAACAGTCGCACCCTTGAATTCGACTGCGAAATCTTTCTTGATCTCACCGCCCGAGAATGGGCATGCCTTTTGTTCAACTTGCTTGGAAGCGATCAGTTGATGATTCGCCTTGGCTGCAAAGTCCTTTTTGTTGCCATCGAACTTCTTCAGGCAATTGCCGCAGCAGAAGTAAACTTTGCCGTCTTTCCAATCGCTCGTCTTGTCTTCCTTTACCGCTGTTCCGGAAATGAAGCACTTCAACTTGTCAACAGCGACTTTGGAATCAGCCGCAATGCTGACGGTGGCAAACGCAACCACAAACGCAAACAAACCCACGATCCAAGAATTTTTCATTCGAGAACACTCCAATTACAGGTGTAGAAACGGTCAAACCAGTATGTAGTTTAGCTCCGACCGGAGCCCGCTGTCAACCAGAGAGAACCATGAAGTGGGGTAAGCTTCCAGCTTGCCATCCGGAGAGTGGGTTAAGCTTCCAGCTTGCCATCCGGAGAGTGGGGTAAGCTTCCAGCTTGCCATCCGTGTGTTACCGCAAGCTGGAAGCTTACGCCACTTTCATAACGTTACTGCGGAACGTTTGAAATAGAGGTAAAGCGGAATGCCGGCGGCTATTAGTGTCAGGCCGGCTACCGATTCGACGCGTTTGGTGAGGAATGTGTTGAGGATGAGCCATATGGCAACGCAAATAAAGACAAGCGGTATGACTGGATAACCCAGGGTTCGATACGGACGATCGGCATTGGGCAATTTCCGCCGAAGCACAAATATTGATGAAGTGACCAGGGCATAAAAAATCCATGCCGCGAACAGCAAGCAATCCGTCAATTGATCAAAAGTGCCAGAGAGCGCAAGCACGGAAGCCCAAATGGCTTGAACAATCAAGCAAGCAACCGGCGCCCGCGTATTGGTGTTGAGCTGACCTAGCCGGCTAAAAAAGAGGCCGTCGCGAGCCATCGCAAAAGGAACGCGCGCATTGGAGAGAATCGATCCGTTCAAGGCGCCGCAGGCAGAAACGACGAATACCAGGGCAATAAAACGACCACCGAAATCCCCGAGAAATGTACCAGCCGCTTTGCTCGCCACTGGGAGCGCATCGCGATACTGCGTTGAGTTCGATGAGCGAACCTCTTCCATCGGCAATGCGTAGAAATAGCACAAATTCAAAAGACAGTAAATGGACATGACGACGACCATGCCCAGAACTAAGGCTCGTGGTATATTCCGACCCGGGTTTCGTACTTCACCGGCAGCCATCGGCATATTGTTCCAACCATCGTAACCCCATAGTGCGGCCAACATAGCGGTACCAAACAGCGTCCAACCGCTCCATACGGGCGTGTCCACGGGTTGGCGAAGGTGGCTCCAAGTGGCTGTACCGGACGCGGTAAAAACACCCATCACCAAAAATGCAATCCCTGCAACTTTGAGAATCGTCAGCACCAATTGAACGCGGCCGCCGACCACGATGGTCAAGCAATTGATGCCGCTCATCAAGAGAATGACGGCAACTGCCACCAACTGCTTCGCGCCAAATTGCCAGTGCAAGGTTTGGCCGAGCAGGCTAATGTCGCGTTCAAGCCACACGGCTCCGAGCGGCAAAAAACTGGACAAAAAAATCGCAAAACCGGTACCCAGCGTGGCGATAGAAGCACTACCGGCAACGATAAATCGCTGCCAACCAAAGAGAAACGCAACGGCTTCCCCATAAGATTTTCTCAGGAAAACGTATTCGCCCCCAGCTTCGGGCATCATGGCCCCCAATTCCGCGTACGTCAACGCGCCGGCCAACGACAGTAGTCCTGCGGCTACCCAGGCTAATAAAACAAGAGCCGGCGAGCCAACCGCCTGTGCCATCGGCGCGGCCTTGAGAAAGACCCCGGTGCCAATCACCGTACCAATCACCAACGCCGTTGTGTCAACCAAGGAGAGTCCGCGTAGCAGTTGAGCAGTCGCTCGATTCATAGGATGTGACCTCGTTGAATTTCCCAGGCTGATGTGACGCTCGCCCTGCGAGCCTGGAGTCGCTGAATAAGAAAAGCGTACTATAGCTCCTTTTAGGCGAGCGGTAGATTGGGACCAATGTCCCGATCCGTTGTTTGGACGGGACAATGGTCCCATCCTCCACCCCGTTTCATCCGGTATCTTTTACTCTTGGTTGGCAATTCGATGACGAGCACGAGCATCATTTCATTGAGCACGAGCACGAAAGATATCGGTAAAGATGAGCCTCTCCCACTCGCGGCTCGTGCTTGTGCTTGAAAGAATCCGAGATTCCGCGAAAATGGGGGGTACGGCGAACTCTGTGACCAGACGTGTCAACCATGGCATGCCTAATGAAGACTGCAATGTCCGCTAGCATTCTTCATACTGATTGGAACTGCAAGGAGGTATTTCGTTTATGGCAACTACCAAGATTCCGTTTCGTCAACGTCGCCCACTTCTCGAGCAATCCCGAGCGATGCAGATGCATTTCCTGGGTTGGTCGAAACCTATCCTGCATGCAGCCTGCGACTTTTTGCTCAAGCAGTACACGCGCGGTAACAATTGGGATATGGACAGATGCTTGCTGGTCCTACCCGGAGGATTGGCAAGCCGACGCTTAACCCAGCTGATTGCCTGTCGAGCCAGCGAATGCTCGCTCGTGCTTCGCCCCCCCGAATCGCTTACCATCGGTACACTGCCTGAGGAGCTTTATACCGCGAAGCTCCCTTTTGCGAGCGATCTGGAGCAAGTCCTGGCATGGACCAAAGTGCTCCGTGCTGCGGATCGAGAAATGCTTAAGCCGCTTTTGCTCGAAGTGCCAGATTCCACGGAACTACGACCGTGGATGGATCTGGCGCGAATGCTTAGCACGCTCCATCGTGAGCTTTCCTCGGACCTCGTCGATTTTGATGACGTGACGACCGAGATCAAAGACACTCCAGAAGAGATTCGTTGGCAAGTACTTGCCAAATTGCAGCGAGCTTATCTCGACGAACTTCATCTGGCTGGCTTGTGGGACGTGCAATCCGCGCGGCGGTTCGCAATCGATCATGATGAAGTGAAAACGGATCGCGAAATTGTTTTAGTGGGTGCCGTCGACTTAAACCGAGCTCAACGTCGCTTTCTTTCCGCTGTTTCGGATTGCGTCCACGTTCTTGTCGGTGCACCATCCTCGTATGCTGAGGGTTTCAATAACGACGGAACCCTTGCGTCCGACTATTGGCAAGACATCGAAATCCCAATCGACGACGCTCAGTTACACGTTCGCTCTAGTGCCAATGATGCGGCCAACGAGCTGGCAACGCAACTCGCCGCGCTTGGGGACGAGTATTCTATTCACGATATTACGGTGGGAATTCCCGACCCTCAAATCGTGCCCGCATTGCAAGAAACATTGGCTCGCAGCGGGATCGCATTGCGTTATGGACCAGGTAGCTCGGTCTCGCATTCACCTCCGATGCGAGTCGTCGAACTCGTTGGCGAATACCTTGTTGACGGTTCCATCGATGTCTTCAGCAGTTTGGTTCGTTCGCCCGCAATCCACGCTTGGCTTATTCGAACAGCAACAAAAAATAAGGAATCCGTCGAAACCGCTCTGCCACTCGATTTTTTATCTAAGCTGGATGAATACCAACAGACAACACTTATCCGCAGTGTCAACATTCCTGAATGGCCAAAAGGCAAAAGCCAAGATGTTTTTCTTAACGTGCTCAGCCAGATCGACGCGTTGGTCAAGCCGCTGCGGATGCCCGGTGCCAAACTAACGTCGTGGGCAGCGCCGCTTCGCGATGTGCTGAAGTCGATTTACGAAAATGTCCAAGTCGATCCGAACGATATCGTCGGCAATCTTGCTCTGCGCGCCTGCGGCGATATCAATTCGGCTTTGGACCGACTGGCGGAACTGCCAGCCAATCTGGATACGGTTGCGACGTTTCAAGAAACGATGGTTTGGTTACAAAACCAACTCGAAAAGGTCAACGTTCCGCCGCCGCAAGATGAAACCGCCATCGAAATGCTTGGCTGGTTGGAATTGACGTTGGATGATACCCGCATCTTAATGCTGACCGGTATGCACGACGGAATCGTGCCAGAAAGCGTCAACGGAGATCCGTTCTTACCAAATCAGCTCCGCTCGCTTCTCGGTTTGATGGATAACGCACGTCGCTATGCTCGGGATGCTTACGCGATTTTAGCCCTGCTTCACTCTCGCGAACGCGTGGAATTTGTCCTCAACCACCTCAGCCTCGACGGTGATCCCCAAACACCCAGCCGGCTGCTGTTGGCTGTGCCATCGGATTTGCTCGCGCGACGCGTGAAGCTATTGCTGTCACCCAAAGAAACGCCCATAGATCAATTGGTCTCGGATTCCTGGACGCCGCGCGAGGGTCAAACCAATATCCCGATCCCTGTACCCGCCCCGGACAAATCCGTTCGCGACATGGCTGTTACCGATTTCAAGAAATACGATCAGTGTCCGTATCGCTTCTACTTGAACAGGGTCGAAAAGGTTAAGGCGTTTGAGCACGAACGCTTGGAACTCGACGGCGGCGGATTTGGCGATCTGCTCCACGTCTGCCTCGAAGGTCTCATCGACTCTCCCGTTGCAGCCTCGACCGATCCCAGATCGATCGCTGATTGGCTTATCGATCAATTGAAGTCCATCGCGAGATCGAGATATGGCGTTAGCCCAACGCCCGCATTGCAAATCCAACTGGAACAGGCCGAACGCCGACTCGAAGCGTTCGCTATCCATCAAGCCGCTCAAGCCGCGAATGGGTGGCGCATCAAATACATCGAGCACAAAGTCGAAAAGTCAGACGGTATAACGCTCGATATCGACGGCAAGCCAATGATCGTTCACGGTCGAATCGACCGAATCGACTACAACCAAAGGGATGGCAAGTTCGCGGTTTGGGATTACAAAACAGGCGACCATGCAGGCAAACCCAAGGAAGCCCATCTAAAGCCCAACGGCACTTGGATCGACTGGCAATTGCCGCTTTATGGCCTGTTGATCAAAACGCTAAAAATTGAGGACTTGAGCAAAGTTAGCTTTGGCTACATCCTGCTCCCCAAGAATCCTAGCGAAACGCAATTTATCACTGCCGATTTCACTCTCGAGCAACACTCTCAAGCGATCGAATCCGCTAAACTCATCGCTCGCAATGTCATGAATGGCCAATTTTGGCCCCCGAAATACAAGGGAATCCATTCCAACGATGACTACAGCGCGATCACACAATATCCAGTCGTGCGACGTTGGGACCAAGGAACCGCAAATGCGGAACAAGACGCCAAACGCCAGCAAGAGTTAGCTGCGGCCATCCACCCTGTCCCGGAACTCGCGTTGGATGAGAACCCAGCCATCGACGCAATCACGAAAAGCGCCGAAACAAAACTGCGATTGGACCGTTCGCAGGAAGCACTCGCCGCACGCCGACGGGAAGAACATGAGGTCCCTCCGACCAAACTGCGACTCGATGTGCATAAAGCCAAGGGGCAAGCGAGTCGCGATTGGTTCACCCCCCAGATGATTCTCGCCTCGGCTGGCACCGGCAAAACGTACAACCTCGCAAGCCGGGCGCTGCGATTGCTCTTCACGGATCAAGAACTCGACTCGATCCTCGCGACGACCTTCACTCGCAAAGCAGCAGGCGAAATCCTACATCGCATCCTCAGTTGGTTGGCAGAGGCGGTCGAGGAGGAAGAGGGCTTCGAGCGATTGGTTAACGTTCTCAAACCGCTTGAGATTACGAAAGACACCGTCCGCTATCAGCTTGGGCGACTCTGTTCGCATTTGCACCGATTCCGAGTGAGTACGTTAGACAGTTTCTACTCGCAACTCGCGAGATCCTTCGCCCTAGAGTTGAAACTGCCTCCCGGTTGGTCCCTGTCCGATCCCTTCCAAACGGATCAACTGCAACAGGAAGCCATTAGTCGTATGTTCGATACGATGGACCGCGCCGCTCTGAGGTCGCTCGTATCTCAACTCTCCAAAGGCGAAGCGACTCGCAGTATTCGTCGCGAGATCGAAACGGTCGTCACTTCGGGCTACGACTTGTTTCGAAAGACGACCGAGGAGGCCTGGAATCAATTGGATGTGCCTCGTGGACCAACCGTGGAACAAGTCGAAACGTCCCTCGCCCTGTTTCGCGTTTCGAACGTGGAACACAAAGGGTTCGCAACCGCCCGCGATAAAGCTGTCGCAAAATTCGAATCAGGCGAATGGGCAGAGTTTCTCGGTACGACCTTGGTGAGGAATTCGGACGATGAGATACCCAAGTACTCAGGCAAGGAACTCAGTGACGACGCAGTGCAAGCGTTGAAAATACTCACCAAGAAAGCGGCCGTAGAAGAGCTTTCAAGCCGCCGGGCCCAAAACGAAGCTGCTTATCGCTTGCTTGCGAACTATCATGCGCAGCTTCAATTAGTCAAATCTCGCAAACGCATCGTGTCGTTCGATGATATTGCAGAACGCCTCTCCCATTGGATGCAAGAAACGATCGCAAAGAATCGCGATCCCGATGAGCCGAGTGCCGCTATCCCGGAACCGACCAACACAACCCAGGACGAGGGCATGGACAACATTTCATACCGCCTTGACTGTCCGGTGAATCATTTGTTGCTCGACGAGTTTCAAGATACGTCGCCCATGCAGTGGAACATCATCAAACCCTTTGCCGAAGCAATTGTCGAAGGGACTTCGAAAGACAAGTCGTTCTTCTGCGTAGGGGATAGCAAACAAGCCATCTATGGGTGGCGAGGCGGCGTCTCCGAAATTTTCGAATCCGTGGGTAAGCAAATCGACCGTGTTCGCCAAGAGAAATTGGTCAAAAGCTATCGCAGCTCGCCTGTCGTGATCAACTTTGTCAATTCGGTTTTCACGCAACTGGCAAAGCATGACCGTTTCTACAACGAGGACGAAGCCGAGATCCTATCGAGCGACACACAAGCGGTGACCGACTGGATGAATCGGTACTTCACACACCACGAAACGACCAAAGATGGGCTGCCAGGCTATGTGGAATTTCGAAATGCAGACTGCGAAAAAAACCGCGACCAAGAGGGGGAAGAAAGCAGTTATGGGCTGCTGGACGAAGTCGCGGATCGCATTGCAGAACTGCACAAAGCTTCGCCACATGCCGAGATTGGAGTATTGACTCGAACGAATCGCGATGTAGGGAAGATAATCGGATTGTTGCGAGAACGTGGTGTCGAGGCAAGTCAAGAAGGTGGCAATCCACTTATCGATTCGTCTCCGGTCCTGCTTTTGTTAAGTGCAATGAAGCTCGCGAATCACCCATCTGACTCGCTGGCTTACTTTCATGTCAGTCATTCGCCGCTGATGGAGTGCCTGCCCAAAGAGGTCGCGGGACAAGCCATGATTTTGTCCTCGTTCTTGCGAGAGCAACTCGATTCATTCGGCTTTGGCCGAACGCTCGGCAATCTAAGCAACCTGTTGGCCAATGAATGCAACCCACGGGATCAAGACAGGCTGAAGCAGTTCATTCAACTTGGCTATCGATTCGATGCGTTGCGAAACCAACACATTCATGATTTTGTTGAGTACGTCGAACGGCAAAAGGTGTCGGTGCCTGGAATGAGTTCTGTGCGAGTCATGACAATCCACCAGTCGAAGGGACTTGAATTCGACGCCGTCTTTTTGCCCACGTTGGACCAAACGATCATTTCGAGGCCACCGACCTTTGTGGCGATGTACGATGACCGAACGAAGCCCCCAATCGGAGTGCTTCGATACATGAACCGCAATATTCAAAAGCACCTACAAGATTCCTGGCGGATTGCATTTCGCGAATTTGCCAACCAGCAACTCGCAGAAGCGTTGTGCGTTTTTTACGTAGCCCTAACGCGAGCGCGACAAGCCTTGTATCTCTACACATCGCCCTCATCGTCACCCAAGAAGCGATGGGGATCGGTATTGCATTCCATTTTTGCAGCACAGGGTCAAAGCGAGCAACCAGGTATCACCGTGGCGAGCTTTGGCGACTCGAATTGGTACGAGCAACTCCAGACGACACGGCAAATCCATCCCATCCATGCACCACCATCGGGAGCGATTGAGAAGCGAAGCGTTAGAACGATCCGACTCAATCTCTCCGCGGATTCCGTTCGGCGGTTGCCTTGGCTGCGTCCAAGTGCTACCAGCCACCCAACGATGGTCGATCTAGCAACCCAATGGGCGGAAAGCAATTCCTCTGGTGCTGTCATTGGGAAACTAATGCACCGTTGGTTCGAAGAGATACGCGGTTGGATCGAAGACTTCAAAGCGAGTAAGAAGCGTCTCAAAGAGATCGCGGGTTCGACACTAACGCAAGAAGAAATGGCACATGTCAAGATCAACGAATGGGTCGATCGATTTATGCAGTATTGCGAGAAGCCTTCGGTGTTGCTTGCGCTCAGTGCCGATCGCTACCGAGCTTGGCATCAACCGAGGATATTGCATTTGGAGGTGACAAACGAACGGCGATTATTGCAGATTATTGATGGTCAGATGCTCAGTGGTGTGATCGACCGTTGCGTGCTGGGATTCGATGGCGACCGAGTCGTTCGAGCTGAAATTTTGGATTTTAAAACTGAGCGTCGACCTGAGTCGATACCTGTCGACGAATGGACCAAACAACGAGCCGAGTATCACGGAACTCAGTTACGATACTACCGCCGAGTACTTTGTGAGCAATTTGTTCTACATCCAAACGACGTTCAACTCACTTTGTTGCTATTGAGCGAAGATCTACAAATTTCGATCAGCTAATCGCCGCTTTCAATTGGGCAAAAAAGGTCTTCTGTCATCCAATGCTGTTCAAAACGGCCTCAAACGACTCGCAGCAGATTTGCTTGTCGTACAACCGTTCAGCCAGTGCGCGACCTCGTTCACCCATTGCTTTCAATTTGCAGCGTTCCATCTTAAGAGCATTTCGAATGGCTTCCGCGATCCCATTGCGGTCACCCGGTTCTACATTCCAACCAATACGCTCTTTTTCTACCAATCTCCAAACCGCATTTCCTTTCGGAACAATTGCCAACACGGGAGTGCCGCTAGCAAGAATGCCATAAAGCTTGCTAGGTGCCAAACAACCGGTAATTGCTGCGTCCATTGAAACGACATGGAGATCCGCCGCAGACAAGCTCTCGGTAAGAGTGTCGCGAGGTTGGTAGTCAAAAAACCTTACACGGTCATTTCCAGCGGACTGATCCTCCAGTTCTTTGCGTTTAGCCCCGTTGCCGACCAACGCTAATGTTACATGACGCTCTGCGACCTGATTTGAAACCAATTTCATCGCATCAACCAACACATCAAGTCGTTGCGTCAGCCCCATATTTCCTGAGTGCATAACTACGAAGTGGTCGTCCAGACGCTGCTCCATCCGAAATGGATTATTTGACTTGATCGGAGTAACTGTCGAGCAGTCCATCCAGTTTGTGACAATTCGTAGCTTCTCTTTGGGAATGCCCCAATCCACGAGTCGACGGCGCATATCCTCGTCCAGCACCACAATGCACTCCGCACGCAAGTATTCCGCTTTCAATCGACTGCGAAGGAATCGAATCGGGATGCTATTTTTGGCAACGCCTATCGCAACAGCGACGTCTGGATAGATATCCTGAAGATAGTAGATGAGCCTTGCTTTTCGTTGTCGAGCCATCGGGCCCACTACGAGCGGCAAAAGGAACGGATCTGTTTCGCAGACGATAATCTCCGATTTGCCGTTTGTTTTGCCGTTTCGCTCGGCGGATGAACTTTCATAAATCGGCGCGACAAAATCCTTTCCTGCCGTCTTTCCCCACCGCCTTACGGCCAGCGTAAATGATACTAGATTCCGAACGCGAGCGAATCGTTGGCTTTTTGGAAGCTGGCTATGAAGCAATCGATGAATCGCGACGCCATTTCGAGTTTGGACCCCCGAACGAACGAAGGATTCGTTTTCGGTTTCCCAATTGGGCTGTCCTGCAATGGCGGATACATCCCACCGCGGAGCCAGAAACTCGCACAGCTCAGTCAGCAATTGGCCCGTTGCTTCGCTATCCGGCCAATAGCATCGATTAATAAAACAAACGCTTGACAAGTTTTAGGTGCTAATGATCACTAGTATTCGACCCCAGACGACTCTTGCCGATCGCTTCGATCGACTCAATCAGATCCCTGTTGTCCGGCATTTTCTTTTTCAAATACTCTAAGCACTCGATCGCTTCATCGAACTGCTTCATTTTCAGATGTAGCATTGCGCGGTCCTGCCAAACCCCATCGATTTCTGGTGATGAACGATTGATCTCGCGAAGCAATTCAATCAGTGGTTCAATAGACGAGGACTGGATCGCGGAACGCCTTAACGCAAACTTCGACGCAACAACACCATATGCGGGCGAAACCTGAGTCAACTTTCCAAACGAATTGATAGCAGTCGCTGTTCCGCTTTGAGAAAAGTCATCAATTACGCTCACCAACTGCTTCAGTCCAGACTCCTCTCCGTTCACAATTTCTTTGTGGACGCCAGCCAGCCATTGGTCATCGTCATTCTTGGCCATTTTCTCCAAAAAGGTCAACAGCTCCGGCGACTCGGGGTACAACTGAACAGCCATCGCGATCAACGAACCATTGCGATTGGCGTTGGAGGCGCTTGTTGGCTTGGGGAAAAGTACATCGGAGACGACCGATCGTAGGCAAACCGCCGCCAATTTTCTCCGCAATGTTAGTTGATCGAAGGGAGCTACGTTTTGAAGCCGTTTGATCAAAAAACTCTGCGCTTCTTTGATGCTGCCTGCCATCACCAGACAATCAAAGGCAGCAGCAATTGTTTCTGGTAAATACGAATCGGATTCAGGAGAGTCCCAAAAGTTTTGAGATGCTTTCCAGGCAATTTCTCGTCCAGAAACTGGGTCCACTGCCGATCTGGCTTCCGCAGTCCATGCGATGTCACGAAGAACGGACGGCGACTCGGCTCGAAAGTATTCGTCTGCTTCCGTAAGCAGTGACAACCTGTCCTGGGCAGCCAAATCAACAGAAACACGCAGCGATTTTTCAACTAGAATTTCACCAAGCGTCCGTTTAGCAATCGCATGCACGGATGCGTCCGCTACTAGGGATCTAACGTTTTGTTCGATGGCAGCCAAGTCCGCAAAAGGCATGTCCGGATTTTCATCCAATTGTTGCATAGCTATCCATAAACTTGCCCTAGCAGCGAAATCCCCATTCCTCTTGAGAACGATGCGCATCGCCTCGAGCGTTTTTCTCACTTCCTCTCGGGATTTTCCTATCATCAGCCCGATTTGATCACTCTGGGGTTCCGTGGAGCGCATTTCATAAGCCGAATTCAAATAGTATTCTGCTTTGGCAGCTGAAATGATTGCTGACTGAAAACGTAGGGAATCACTCTCTGGATTCCAAAAAGTCAATCTTCGTAGGCAAAGTGAGGTTTGTACAAGAAGCCGCTCACGTCCCAATTGATCCTGTACCGGCCGAAGAGCGTTACGAACGGGAAGATCATTGATTGAAATATCGAGAGTTGCAAAACTTTGGTCTCGCATCTGTTCGTAACGATGTTGTATTCGCGGTTCGACAACGAGCGTGCTGTACCCGAAAAGCAGAATAGACACGACAGCCAAAACGATGGAGGCAATACTCCAGCGAAAATAATCGCTTTTGGAGGGTCGCAAATCCTCCGAAGTTATACCTTCGTCATTCATTTGAAATACAGAGGGATTCCACTGTAGCCAAAGAACTCATAGTCAGGTTTATAGATTGAATGGACAAGCGACCGAAGTCTTGTTTCATCGAATGCCATCTGAGTCTGTTTGCTGGAATTCGATTTCCCGGTCAGATCTATCTCGATCCCTGCAAACTGAAACGATTTCCCAGCAACATCCTCAAGGTGAAAAACTTTGTCGACAATCTGTTTTTGATTGCCATCTACGACATAGCGATACTGGCAATGAAAACAAGGGTCTACGCTTTCAATCTTCTCGACCCGCAGAGATGCGTAATGTTCTGCGAATTCCATAATCGAAGGAAAGCCATGTAAATGGCTACGCGCTTTCTCCGATCCGGCAACATCCTGTGTTCCGCCACTAGAAACGAAATTAAACGCCGAGATGAATCGATAATAGGGATCGCGACACACTGCAAAGGACGCCTTGCCCATGAACATTTCCTCATCCGCAGCGAGATACCATGCGGCAGTCCTATGTCCAATGTAACGACCATAGATTTGCTTTGATATATTGGTCCCCGCGTTTTTCGGGATGTGAATAAACAATGGCCGCGTTGGGTCCCTAACACTGTCCGGTATTGGAACGTCAAAAATCTTCTCGGACGCGCGTTTCAAAAAAGTTGGACCGCGCGTGCCAATAATATGGGTCATCCTGCCTTTATAATCATTCGGAAGGAAAAGAGAGGCCGCCTTCTTGAAGAAGAATCGTTTATTGCTAACCTGAGGTTGATCCCGCATAAGCATCGGTGGAGCGAAATGTGCTTTTTCTAAAATCCTTACCATTCCATCTCCAAAAGCTTCGGTTGGGGCACGCTCCCTTAAAATTCGCCGACTTGCTTCTCCAAAATCCGATCGCGAAAAGTTTGGATCGGCAACCTGCACTAGTCGCCGGGCAAGTTCAGAGGTGTGTAAAGGTGGAAACACGAAACCATTTTTTCCATGGTCAACTAGCTCTTCTGCTGCACCCACATTGTTACTAGATACAATTGGCAGACCGCACGCCATTGCTTCATTGATTACGAGTCCCCAAGGCTCGGAAATGGCGGGATGAACGAAGCAACCCGCGTGGGAAGCAAATTTCGGTAATTCTTCAATTTGCCGAAATCCTGGGAAAAAGACCGTCGAGTCTTTTTGCAAGGAAGTCATACCCTCCCATGGGGCAGATTCAGAAACATTGAGCTTACTAGAGCGGCACTGGTCTATCAAGGATGTCTTTAGTTTACCATCACCTAGCAAACAAAGATCCCAAGCTCTGACCGACTCTTTATGAGTCTTCTGATTATGGGTAACATATTCTCGATAAGCGTCAACCAATCTTTTCAGATTCTTTCGTCGCACAAATCGATTTGATGCTAGAAAATATCGGTTCACATCTTGGATTCCAGCTCCACGTTCATTTGCAGACTGCGCTGCGAAGTAGTCGTTATCAACAATATCATAACCAAATTCGATTTGTTCCTTCGGCATACCAAGAATCGTAAGATAATCACGGTGCGATTTCCCACCGACGATGGCCGCGTCAAACAAACGCACCATGGATGACTTCCACGTTTCTTTCCACCAAACTCTCAGACCGTCCGCTTCGCGAGTCTCACTCATTAAAATAGCGATTGCACCGTTTTTCTTACACCATTTCAGGCTTTCCTGAGCATCGACCGATCTCCAACCGGCTATTGCTACGGCGTCTGGCTTAAGTCGATTCAGCATTTCACGTACGCCGCGACATAATTCGCGTTTCGAAATGGATTCATAGGCTCTGCCCGGAAAAATTGTCGCAACGGATGCGGTGTCGTTTGGTTCAAATTGTGGGTGATCGATTTTTTTCCATGCGTAGGTATCGTCGCTGCTGGCAATCTCCAATCCGAAAACGTTCCACCCGAGAGCCCTACATGCAACTGCTGCGGATCGTAATCTAGCAATATGATAGGGGCCAAAACGTGTGAAATGAATCGCTAAATTTTTCATCATGAGCAAAGCTTTTTAACAGTTTTCCAGTTTTGGGACGGTATGTTTGGGCTCAAATCGAGAATAAAAGCTTTTCATCACAAGCCTAAACCTTCGCTTCGAACGACTTCCAATGCAGGCAGTGATTTTTTGTGTACCATTTCTCTAAGTTTCAGAAACATTTGTCGATAACCAATGATTTGATTGGTTGATATTGGGGAATCACTTCTTGTAAGTAGCTGAAACTGGAAGGTGACGGGATCCATTGGGTTCTGGAGTGACCGAATCTGTCTTGCCATTGCGGAAATCAAGTTCTTTGAGATTCGCGACTGAGCGTCGTTTCTCTCCATTGCGCTTTCGGAATCATAAGGTGCACCATTCCCATCGAATAATGAGAAATGCAATACGGCGTGCTCGCCACTCATGTTCTGCAGTCGAGATTCATAAAATGGCCATTGAATCGGTTCGTCATCCGCTGACGTATCCACGCGAATGCGTTGTTGCTCTTTCCAACCGGTCGATTGGTAGCATCTCCAAAGTGAATGCCAACCGCGAAACGGAAAGTCGAGTGACGCAACGTGGTCCACATTCTCCCTCGAATATTGCCATATTCGAGAGTATTGCCCCAAGTTGTTGTTGGAAACGCGAGTCTCTGTCATAAATCCAATTCGCTCGCTCCCCAGCAGTGTCGTAGGGACATCCAGCTCTTTTGGGAAAATGTTCGATAATTCTGACGAAAAAGAAGGTGGATTTACAGATCGAAGCGAGAACTCCAGTAGACCGACGATGCCAAAAGGGAGAAAAAGGAATAAGAGGGCTGGCACCGCGAAAAGACCCTTGGAGACAGCCATGCGTAAGGATTTCGAAATTGCCCCTACTCCCCGATCTTGCTGAACGTCTGAACGACCTTTCGCGTTGAGATCATAGTTCGAGTAAACACAAACGAAATAGTTCAACAACTGAACTGAACTCCAATGTGCAAAAGCGGCTAAGGAAAAAGTTATGAAACCCAAAATTGTATGGACAACCCCGGACGACAAGTCAACGTTCAGGAATTCGAGACCGAAAACAATCGAGTAGATTCGCAATAGGTTCCCTAAAATCGCCCAAAGCGGTACTGTAACAATTGTGATCAAACTTACTACAAGTCCAGCTCGACCAACTAGTAGCAGGATTCCTGCGACAGCCATTAATGCATATTGGCTATCAACTCCACTGCAGGCTTCCTCGACGAAGAGTGGTTTCGCAGCAATCTCAATGATGTTACCTTTTTGGAAATGTAGAATGCCCGTTAAGTCCATCAAACGGCTAGAAATGCTTGCCGATAGACCTTGTAGGACTTGAACCAGTGTTTGATCCATCTCGAGAGGGAGTGGGATAGTCACGGCGAGGAGACCACAAATGCCACAGATCCTCAAAGGAGTTAGGTTTCCGAATTTACCAAATGCCCAACTGACACACAATAATACGCTTGCCACGTGCGCCATCCATGGGCTGTAAAGGAGCAAGGCGATAAAACACAAAATGGTTGCCATTACAGAAAGCACCCAAGATAGCCTAACGCGAAAAAGCGAAAGCAACGCGTTTGATTGTCCTTCCCTGTAAAAAAAACTCCACGCGGCACAGACTGCAAGCGGAAAAAACTGCATGTGCTCTCGGGACCAAAGGTACATTGCCTGAAAAAAAAGCAAAGGCGCAATAGCAATCATTGGCAAGGCAATTGCATACCAATCCCAACGATCCAACCTTATCAAGTTGGACTTCATCGTAGTTTGCAAGTGCAAAGACAAGATATGATGGTTCATTGCGAAATATTTGATGTAATGTCGGATTCACTCCGCATGGGAATTGGTTTAGCAGGCACACCTGCCACGGAAGTTCCTTGTTCAACATTTCGAATTACGACAGCACCCGCCAGGGTTCGACTACCCGTTTTCATGGTTACTCCCGGTCCAATAAAACTTTGGGCACCGACCCAGCAACTTTCTTCTAGCACAATTGGTTTCGTAATCAGCGAGAACATCTCGCTTGAAAAATCGTGCGATCCTGTACATAAAAACGACCGTTGAGAAAGGCAGCAATTGGAGGCGATTGTGACTCTATCGAGTGACAGAATCATTACTTCATCCCCAATCCAGACATTGTCCCCAAGTTCTAGTCTCCATGGCATAGTGATATTAACGCGGGATCGAATCACAACTCCGGTGCCTATTTTCGCTCCAAACAATCTCAGAATCCAAGCCTTCCAACGCGACGGAACGGGAATGGAATGCATGAATACTCCAGCCCTAACCAAAATCCAGCATCCTTCGAAAGCTTTTGATACGCCTCGATCGAAGCCTAGAGAGCTATAACGTCGCAGGTTTATGTGTATTGGCACAGTACTTCTTCACGCAGCTTGCGATCTAGAAAGCGAAAGATAGTTGCGATCAATTTCTCAATGTCGAATCGATTTGATGTCCATAAAAGGCACCTCGGAACAATCCTTGTTTTTTCTCATGCATCGAGGTGAACACAACTTGGAGGGCAGTCACCTTTAACGATCCATTGATAGACCGACAAAAGTTGTTCCGCGATTCTTGGCCAAGTAAAGCTCTCGGCAATGAGTCGCTTTCCTTTTCGTCCCATTTCCGCTTGTTCACGATCCGTTTGGTCGAAGAATTGCAGAAGCCCTTTCGCAATCGACTCTGCGGTAATGTCGACCTGGATTGCGCAGCCATTTCGGAAGCCAATATCTAGATTGCATTGTGGAGTCATAATCACAGGAAGTCCTGACTCCCAGGCTTCCAGAACGGCAATTGGCAAACCTTCACTTTTAGAAGGTAATACAAAGAGCCGTCCTTCATCCAGAACTTTTTGCTTTTCTGCACCGAACAAAGGACCGGTCATCGAAACACATCGTTCGAGGGACATTGTTCGAACCAGTGATTCCAGTTCTCGTTCATGCCCTCCATCATCCCATCCAATAATCCTGAGATGCCAAGTTTTCAGAATCTCTTCCGGCATCGTACTCCAAGCTTTAATAAGATTGACAAGGCCTTTCTTGGGGTGCAAGCGTCCAATAAATACCACTTCATTTTTCTTATGAACGGATATGCTTACGTTTCGATCCTCAACGCCGTTTGGTAGGATGCAAATAGGATTCTTGAGACCGAGATTCCTAATGTCATTCAACTCTTTTTCGTTAAGGGCATGAATACATGCGGCCGTTTCAAGCATTTTTCTCTCGAATAGCCGAAGTATTAGCTTCTTCTTCCACGAACTATTTCGGAGAGCCCATCCTTCTAACATGCCGTGCGGTGAAACCAACGTGGGCTTTCGGTGTTCGAACTGAAACCGACGTGTCAAAAAGGATGGATACTGCCATAAGCCATGCAAATGCACTAAATCAACATTCCGTGATTTCTCATTTACAAATTTTGCAAGTTCAGGCGATCGTCGGTAGAATTTCGGAAAAATTGAGGGAAATGCATTGGCATTAATATTTTCCCACTCATGACGATCTATGCTCCATCTCGAGTCCTCGACTCCTGCCGCGATAACTTCAACGCCCAATCTCTGACAGTGTATCGCTTGTGAGCGTTGGACTCCGTAGACACCACCAGCCGCGTTTGAAAGGGATGAGCAAAGCGTCAAAACGCGAAGACTAGTAGAAGGCATGCTAGATTGTTCGATTGCAATTTTTACAACAACTTCAAAATAGGATTTTGACTATTTGATAGTTGAGGCCATTTGACATTAGGAACGTCTAAAGTAGTAAAGTAGTTTTTTTCTAAGCAATCGACATCAACCATTAAACAGAATGGTCGCTTCGGAAACAAAAAATTGAGACGGCGCAAAATCAGTTATGGTAGTAACACTCTTTCCATTTGCTTTCGCGAAATCTAGAATACGCGACTTAGCAAGTGGAATGTCGCCACTTTCTGGTCCCGCTGACTTGTCGGAGTTGTCCAAGTATAGGATTCCCGTGGCAGAAAGTAGTTGGAAAGCTCCAGCAACACACTCGTCTCGATAGCGACCATCCACCATGATCAAGTCGAATGGCAAACTTCGATGTTCATCAGAAACACGGACATAGTCTTCAAGAGAGAGGCACAGTTTTCGAAGAACGTTCTGCCGATTTCCCAATTTCTTTCCGATCAAATCAAACCACTCGCTACTGTCTTCGTGGGATAGCAAGAATCCGCATCGATCAGCGTACCAAGTGGTTGAGGTTCCTGACCCAAATTCCAACACGCGAGACTTGGGATTTAAATGCTTCGATAGGATTGCCTGTCCATCGTAAGAAATCCATGGTTGGAGAGGGAGACTCTTAAAAACCACTCGTCGAATTCCTGAGATTACGGCGCGGGTGCCGTTTCGAACAATTCGGCTCACGGTTACTCGGTGCCCTAGATGATCATGCAAACGCGACTTTCTATCTGCTCCGCCTGCGATTAGCTTATTCAAAACCACGATACCTCTTCCTCGTATTTGCTCTCAACCGTAGTACGACCCTAATTCTCGGTTTCATTCAGAGAATTCAATGGTAAAAATGTCCGATATGGATCCGACTCAGCGCGTTGATTGAACTTGCCTAAGTATATTGTAGCACAGCAGAGACTGTCTCGGATTTTTTCGCGACAAACCTCAATAGAACCAAAGGTATGACGATGTAGATTACACATGGGACGAATGCCGCTTCAACTCCTTGCGCTATGAACCAATGAAGGCCAGCTGAAAGTCCCACATAGACGAGGCAATGCCGCGGGTCTCCAAATGCGATACATTTGGCGTAGAGATTCTCAAACGATCTCGCCAACCACCAAAAGAAAACGGGTGTTAGGAGGCCAAATTGCAAAAAAACATTCGCAATTCCGCCTGCTGCTGCTCCTCCGGACAAAGCACTGCCTACGACTTCAAATACATGGTTTCCCTGCATCGGTGACTCGAACCACCCAACGGTCAAATCTGGTTTATCGGGCCATATTTGGCGGGGAATCCAGCAAATCGCCAAGTTCACGTAAGTGGTGCCGTACTGATATAGTCCGTTTCTGTAGGACGTCGTAACCAGGTAGCAGTGATAAACAAATTCGTTGTCATTGACATTTTTAGCCTTATGCAAAAGTGGGTCTGCTACATTTAATGATAATACTTTGCTCCACTGTTGATCCGAGGAGACGCTATAGTCTCGAATGGTAACAAAAAGTAACATCAAAAAGCCCGTGGCAGCGAGTCCCGACATCAATATGAAGCGGGAGGGCGGTCTCCGCAGCGCAAGAGAAGGTGTGAACAGCAGAACAATTGCCATGGGAAACATCGGACCGCGTCGCACTGTAATGATGAATGGTACGAGGCATGCAATAGCGAGAATTCCCGTGCATATCAATTTAATTCTGCCTTCACGACCAGGCGTTTTTAGGGACGCCCAAAGCATCAATGCAATGGATGGATACGTGGCATGAAACGCCATATACCAATACGCAGTTGTTCCTCTCCAGTCTTTCTCTGACTGTGACGTGAAACTATAAGTGCCAGCGAAACCAATAATTGCCACGACCATGGAGAGATACCAGAGCGTGTTCCACTCGTAATCGACGGACGCCCCTTCATTTTTAAAGCATTTCACACTTGGCTGCGCAATCACAATAGCAATGTATGTGCATAATATGATAGCGAGCGACAAGACCTGATCGGTGTTTGCGAGATAAGCTCCCATCTGATATTGGGCGTTGAAGTTTAGAAATATATAGAAATAGCTGCCAAGAAAGACCGAGGTGAACTTGAATGAAAGCAATTTCCTCGGAGTCGAAATGGAGGTAATGACAACGCTTGCAAACAGAAGCAAAATGGAAGTATTTAAAAAAAATATAACTAAGTTACTATCGGTCATCCGAAATATTATCCTAACGTGCTTTCATCTTGACGAGATTTCCTTTTCGAAAGCTACGATCAGCTTTCTTCCGTATTGGTCGATTGTAAGCTCACTGGCAAGTTTTTGCGAGTTTATCCCCATTTGGAGTCGGCTCGTTGCATCTTCTTTCATTAAGGTGATGTACTGGATAAATGCCTCAATATCGTTTGGATTTGCGACGAACCCGTTTTCGCCATGTTCGACGATTGTACCGCTGTTGGGCGTGGTAATGATAGGGAGCCCCGCAGCCATCGCTTCCAATACTACGCCCGCAGATCCCTCACAGGTACTTGGAAAGAAAAAAACGTCGAATTCATTCAGGTGACGCTGGATCTGTGAACGTGCCACGGCTCCTGTAAAATCAACGTAAGGTCGGTACTCGTCAATCCGTTGTTGATTAAGATAATTTCGCCCAACCATGGTAAACCGAACTCCTTTACCACTCATTTTCTTAGCAATCTCCATAAAGATTGGAGCGTTCTTCCTCAGATTCACTTGGCCAACAAAGCCAATCGTAAATGGATCTTTTCGTTTTTCGCAGTCCCTGCCATTGGATATGGATTCAAACTCGCCAGGATAGGGTATCAAATCAATTCGGTTAGGATCGACACCGCAGGTAACTAGACCTTCCACTACATATCGAGAAGGAGCTACGATCCGATCTAAGTTTTCCCATGTTTTTTGTTCATTCTCGTGTACCAGATCGAACGCTTTATCTGACATGGGATTCTCCCATCCCGGCCATCGTTCTTGTTGATACTGTGCTTGCTGCCTTTCGATAGCCGCAGGTGCAATCATTTGCTCCCCTACAACGACAACTCCCTTATCCCGGGTATGCTTACATAATCGAGGATGAATATTTCTCACGTAACCATACATTCCATTTGCTTTTTGGGTTCCTTGTTTTTCAATCCACTGGGCGGTCTCCAAAGACATCCATTCAAAATACTCTTCATCCATTCGAAAGTGACGTTTTGCGATTGCTCCTCGAAGCATCAGCCAAGGATTTGACCGCACCATTTCGCTCGGAATGACGTGGCAGTACCTTTCAAGCATTTTTTGCCCGTACTTTGGCGAAACCATTCTCATCCCCCACCCGACAAAGGCCTCCCAAGAGCCAGGCGGCGAATACCAAGAAGTAAACATGCTGTGCAAGCAACGCTCTCGATGGAGCGCTTGAGCGACGTCATAGTGTCGTCTCGATCCATCCATTATGTGAGCGACCCGGACCTCGTTCATGTTGAATAACTTTGCCCTTCAGCAAAACTTTGTCCAGAACCGAAGGAAGTGCTCGTGTTTAGTAAAGCGCTCTCCCATTGCTTAGAGACAGTTGAGAAACCATAGCGATCCTCGGTCCATTTTCTTAGTCGGTTGCAATCTATCTTCTCGCATCGGATCATAGATATCATCTTTAGTAGCCCAACCTCAAATGCACTCCAATCTGTCCCTTCCGTGATGATAACATCTTCGTTGTCCAAACCAAGCTCTGCGGTTCCTCCTGCCGAAGTCGCAACGACGGGAATGCCCCTGGCCATCGCCTCAACCAAAACAAGGGGGAGTCCCTCGAAAAGCGATGGTAAGACAACCAAGTCAACGTGTTCGAGAACCTCGGAAAGCTGTGCATGATTGTACTCGCCATGAAATGAAACTCGGTCTATCAGGCCGCGATGCTTAACCTTTTGGACCAAAACATCTTTATAGCCAGAGCCGCAATCACCTCCATAGAAGTGTAGCTTGCTAAGTCGCAAAACACTACAATTCGTGCGTTCACTCCATAAATCGATGAGCTGAGCTGGTCTTTTGTGATCGACAAGTCGTCCAAGAAAGGCCACGTTCAAATCTCGAGTTGGAGATTTGCGAACACGGGAAACCTCGGTATCACTTGCTTCTCTCGAAGTTAGAAATGGAATTGTTTTGACCGGAATGTCAGGCAATAGCGTCTTAAGCTTGCGCGTTACTTCATTGGAGTTTCCAATGATCTCGGTCATACTTGCGGCTACTCTGTGACCAAGAGACTCTCGCACTGGGCAATCCACAATTTCATGATAGATGCAATGACCTCCCAAAGCACAATACCTTTTTGCTACGAGATGCATTCTTCCTTCACCAATACAGTAGACAACGTCGAATGACCTATTCATCAACAGAGGCCACCCCCAAATGGATACCGCTTTGCCTAAAAACGAAAGCCTACCAAAGCCAAACGGGGGAACAATGATTCGAACGCCTTTTGCCCTAAGTGTATTGAGTGACAACGCGTCCCAATTGGTTGCTGCGGCGGCGATTGTCACATCCGCCCCTTTGCTCTTTAGAATCTCACAAAGAATCGTAACGTGTGTCTGCGGCCCGCCCACAGCCAATCCGCCGCTGATGAGTATCTTCTTCGACTTAGGCACCTTCACCGTAAAATCACCCTCAAAAGCCATTTTGGAACAAGCCTAGAAGCTAAAGCAATACTGACAGCGCAGGCGATGGCCAGGGTAGACCCATTGTAGCAATTCACTAGATTCCTTACCCTAAGGTCGGAGTAGGTTCCCCGCTTTCCTTTGCAAAGTCCGGAACGCTCAAGCAGCACAGCTCTCGGAATACTTCGAAGATTAACACTGTAAAAAAGCAAATTTTCAATCTGGCCCCCTTGATGGCGCAGATGCCCTTCTGTTTGGATTCTTGCCATATCGACTGCTGTCGCTCGAGCTTGACAATCCCCAATGCGGCGATCGGAATCATCAACCTCTAGGCACGAAAGATTTCGGAAATGGACCCGTTTTCCTCGCATGATTTCAAACCATACCGCAGTGTGTGGATAAATAGAATGTAAAAATCGAGGATGGAAGTGTTGCAGGTAGGCCGTTCTTCTGAAAATAAAATTACCAATAAACGTAGGATGGAACTTGCCAAGTTGCATCAAGGACTCGCGAACATCTTGGAAGATAACATCTTGACTAGACGCCGTTTTGCGCCACTCACTACTACAATCTGCATTCTTCAGGTTTAGGATCACGAGTGTATCTGCATCGAAACCTAAGCATACCTTCAGCAAATCAACCACCCCACGAGGTACAAATAGGTCGTCGTCCCCAAGCAGAAAAACAAATTCGCCAGATGCAAGTCGAACGGCAGCATCCATATTGATCGAGAATCCTTGATTCTCTGGAAACCGAACGACAGAAATCCGTAGGTTTGGATTTTCGTCCACAATCCGACCAATAACCGAGGGTGTATCATCCGTTGATCCGTTGTCGCTAATACAGATCTCAACCTGATCTCCCAGTTGGTCCGTCTCAATTTGACCTGCTAAAATCGATAGGGTTTTCTGTAAAAAGTTGCTTCTATTCCAAGTTGGAATACAGATACTTAGTTTCGCGGATTTCTCGGCCACTGGTAGCCGTGTCACTTTAAGCTGATCTTTCCAATTTGACTTCAGTTTCCGATGGTTTCGGTATGCTCCATCTTTCAACTAGTTGAAAAAAGACGTAAGCGAAAATGAGACTCACAACGACTCCTGCCAAAGTCATCCATAGCGTCTCGTACTTATAGTTTGGATCATCCGGTGAAACTAGCCGGTGGAAAATCAGTAGTAGCGGGGCATGCACAGCGTAGAGGGAGTAGCTAAACACGCCAATTGCGGCAAAAAACCCTCCAGTTCGCTTGCGCCAAATCTTCTCACCCCACGGAGACAAGCTAGTTCTTAACAAACTTGCAAAAAGGATCGCCCAGAAGATTTCCGCCAGCAAGTAGTAATTCATCAGCGACAGGTAAACACCAATAGTTAGCGCTACAATGCTCGATGAGAACCAAGCTTTGTCCCCCGCATCCTTGCATCTTCCTGCTTCAACTTCCGCAAGATAGAAGCCCATCGTCCAAGTAAACCAATAAGGTAGGAAAATGGGTCCTCGCGCGGAGCGATTCGCAAGCAGGCTTTCAAATCCGAACAATATTTCACATAGGGTGTAGAGTAGGGATATGAAAAACGTCAAGGCAAGCACGCGAGTCGGTCCAAACCGAAAGGACAATGCGTAAAGCAATGGGTACATTGCGTAGAGATGAATCTCCATTGCCAGCGTCCAGAACACACCATTGCTGCCAAACGAAGGAGCTGCATAGCCTTGAAGTGTCAATAAACTAATTAAGAAAGTGGATGCCGAATTGTCCTGGTTGGGGACAGAATGCCCGGACATGGCTTGGAGCCAATAATCTATCAAGGCCGTAAGTAGTAGAGCACAAACATATGTTGGGAAAATTCGCCAGAACCGACGACCTGCAAACTTGGCAAGGTCGAAATCTCTCGGTTTAGTAGTGGCGAGATTGCGTGCGCCGCGCCTATGTATACAGTATCCTGACAGAACGAAGAATAGAGTAACTCCAAGGCCGCCGAAGTTAAAGGGTGCGGTCAAATATCCAATCCAAGCATTCAGATTAGGCGTTAGGCCATGTTCTCGGTAGGTGGCTCCAATCCCAACCCAAAAAGCCGACCGAGCGTGATAGACAAGCACCGCCAACGCGGCCAAACCTCGAAGCCCATCAATTGCATTCAACCTTCTCATAGGGTCTTCTCGTCACGTCGGCTCAGATCGCGACGACTATTTATCGTACAAGTTGGCATAAGAGCTGCGAGATTGTCGGTTGTTTAGACTGGCTTCCGGTAAAGAATTCCAATCGTTGATGATAATTGGTGAATAAAGCTAGGCAGCCTTATGTTCGTGAATGGTGCCGGATCCCGCCCGCCCCATAATTCGCCTTGCACAATAAGACCAGCCTCACTGCCGATGCGATGCAAGTCGATTCTTGCAAGCGGTGTGATGTGGGCCGGATAACTACTGTCCTGAAAGTACCTGTGCTGACCTCTAAGAGCAAAAGCCATTATGCTCCAGAGGTTGTGAATATTGGGAGTTGTAATAAAAATATACCCACCCGGTCTTACCAGTCTCGCCATCTCTCGAACGAAGTGCCTTGGGTTCTCTATATGCTCTATCACCTCCAACGAGAATGCAAAGTCAACGGTGTCGTCCTCAATGGGCCACACGAGGTTCAAGTCGCATTGTTTCGCAGAGATTCGAGGTGGCAAATCAACTCGATCGTGGGCGTTGTAATCGAGGAGCGTTACCGAGGTGAACGTTTCCATAAGCATTCGAGCAAGCGCCCCTTCGCCCCCTCCCACGTCCAGAGCGAGTCGCCTTGGAGAAGTCTCGGGAACAAGCCGGATCGCATTCATTGCCATTTCTTTTGTATGATCTGGCGAGACGCCTTTTTCTTGTTTCCCAATCAGCATTTTTGATTGTAACATAGATATTCTCTCTGACTTTTTGTCGCTTCCGCAGAATATGCGGGTAAAAAAGCTTGATATGTTGGAAAGTCGAAACGCATCTCTTTCACGAAAGTTGTGTTAGTTCCGTTCGAGTTCCTTCTGCAACTGGAAGTTGGGTGGATTGAGTAGCAATGGATCGCTTAACCAAAAACTTTTTCTCATAAGCATAGTATTTCAACTGCAATGCAAAGCATATCAAACACCACACAACCCCAGGGGATTTGGAAAGCAAGGACGACAGCCAGCCCGTTCGGCGGATTGCCCCGACGACGGTCTTGTTTCGCAAGAGTTGTTTACCAAGTTGACAAAGGTCATGCCGGAGCGGCCAAGAAAAACACGCTAACACCAAGTTTCTGCAAAAAACGGGTTCCGCAATCACTTTGAATGCCTTTTCCACACATGCGTTATCGATTGCCCCAAAAGTACGCACTTGAGCAATGAGACCATCACGAGCTTGCTCAAGATTCTCTATACCTCCCATACCGATTGGATTGGATGTTAGCGACGTTTGGCTCATCGTGTGCGAACGGATAAAAACGTAGGTACCGGGGTTGATCACAAGCGATCCAAATCGCGCAATGGCAAAAGCAAAACGAGCGTCAAAATTCCAAAGCGATGCCGGGTGCAATCCAATCCCAGTCGAATTTCGAAAGAGCAACGCACTCATGTGTACTATAGAGGATGATGTTCCCAAAATGAGATTCTTTGAACTTAATGGCAAACACGCGAATTTTGTCCAAAAGTCCTTTCGCGGCGTATTTCTCAGAATCTCTCCGTTTGGCTGGTTTATGCATAGATCCCATGGACTAAGCACACCAGCGACGTCTGAGGAACCACGAGCACAGCTCATCGAGGATTCGAGGAAATCCTGGCTCCAAATATCGTCGTCGTGCAAAACAATCCCCCAAGGCGCTCGAACGAGTTGCATGCAACGGAAAGTACTTGCGACTATGTCGACACGTTTGTCATAGCCGACGACACTCACGCGACGATCGTCTAAACTTTGAACGACATCACGGTACGCACGATGACCAATTCCGTTCTCCACTACGACTACCCGGAAATCGCCAAAGGATTGACTTAGTACAGACTCAAGAGTTTGTTTGAAATATATCCCCGTTCCGCCAGCCGGAATTACGATATCAACCTTACACATCAATGTTGCAAGTTGTGCAGGGACGTTTCGCGAGTCGATTGCATGAACGGAAGAACACAAAAGTTCCAAATCCAAGGCCAATAACAGCGTTCGCTGCCAGCATTCCTATGCCAAAGAACCAATAGTCTTTGGGGGGAGTCATCGCAATAGTCAATATGGTACATATGCTGCAAATCATCGTTACCGGCATCAACGGCTCTTGCTTAAATGATCGAAGATAGCATGACTCCGCGTACATTACGGTTGCGGCCAACGCGGAAGCAATGACCAACGCGAAAGGTCCAGGAGGAAGCATTTTTTCCAAAAAAGGTGCCTTGTATTGGCCGGCAACGAACAAGGTGAAAACCAAAACAAACCCTGCAAATGCGATGAAAAATACCGAACGAGTCAGCGAGCTTTTAAAGAGCGAATTCAGTTCGGCCAATTTACGTGATGAAGCTAGCTCTCCGAACTTGGGCACATTTGCATTGATCCACGTGCTTCCGATTGACCCGATTGTATAGCTAATGCCTATGGTCATTCCAACTTTACCTGCTTCGATAGCGCCGTGCGTTTGGAAAATAATAGGAGGTATCGCTTGGAACGTAAAGTAACCTGCTAGCCAGCTTACTGCTATTCGCCACTGCATCGGCCATACCTCAATAGACCAACTAAAGGGCACATGCGAATTGTCCGTCTTCATTAAATCCATGAAGGCGTTGAACGATTGAGAGAGGCACCACCACCATAAGATAATCGACGAGAGAAATAACGAAATACAAATTGCATACAGCCCCATACCCGCGTACAACGCTATCCAAAAACCAATTGAAGCAACAATGGTTGCAATTGCCTGAATCTTTGCTAATTCCCCTAATCGACCACAGCCTGAAATAAACGTCGTCATCGGTGTCGCCCCCCCTGCTACCCCTACCAAGATCGTCAGTAGAATCCAAGGAACGAACCAGTTTAGATTTTCATGAGCTTCGATGCGACCAAAAAACCATATACCGCTTCCGAGAATAACGGGAACCGATATCAAGGAAATCAACGCATATACGAATATTGCTGTCCTAAGGATGGAAGCGATTCGCCTTTTCGCCTCAGGCTCACCTTCAAGTTGTCCCGCAACATTCCATTCTAACCGCGCATATTCATGGCTGAAGAATTGCGTCAAGACAACCCCGAGTCCCAACTCAAAAAATACGGATATGCCCGCAACTCCCAAGAATGCGTAATAATAACCTTGTTCTTCTGGCGACAAGCATGTTGCCAACAAGACTATATTGAAAGGGCCGCTCATTAAAGACCATAGGCGTCCAATCAAGATCGAACTAACGGTTCTGTCGATTCCCAAAAAGTGCCAATAACGGCGCATGGGGTATTTTTTAATGGCTTCGGAACCAATAGCAGTGGAGTCCAGATTCGTTTTGAGCCGCCTGATGGTAATGCTTTAAGTGCTTTCCATTTCAATGGGTTTTGCAAATGGTTCCATTTCCGATATTGGGCAGCCGAACGCTACTTTTGGGTAGGCATTGGCATAAGTGTCTACCATTACTTGCAAAAGGCAGGGAACAGCATGGTCGCTGGAAAGCCAGCCCATTGCGAATTCGAGTTCCTGCGTATCTCGAATTGTCTTGGCCCGTATCCCGTAGGCTTTGGATACTTTTTCGAAGTCCGGTGCGCTGTAACCCCAAAAAGTGGATTGATACCTTCCTTCGAAATAGCTCTCTTGAAATTGTCGAACCATGCCGTGGCATTGATTGTTGATGACGATCATTTTGATTGGCAGACCGTATCTTCGAACCGTCTCAAGTTCTTGAATGTTGGTTTGAAATCCGCCGTCACCCGCAATCATAACACAAGGGCGGTCTGGTACCGCGACGCTGACGCCAATCGCGGCCGGGAGCGCAAATCCCATGGATCCCATTCCGCCCGATGTTAAGAAACGTTGATCCGCACCAAGTCTTAACGATTGAGCTGCCCACATTTGATGCTGCCCGACGTCGACTACGTAGGCTGATGCGGATGGAGTTGCCGCAGAGAGAGCGTGCATAAATTGGTTCGGATTGATGCCGTCTATTCCAGGAAGTTCACCATCGTCGGGCCATTGCCGCCTGGATTCGCTGATTTCAAACTGCCAATCATCCTTTTTCACTTGCCTAGAAACGTGTGCAATCGCGAAATCCAAGAAGGTGCGCAGTTCGCTTACGAGTGTCCGGCAGCCTTCAACACGATTGTTCATTTCTCCTGATTCGCAGTCGACATGGAAGAACGATTTTCCCCTGCTAAATGCCTTCGTGTCGGAACCAGTCTGTCGTACGTCCAAGCGACTCCCAAGTACAAGAATGCAATCTGACTTGTGCAATGCGATGTTAGCCCATCGATTCCCGTAGGTGCCAATCATGCCTACTCGAAGTGGATGAAGAAACGGAAGAACGTCGACTGCCATCAACGAATTTACGACCGGAACACCAAGTTTTTCGATCAATCGCAATAGCATTTCGGTACATCGTCCAGACCGGATTCCGCCTCCAATCAGGATCAACGGAAACTTTGCTTGATTAAGCGCTTTAAGGGTCTCCTCGAGAAACGGCCCCATTTCGTCGGACAAAACCTTCGCCAATTTCGAAGGGCCAACGGGCTTGGGTTCAATCTGCAATCGCTGAACATCCATCGGGATGTCCAGCAATACAGGACCGGGTCTACCGCTTGTCGCGGTCTCGAAAGCATGTTCAAGACTTTCTTGCAACGATTCTGGATTTTGTACCATCGTTGCGTGTTTGGTGATGGGAGCTGCCATCGACACGATGTCTGTTTCTTGAAATCCTAACTGGCGGATTGCTTTGTTTCCTTTTTGTTCATGTCGATTGACCTGACCGGTAATGAAAACCGCAGGCGTCGAATCGAAATAGCAACTTCCCACGCCCGTCAATAAGTTGGTTGCACCAGGTCCACTGGTCGCCATCGCAACTCCAGGAACTCCGGTCATTCGACCATATCCTTCGGCAGCAAAAGCTGCAGCTTGCTCATGATGCGTGCTTACAATCCTTGTTTTTCCGAAAAGATGAATGGAGTCGAGAAGGTGCGTGATCATTCCGCCTGACATTTCAAAAACTGCCGTAACATTCTTCTCGTGAAGGGTTTGAGCTATATAATCAGTTGCCTTCATTACTTGACCTCTTTCTTGACCCACTCAATCGTACTTTTGATACCCTCCAACAACGAGGTGTCGGGTTTCCAGCCTGAATCAAGCAATTTGCTAATATTTGCTTCCAGGTGCTTAGGTGCTTCTGGATTCTGCTCAATTTCTCCGAATCCGAGTGGCAAAGAGCTGTCGATTTGATCACGAATGCACTCAATGATTTGTCTCAGTTCTACCGCTTTGCCCGAACCCAAGTTAAAGATACCTTCTAATTGCGATTCCATAGCCGAATGAATGACTGCCCTGGCCGCATCTTCTACATATAAGTAATCCCAGTTCTGTCTCGCTGAAGTCAGCGACGGCTTTTCACCAGCCAGTAAGGTGGCAATTAAACTTGGGATCATGGCACCTGAGTGATCTCCAGGCCCGAAGCAGGAGAAAAGCCTCAGCCAAACAAATCGTATTTGGTTCAATCTGCACAACTGCATTCCGATGGTCGAGCTTGCAAGTTTCGCAGCCCCGTACAACGTATTAGGGGCACATGCAGAGTGTTCATCAATAGCTCTTTTTTTGGGGCCATACTCGGCTTGACTACCAAGCGCGACGATGGTGCTAACACCAAAATTCTTGGCGAGCTGATACAACTTGATCGATGTTTGGAGATTGCACAATTGCAGAGTCTCATTTCGATTTCCAGATGCGACGCCGGACCATCCCAAATGCAGAATTGTGTCGGGGCGGAAACCCTCTAATGCTCCGGAAAGGATGGACTCGTCGTGCATGTCTCCGCAAAACACTTCGACGTCTGGTAAAAGATGGCCTAACTTACGACAAGAGGCATCGTTTCGAACGAGGACAGCGGTTGGGATCCTTGATTCAACCAACATGCGCACGACATGGCTACCGACAAAACCATTTGCGCCGGTCACAAAGCATTTCACGTTGCGGCGGTCTTACTTCTCACGAAGTCAACAATCGATTCGTTGATGTAATGAATCATGGCAGACGAAAGCCCTGGATAGGTTCCAATGAATAGGGTGCTATTCATTATTTCATCGGCACCACTCAAGTCCCCAATCACACGAATGGAACTGGGTGCATCGAACCTTGCTTGAACAAAAGCGGGTTGCCTCAATAGGTTTCCACCAAACAACATTCGATTCCCTATTTTGCACTCGTCGAGATGTCTCGCCAAATCGGTTCGAGTGAATGGGGCTCCAGGGCGCACAGACATCTTGAAGCCGAACCATGAACAATCCGTGCGGCAGCCCGTCGAGTCCCAGTCGAAACTGCCATTCGTATTCCATTTGGTTGCATGGGTTGGCAAGGAAAACTCAATGAACTCTTCTAGCGATGCAAGACCACTTCGCAACGCTTGCCAATTGTCTTTTCTTGCCTGAATGAAGGCCGGTAATTTTTTTAGTTGCACGCTTCCGATGGCAGCCTGCGTATCAAGCGGCTTTAAGTTATAGCCAAGATGACTATAGATATATTTGTGGTCGTAACCTTCAGGCAACTCGCCGAGCTGCCAGGCAAACCGCTTGTTGCACGTATTGTCCTTGCCAGATGGGCACCAACAGTCTCGCCCCCAATCCCGAAAGCTCTCTACCAGGACCTTCAAAGCAGCCTGCTTAATGATGTTGACGGCTCCACCCTCACCCATCGTCAAATGGTGTGGTGGGTAGAAGCTTTGGGTCGACAGATCCCCCCAACTACCTGTGTATTTGGTGAGGCTACCGTCGGGATTCAGTGGTGACTTGGGGAAGTCGGCTAGCAAGGGAGAATTTGCGGGCAGCGTGTACGAACACCCGAGTGCGTCGCAGTTATCTTCAATTAACCAAAGATCATGATCTTTGCAGAACGGAAGCACCACGGAAAGATCGAACGGGTTACCTAACGCGTGAGCGATCATGACCGCTTTTGTTTTGCCCGGCATGTAGGCATTTTCGAGTTGTTCGCATCTAGCATTTCCCGTAATTGGATCTGCGTCAATGAATACGGCTGTCAATCCATTTTGTAGGATAGGTGCGACCGTTGTCGGAAAACCTGCCGCGACAGTGATCACTTCATCCCCGGGCCGCAGTCTCTTTTCTTTGGAAAGCTTGGGGCTTGTCAAAGCCGATAGTGCGACAAGATTAGCGCTCGACCCTGAGTTCACCAAAAGCGATTTTCGAACTCCCAGGAACTCGCCAAGCTGGTTTTCAAATTTGTCCCCTTCGGGACCTAGCGTAAGCCAGAAGTCGAGCGTACTGGATACTGCCGCTTCTACTTCATCCTCTGTAAAGACTCTGCCCGCGTACGGGACAACCGTTTCGCCCGGGATGAACTTCGGTTGAACTTCCTCGTATCCGGGCCGGTTACTTCCATGGACTCGTCTTGAGAACTCACGAGTAAGTCTAAGAATCTCGGCCTTCAATTGATCGTTATTAAGCGCACTCATCGATGTTACAAGTTATTAGGATTGGTTCTTGGTAGAAGCCCATGGATTGCCAATTTCCGATGCTTTCGATTCAAACAGTGAAATATGTTGTGAAACCATACGGCTCGGGTCGGCTCCGTCGGTGACTGTCTGATACCATTGCGCAGTTCTAAGAATGGTCTCATCGTAGTCCCAAGTCGGTCGCCAGCCCAGCAAATGAAATGCCTTATCGATTGCCAAATTTAACTTGGACGCCTCATGGTGGGCATTTGGGTGCGAACAATCTATCCACTGGCCACCTGTATGGCTCAATATCGACTGGACTACGTCCGAAACGGTTCGATTGCTCAAAATACTGGGCCCAAAGTTAAACGCAGAGCAGTATTGCTCCCCGCAGGAACTTGAATCAAGAATTTGGGCAAGGGTTGCGCCGAGCCAAAGGTACCCTGACAATGGATCAAGCACGTGTTGCCACGGTCTTGTTGCATGCTTGTTTCTGACGGGAATCGATTCTCCTTTTGCAAGTGCTCGAAATACATCAGGAACGATTCGGTCTTTGGCCCAATCACCGCCGCCTATGACATTGCCCGCTCGCGCAGATGCAATCCTTTGCCTTGAGTTTGCAGAAAAAAAGGAACGTCGGTACGCCGCTGTCACCAATTCTGCACACCCTTTCGATGCACTATAGGGATCGTAGCCTCCCATTGCGTCTTCTTCTCTGTACGCATGCAACCATTCGCGATTCTCGTAGCACTTATCTGTTGTTACTACGACGACTGAGCAAGAATGATCGAGCAACCTAATGGACTCGAGCAAATTCGCAGTTCCCATTACGTTGGTCTCAAACGTATCCAATGGAATGTCGAAGGAAAGCCGGACAAGAGGTTGAGCTGCCAGGTGAAATATGATTTCGGGTTGTGTCTCGGCAATCGTTGCCTTGAGCAACTCCCTGTCGCGAATGTCGGCTCGCGTGTCAGTTGTCAGTTTCTCGGCCAGTGAAAGCTGATCGAAAAGTATCTCGTGAGGTTGCGGATTGAGTGCAAAGCCGTGGACCTGAGCTCCAAGTTTCAGAAGCCACTGACTAAGCCAGCTACCTTTGAAACCCGTGTGCCCGGTCACAAGGACAGAACGATTTTGATAGATGTCTGCAAACATTGGTACTATTTGACTACCAAGACTTCCAAGGCGCTTTTCCACTCGACCACAATGTTTCGAGTTCCACCTTATCTCTTAACGTATCCATGGGGCGCCAGAAACCGCTGTGGCGATACGCCCCGAGTTGTCCATCGTTAGCCAATTTGTCGAGCGGTTGTCGCTCCCAAATGGTTTGGTCACCATCCTTTATGTAATCTATTGCCTTGGGCTCTAGGACGAAGTATCCGCCATTTATCCATAAACCGTCTCCCTCGGGCTTCTCTTGAAACGACGAGACGATTTTCGAATCTTTTTCGTCGAAGCCCAGAGCTCCATAACGACCGGGCGGTTGAACCGCAGTTAAAGTTGCAATTTTGCCTTGTTTGCGATGGAAATCAACTGCCGCAGTAACATCGATATCAGAAACGCCGTCTCCATAAGTAAAGCAAAAGGTCTGATCATTGAGATAAGGTTTAACCCGGGCCAATCGTCCTCCGGTCATTGTGTCGTCTCCAGTATCGACCACGGTTACTCGCCAAGGTTCCGCATTGCGAGCGTGGACTTCCATACTGTTTCGACTCATGTCAAATGTTACATCCGACATGTGGAGGAAATAATTTGCAAAGTACTCTTTGATCACATAGCCTTTGTAGCCTGCGCAGATGATGAAATCGTTAATGCCATGGGACGAGTAAATTTTGAGGATGTGCCACAAAATCGGTCTACCACCGATTTCGATCATCGGCTTGGGCTTTAAGTGAGTCTCCTCGGAAATCCGCGTTCCAAGACCTCCGGCAAGTATTACAGCTTGCATTGATTTATGAATGAATTGCTTGGACATGAGCAGTAGGCAGTAAACATTACGCAGTAAACATTAGGCATGAGGCAGTGGTCGGTTGGCGCGGACTTCGTTCCTGTGGGTGACAACCGATTGTTTTCGGTTGTCATTTTGCACGCCTTAAAATCAACCCAATTTGATGCGGAATCATACATCTAAGCCGAACGTTTGCAATCTTGTTTCCAGTTTCCAGTGCCGTTAAACTCTTCTTTATCAGTGCATTTTTACGTATGGGACGGACTGGTGGCCCTGGAAAGAATTTCTCAAGAGCAATCGCAATGCACATTCGGAATAATCGCTATTTCTGAGACGTCTTGGGGCACTCGATCACGTGGCTCGTGGATCGCTGTACAAGCATATGTGAGGTCGGATGATGGGTTTCGGACTCCGCGTTCCGGTTATTGATCATTCATCGGTTGCGTGCCAGCCAGAAGCTTCATGTCATGATCCACCATAAGACGAATGAGTTCATGCATGTATGTTTTTGCTTTCCATCCAAGAATTTTTTCCGCTTTGGAAGCGTCTCCGAGCAGTGACGCGGCATCAGCAGGTCGAACGAAGCGTTTGTCGAGTTCGACATGTTCTTGCCAATCAAGTCCCACGTGCTCAAATGCAACCTGAGCAAATTCTCGAACCGTATGACTTGTTCCGGTGGCTAGGACATAGTCATCGGGGGACGCATGTTGCAATATCAGCCACATTGCCTCTGCGTATTCCTTAGCATAGCCCCAGTCACGGGCTGAATCGACAGATCCGAGCTTTAGTTTGGATTGGAGGCCCATCTTGATACGCGCCACAGCCAGCGTTATCTTGCGAGTGACGAAGTTCTCAGCTCGCCGAGGACTCTCGTGGTTGTAACAAATTGCATTGCAGAAGAATGAGCCGTGCGATTCGCGATAAACACGAACGAGTTGTGTGGCAAAGGCCTTGGCACAACCGTAGGGCGAGTTGGGATTTTGCGGCGTAGACTCATCCTGAGGCGATATTTTGGGCGTACCAAATATTTCGCGGCTACTTGCGTGAAGTAGCTTCGGGTTATTCGGCTGATCGCGAAGGATTTCCATGATCCGGAGGGTTCCCATGGCCGTCAACTCGCAAGTGCTCTCTGGGATCTCAAAACTAAGTCCAACGTGCGATTGGCCTGCTAAGTGATAGAACTCGTCGGGCTTTGTCTGAGCAATGATCCTACGTATCGAAGTCGTATCTGATAGATCCGCGTAATGCAGAAATAATCTCTTGCCGTAAATGTCTGTATTGTTGTATTGGGAAAGCAGTCTTGGGCGATCAAGCGAGCTGCTTCTGCGAACGATCCCATGAACGACGTACCCTTCATTCAAGAGGTGTTCACAAAGATAAGATCCGTCTTGTCCGGTAATGCCGGTAATAATTGCTGAGGGCACGATGATGGTGGTTAAGAATTAGAAAAAAATGACGGGCTCATGATCGATCCGCGCGGACTTCGTGCCCCTGGGTGCCAATCTATCCCATTTTTGCCAAAACATTGAGTCGAATCGGACTTTCCGGCTTTCAAAAGGTACCGCCGGCCATAAGCCCAACGGCACTCAGCTTTCGTGTCGTCATCTGGCGAATCCTCTGCTTAAGAATCGATTTTCAATCACGATTGGGTTTCCAAATTAGGTTGCGGTTTGGTGCCTGTAAAGCTGTTTCTCGAACGAAATATCCATCGGATCTTTTGCAATCGGATTCACGAGAACAACCCGAATCATCTCATCCAAGTATGGGAGCTACCCCCTATTTCGCAGGTCTCTTTTTTTTGGTTTTCGGCCGCGGCTTGAGGATGGGAGTCAATTCATCGACGAAGTCCTGTGCGTCGCCGAAACTGCGGTAGACACTTGCAAACCTTACAAAGGCAACTTGGTCTACTTCCTTCAAAAACTCCATGCATAGTTTTCCGATCTCTTCGCTACTCACCTCTTTTTCGTAGTTGTCGAGAATGTGCGATTCAATCTCTGCAGCGAGTTTTTCAACGTCCTCTCCGCTAATGGTTCTTTTCCAACATGCAGCCCGTAACCCCAATTCAATTTTGGCGCGACTGAAATCTTGGTGAGTTCCATCCCGTTTTCGGACTTGGAGGAGCCCTTCAACGCGTTCATAGGTCGTAAATCGTCTTCGGCATTGATTGCAGAATCGACGGCGACGGATGGCTTTTCCGTCTTCAACGATTCGGGAGTCTCGAACTCCGTCGTTATCACTGTAACAGTAGGGACATCGCATGAATGTAGCTAACTTAAATCGAAACGGTTTGTCGAAATCCGAACCCAGGCGAACGCTAAATGCTTTCTATTCACCGTTCCTAATTCTCGATGTGGTCGAATTCGGAAAGGACAGTCGCCCGTATTTTCGCAGGCAAACCCCAATTCTTCAACCCTAACCAGCGTCATCCATCCGCAAAGTTGCTTTGAGGTCGCACCTAACGGGATTGGGTACTAGAATTACGATGTGAAAAAACGTCGGGCTCGCGCCCTTGGACATTATTCATTGGAAACAGAAGTCGGAAGATTTCCGTCTGCCGGTCGCGAAGCGTCATCCTCATCGCAATCACCGTCATCATCGAAAGGTCGAAATGGATCAGTCCCCGCAAGTTACTACCGAACCGACGAAGGAAAAACGAGCCGCTCCGGCCTTTGTCCCATTGATTTTAGCCGGCCTTTTCATGGTGACTGGCATTTGCGTTTTGCTGTTCATCGGCCGAGAAAAAGCTCGGATTATCGGCCAAACGATCACCGAACTCGATATTCAACCACTCATCAATGCGGACCAAGCCATCAGCCAAGAGGCCATGAAAGGAAAAGTGGTTGTGCTTCATTTCTGGGGTTATTGGAGTCGACCAAGCGCCACGGAATATCCGGACTTCCTCCAGCTTCAAAAGAAATACAGTACCGACAGCGACGTCCTGTTTGCAAGCATTGCATGTAGCGACAGGAGCAACGACAGCGCAGAGTCTCTGGCGTTCTATTCCAAGAAATTTCTGGCCAACATGAGCGATTCCAATGCCCTCGACTTGCCTGTTTACCACGATCCAGCGGAATACACTCGAACTCAAATTAGCCAACTACTGACTGCTGGAGGTTTTACATATCCGACCACCATCGTCGTCGATGGTGCGGGGCGCGTTGTGGATGTTTGGCGTTCGCCTGTGCCGCCTGCCACGCTGGAGCGGACAATCGAGAAGGCAAAAACGCAAACTCGAAGCTAAAATCGCCGGTCGCTCACAGTGCATCGCCGTTCTTCTATCTGGGACAGGTCCATGTCGTTCTTACCACGCATCGCCATAACCATGGGTGACCCAACCGGAATCGGTCCGGAGATCATCGTCAAGGCAATCGCCAGCGGTCAATTCAGTCAACACTGCCGACCACTCGTGATAGGGCGATCTTCCATTTTGCGTCGTGCGTCGATGGCTTCGGGCCTCGATCTGTCCGTCGTGCCGATCACTTCACTGGATCAATGGCAAGCCTCCGACGACGAAAATCGGATCGGAAAAGTGAAACTGTGGTGCTTAGAGACTGGTGATTCTGCCTCCGATCTGGCAATCCAAGCTGTCGTCGATGTGCGAGGAGGTCAAGCCGCATATGATTGTTTACTGTGTGCTGCGCAACTTGCATTGGACGGTAGCGTGGATGCGATCGTAACAGCACCGCTTCACAAAGTAGCGCTTCAGAACTCAGGGCATGATTGGCCCGGCCATACGGAATTGCTCGCTCATTTGTGCGGAGTCCAGGAATACGCCATGATGCTGTATTTGCCACCGGGAAGGCCTCGGCACGGCGGGCCGGCCGGGTTCGGAGTTGTGCACGTAACGCTTCACATGGCACTTCGTGAAATATTTAATCATATAAAAATCGAAGCGATCGACGAAAAAATTCGTCTTGCAAACGACGTTTTTACTCGCATCCGAAACTCCCTCGGAATCGATCCCAAGCCCCGCATCGCTGTCGCTGCCCTCAACCCGCATGGAGGAGAAAGCGGTCGGTTCGGTGCAGAGGAACAAACGATCATCGAACCTGCGGTCGCAATGGCACAACGGATGGGCATCCATGTTGTGGGTCCTTTGCCAGTCGATACCCTGATGCCAAAGGCGGTCGATGGAGCTTTCGACGCGGTTATTGCCATGTATCACGACCAAGGCCATATCGCTTTGAAACTGCTCGATATGTTCGATGCCGTGAACGTGACACTTGGCCTACCGATCATTCGAACAAGTGTGGCGCATGGAACCGCTCACGACATCGCTTGGCAGAACAAGGCGGAGGCGTCGGGAATGGTTCAAGCCGTGTTGACGGCCGCAAGAATGGTCGGGACGAATCAAGCTTCGTAACCATGGATCGGTTTTTAGCGATTGTAGTATTGGGCTAGCCGCACACATAAACGGATCTGCTTCGGGCGGCCCCGTGCAGTGCAAACGCGGTGGGCGTGCCCCTTGCATCGGTTGAGCCTTGTGAATTCGCCCCTAAACATATTTGGACCTTGATTCGCGCGATCAAGGTTCAAAGTCAATGCGTCGAGTTGTTGACCGGTGCGAGAGTGTTCGAATCAGCCGGTACGCGCTAGGGGCTTGTTGATTTAGTGAAGTCGTTATTGGTTAAGGGCGGTATGACGGACTTCCAAGTCCGTCAATTGGGAATTCGACGGACTTGGAAGTCCGTCGTACCATTAAATCAACAAGCCCCTAGCTTCCGGTTTGCACTAACGTCCGGTTTACTAAGGGACGGCTTGGATCGATAATCGATTCAACGATGGAGTTGGTTGACCTGTGCTGGTGACCGACGCAACCAACTCGCCTTCCGTCTCCCGATCCAGTCGCAATTGAACGACACACGAATAGGTATCGTTGGCCCTGAAATATTGAATGGGTTCGAAGTCGATCTGCCTATCCGTGTTGGAAAGATTGTATTTCAGGTCTTTGGCTCGAATCGATGTCAATGTGGCAGTGCTAGGGTACTGCAATCGAAGAGAAACTTGTTGATGCGGCTTGTTTCGCAGATTCTCAACCCGGATCTCGTAAAAGCCGACCTCACCTTTCTTGAGGTTATTGCTGACCGGAATGATGGTGACACTCAGTTCACGTTCAATGCCATTACCAGAGGGCATTGAGCTATTACCGGATGGCACGGGGACTTTATTGGAGCCAAACCCGCTGCTGTTCGTGGCGGGCGCACTGCCTGGCAAAATATCCCCTCCAGAGCCTGAATTGCTGACAGCAAGAGTCAACACCTGTCGGCCGCTGATGCCATCTGCCGTTTCAACTTGGACGGTCACACTGGCTTGAGCGGAGGGTGAAATAGCCTTAAATCGGCCTGAAAATTCAAGTCGACCATTAGGTGGCATATCAGCCAGACGCCATCGACCGACCTGTCGTTCCGGTTGATATTCGACGTCGCGACTCAACTCCAAGGCTTCGAAACTTGGATCATGTTGAATCGAAACGATGGGACTGCGAAGAGTCGTGGTACCGGTGTTTGCAAAGGACCAAACCATGGTGAAATCGCCCCCTAACGGAACACTATTTTGCACCGAGGCACGGTCGATTAGGAACGTCAATGCAGGTCGTTTGGGAGTAGCGGGAAGCCCGCGGATGCATGCTTTCTGTGCAGCGAGAACTTGGTTTACGGACTGAGCGCTCGCGCTGACGCAAAGATCTCCTTCTCGCTGCACGATGAAGGATGCATCGAGCTTTCGCGGTTGTCCGGGCGGCAGAAAATCGATTGCTTGACGCGACTCGTTTCCTCCACGAATGTGTTGTAACCCCGGATCGCTTGCAAGCGTGATCTCAAGGTTGTTGATTGTCTGATTGCCAGTATTGGTTACCAAGATTTCAAAGGCGGCTTCGTTGCCTACTTCGACTTGTTGAAAATTCGGTCGCGGAGCGATTTGTAGAGTTACCTGCGGTTTAAGCACATCGGTTCGAATCGCTTTTTGTTGACGCAGATTGGGAGAGCCTGTGGCGTCAAAGAGCACTTGAGCATCCATGGCTGCGGTTGCGACGAACGTCATGTTCACGTCAAATTGGCGTCTGGCTTGCAATGGTCCAATCGTCCAGCGCACGCTGTTGTTGGTTGGTTGGGGATCCGGTGCGTAGCTTGCCGAATCAAACCGCATACCATTCGGGATGGAAACCGTCAGAACTGTGTTTTCGGAAACAAGGTCACCGACATTGGCGAGACTTGCGGAATAAACCAACGGTTGGCTTGGGACAGCGATCTCGGGCCCACCGACTTGAAGTAACAGGGAAGCGGCGCTCCATGTTACGGTCGTTGTCCCGCGAGCGATGGGTAGCTCGGGCATGTTCAGTGCAGCATCCGCAGGCTTGACCACTTCGATTTCAATCATGACGGTACCGAAAGGCGATTGATTCGCCCCAGGAAAAGAGCCATTTACGATAGCGACTTGCGCAACGCCATTGGCGTCTACTTGGACGTCCGCTTTCTCCGCTTGGGTTGGCATAAACAACGCAAATTCAGGGTTCAGGACCCGATACCGGACGATCCAGCCTTCCGCAGCCATAAATCCTTCCGCCTTCATCACGCGCGTGACGAGCCTTACCTCTTCGCCGCTATTCACGATTTGGGGCACTGGGAATTGCCAGCTTGCATCGACCCAATAGATGGTGGCGGTTTGTCGGCGTTTATCCCAGACATCGCTGTCAGGCGCGAGAGCTGTAACCTTCGATGTGCCTTCACTGGGGCTGGTCAAGCTGATCCAAGTTTGCCCTTTTCGGATGGGAAGGTCATCGGCTTTTGTGGAGGTGCCACGCGTAATAACCCCGGCTTCTTTGCTTGTTCGACCGCGTGCAAAATCGACGCCGAGCTTTTCAACTTTGGGGCTATCGTCGCGTTTCCAGCTAGAGCGAGGTTGTCCCTTGGCATCGTCCCCGACCGCGACAATTTCGCCGGCGCTATTGGGGGAGAGCATCCATTCAATAGCCTCATTGGTGACCAAGAATTCATCTTTTCCGCAGATACCGGCGAGCAAGATTACCTCACCACCTACAGGGGCAACGATTCGCGTCGGGGTAAGTAGCAATTGTCCGCATCGTCCCCGAAGGTCTTCCGCTTCCTTCGCTTCCCTCGCTTTCCCTAAACAAGTTTTACCTGCAAGGCATCCCTTGCACAGTTTCTTCTCTGCTCCATCTCCACCCTGCATACAGGCGGGCGGTTCCGGCGGCGTTTGAAATGCAGGTTGCTTCGATGGATAGCCATTGTTGGGATCGTGCGGCGATACGACCGAAGTTCCCTGATGGGTGAAAATACGGTTGCCGGTCGGGTCAATGGCTGGCAGTGACAGTGTTTTACATCCACTGATGAACCCCAAAACAACGCAGCATACAATCGCGTACCGAGAAAAATACTTCGCGATCGGAGTGAACGAACGACGAGCAATCGCAGATCTGCACTGGCAGAGATTTGAGATCGATGTTGAAGAGGTGTGGTACATCCAGGTATCACCTAAACTGTCCGTTCCATGGAAACGCTCGCAACCGTTGCGATCGAGGTGTCTTCGAGGAAGACGCTTCGAGACGATACCTCACAAATTTGTGCTGAACTCAAGATTGAATGGCACTACAGCGAGAATTTTGATGCAAGCGGTAAGAATGTACTCGTTTTATCGAATGATCCTTTTCTTTTTCCCCGTTGTGGGTTGGACAGGCTATCCCTGGCTCAACAAAAAACATTTGTCTGCACGCCACTCTCGCCCATCAATGCGTTTGATGAGGGCTCGCAGTCGCCCCGACGAATCCAGTGCGGCGGCAAAGTCTACGCAGTGCAATGCATCGCTGTTGAAGTCGGATTGGTCAATTCGCTTGCCCTGTTCCAGTCTCACGAGCGTTTCATCATTGGGAAAAGCTTGTGGCCAATGCTTGACACCTAGGCTTGAAGGCATAAGTTGGCCTGCGATGGCGGATTCCTCTTCGAGTGCATCCGGCGAACAGGAATTCTCGAGAAGGAAGGGGCCAATGGCAGTTCGCACCAAACTGGTCATAATTGCATCCGAACCAAGCGCTAAGGCAATGTCTCGGCCGATGGATCGAATGTAGGTGCCGGTTCCGCAAGTGATCTTCAGTTCAAAATGAGGGTATTTGAAAGCGGTTAGTTCAATCGATGCAACCGTTACATCTCTTTTCGGAATTTCGAATTCTTTTCCTTCACGGGCCAATTCGTGAGCTCGTTTCCCATCGATCCAAATGGCGGAGTACTTCGGCGGCGTCTGTTCAATTATCCCCGTGAACGAGGGTAATTGCTGTTCAATCTGATGCTGTTGGATGATGGGCGGCGACGGAATCGGTACTGCGGTTGACTCGCTGTCGGCAGAATCGTTGGTTACTCCTAGTTCAAAAGAACCCAAATATTGTTTTGGCAGCGTGTGGATTGCATCGGTTAATCGGACGGCTTGTCCAATTAAGACAAGCAGGACTCCACTTGCAAGTGGGTCAAGCGTACCAGCGTGTCCGACCTTCGTTGGATGAATCAGCCGTTGCACAGCGTTGACGCAGTCACGGCTTGTTGGACCCACAGGCTTGTGCAAATTCAGAATGCCGAACATAGAAGAACCGAGTTGAGTTTGCGGATTGTGCTGACCAGGTATTGCCGCTTAAGTCTACAAGGCGGTTTCGAATCGCAGTTGCCGAAAAAGATTGGTGGCGTTCGGCATTGTAACCAAGGAATCTAAGGTAAGCGAGCGATGGAAAATCAACGGTCCGTCCGATGGGATATAGCTGCTGTCGTGATGTTTGCCGCATCCGCCGTACTGTGGCTGTCACTGTTTACCCACGATCCAGCGGACAATCTTGGTGAATTCAGTGGGACTCTAGCAACTTTTTACAGTCCCATTTATGCTGCCTACCCATTTAACGAGAGCATTCAAAATTCTTGTGGATATATGGGAGCATTTGCCAGCGATTTGCTGTTTCAAGCCACAGGCATTGGCGCCTATTTGATAGCCAGCCTTATGATCTTGGCCGGAGTCGTGATGCTTAGGCAGCAACCCTTGGCTTCTCCGATGGGACGCAGTATCGGTTGGACCTTGATTTTGGTCGCAGTCTGCAGCATGCCAACTCGATTCGGCATCCAGCCGAGGATTCCTGTTCCGATTGGGGGCGGTGGCTATTTGGGTGCACTTTGCAACACTTGGATGAATGAGCACCTTGCGCAAGCCGGATCGGTCATCCTGATTGTTGCGGTGTTTATTGGTGGACTGCTCTTGAGCACCGAATACGCTCTCGTTCGCTACTTCGGCTTTGCGGCAACTGGCAGCATGATGGCCTTGAAATGGTTTCGCCTGCCGACATGGACGATGGGTCGCCACGCAGGAAACTTGTCAGGAACCTTTTCTCCATCGCGATCCGATTTACCTAAGAGCATGACGCTACGACAAAATCCAGCCTCGATCACAGCGGGTGGAAGCAACGTTGCAGGCCAAACAGCCTATCCCTCTTCGGTGACCTACGCAGCACCTTTGGCAGGGGGCGGTATTAGTAGCAATGCAACGAACGATAGCGGCGATGGTGGTCCAGCCATTCGAATTGGCCGACGAGCGGAAGCAAGCTTGACCGCCCTCGATCTCGCATCGCAATCGAAAGCCGTCGGCCGAACGGATTTGACCTTTCCCAAAGCAACCACTTTGGCATCCATCGCCGGTGCACTCTTTGGATCGAAGAAAAAGACTGAGGGCGAGTTGCTCGATGACGAAGATGAACTGCAGAATGCGGGCTCCAGCCACCAAAGCGCTGCGCATAAAACGATCGTCAGCGGACGAAAACCCATTGCGCCCAGAGTGGAGTACCACGATGATGACGAATTCGACGAAGACGAAGATGCAACCATCGCAGATGAGGAGATGGAACTGCATGGCGATGGAGAAGAGGTGAATGATGACGAGGTTCACAGCCAAGACGACGAAGACCAAATTGTCGTTGAGCCCCCAAAGAAACGCGGAGCAGGACGTTCACGGTCCATTCGTAGTGATGCGGCTCACATAGAAGAAGACAAGGGACCGCGAGTCAAAACCCGCAAAGAAAAGACCGAGGTTGTGGATGTTGCGTCCCCCCAACTTCATGAGGATTTGCATGCTCAATTGAACGACACGAAACTCCCGGAGGGAAGCGAAGAGTATGTGCTGCCAGGACTCGACCTATTGTCGGAGTCCGACGAGATTTCCTACGACGAGCAGACAGAAGAAGTCAAGAAAAAAGCCAAAGTCCTCGAACAAACGTTCGCCAAATTTGGGTTTAACATTCGGGTAGTAGAAATCGAAACCGGGCCCGTGATCGCGCAATATGAAATCGAGCTCGAAGCCGGCTTGCGATTGAGCAAAATCACAGGTTTGGCCGACGATCTCGCAATCGCCCTCCGTGTCCCAAGCGTGCGCATTGTGGCTCCCATTCCGGGCAAAAATAGCGTTGGTATCGAAGTGCCCAATGAACACCGGCAAATCGTTCGGATGCGCGAAGTCATTGAAGAGAGCGGGCCTCAGGTTCGCAAGCAAAAGATACCGTTGTTTCTTGGGAAAGACGTATCAGGTAAAGCCCTCACCGTAGATCTTGCAAGCTTACCGCACTTGCTCATCGCAGGACGGACCGGGACTGGCAAAAGCGTTTGCTTGAACTCGATCATCTCGTCCATCCTCATGACTAGGCGACCGGATGAAGTGCGGATGTTGATGATCGACCCGAAGATGGTCGAACTGAGCTGCTATGCCAGGCTTCCGCACCTTATGCACCCCGTCGTCATCGACATGCGCAAAGCCGAAGCGATTTTGGCATGGGCGGTCGACAAGATGCAGGAACGTTACGAATTGCTGGCTCGGGCAGGAGTACGGCATTTGACCAATTACAACCAATTGGGCCGCGAGGAACTATTGGATCGACTTAAGCCGGAGAACGATGAAGAAGCGGAGCTGATTCCGGATCACTTACCGTTTATTGTGATCGTGGTCGACGAGATGGCTGACTTGATGCTTACCTCGGGCAAGGAAGTGGAAACGCACATCATTCGGCTTGCAGCGAAAAGTCGGGCTGTTGGAATTCACTTGATCTTGGCGACACAAAAACCAACCGTCGATGTTATCACCGGATTGATCAAAAGTAATCTTCCAGCCAGAATCAGTTTCCAGGTGGCTAGCCGTACAGATTCGCGGGTGGTTCTGGACGAAATGGGAGCGGATAAATTGCTCGGTAACGGGGACATGCTGTTCCTATGGCCCGGTACGAGCGCCCTGGTGCGCGGGCAAGGCACCTACCTGAGCGACGACGAAATCAATGCCGTGGTCGATCATTGCAGCATGGGCGAGCAAAATTTTGTACAAGAGTTGGTTCAGCTCAAAGCCGCCAAGGACAATGAGGAGCCAGTCAAGCCTGGCACATTCAAAAAACGCGACGATCTGTACGAAGCTGCTGTAGACATTGTCGTCCGCGAAGGTCGAGGGAGTTGCTCCTTGTTGCAACGGGCGTTGGGGATTGGCTACGGCCGTGCCGCCCGTTTGATCGATTTCATGTCGGAGGACGGGATCGTGGGGCAATACAATGGCTCTCAAGCGCGGGATGTCGTGATTACATTGGCTCAGTGGGACGAGATGCGAGTGGGGACCGACAGCTCAGAGGAGAAACCAAGCAAAGGAAGAGGAAATAAGATCCGTCGGGATGATAGTTGGGAGGAAACTCCTAAGGCGACGAAACCCAAGAAGAAAAAGCGATCCGAGGACACAGAAGAGGCGCTTGCGGTCACCAAGGACTTCGACGAACAAGCACACGGAAACGAATGGGAAGATGTGGACTAAATACCGCAAACTCGCTGTGCATGCTTTTTTACCACAGAGACACAGAGAAAAGCATTTTTCTGCCCGATCGGGATCGTCAGCATTGCCACTGTGTTTTTGTGCCTATCGCATTCCTTTCGCTGCTATGTATTGTTTTGTGTCAAGGGTGGTCGGGACAATTGTTGGTAAATTTTCCGTCGTACGCCGCAAGCTGCTATTCGATCTTACGAGGGTTAGCCCGTAGATCAGTAAACTCGTTCGCGTGTAAAGCGAATTGAATCG